>JACRKB010000180.1 GCA_016235545.1 Verrucomicrobiota bacterium | reverse complement strand
TTGGAGAAAAATGTGCCAACAATGTCGTCACAACGACAATGCACGCGGCTACCGGAATCAGAACCACTGCCTTAACTTTCTGCGGTCTCATGCAAATCCCGCCCAAGCCTAGCTTCAAGAGCGAGAAGCGAGACTTGGACGATTGCAAGTGGACTCCAAAGCCTGTCTCCTGTCAAAAAAAAAGACGCCAAGAATTTCCCGAAACTGGGTGCATACCCGTGATGACCTCTTCGCCAAGTGAAAACGCACAAACGCAGTGTCGTCGGTCACTTTGAAGGTGAAGAGAATGTCAGCGGGCACCTTCTCGACCAGTCCGCTGAGGTATTTTCCGACGAAAACTGGTAGTAAGCGGCATCCACGCAGACCGTTTTGAAGACCTCGGCATACTCAACGAGGCAGTCCCGCTCGAACCTGGTCTCGGCGAACTTTCCTCGGTAGTGGTAGCGCTGTTCGTCGTAGATCTGCCCAGGCCAACCAGAGTATTTCCACGAGCTTGTTCCAATGAAGATGTTGCAGGCGGCAAGGCGTTGAACAGCGGATTGCAGCTTGGATTTGAAGCTGGTCGGTTGAACGGAATCGAAGAGGTCGAGCATGGACATTTTTTACTCCATCCCGATTTTGCCTTCTAGCGGGTTGTCGGACGAGTTGCCGATGAGCCTTTTCCGTTTCCAGTCAATCCGCTCGCCCAGATTTGAACACTAAACCGGCCTTCCAAACGCTCGCCGTCCAGAGCATCCACTTCGCCTGATTTCTCCACGCCAACCACGATCACCTTGGGCACAGGCAATGTTTCCGGGCCTGCTGTGGCCGATTTCAGAAGCCGTTTTTCCCATTTGATCACCACGAGTTTTTCTATACTGCTTTTCTATACTCGGCGGTGATTTTTGCGCTTTGTCGAGCAGAGTTGGCGAACGCCCGAAGCACTCCAAGTTGTTGAATTGCCGAGTGAAGCACATTTAGATGCAGGTGGGTAAAAATGGGAAAAACGGCCTTTCCAACTTAGAAGGCGGATGCTCTATCCAACTGAGCTACAAGCGCAAAAATTCACAGCGAGACACTTACAACTTTTGAAAACACGCGATTGCTGGCCTTTCTATACTGCTTTTCTTTGCTCGGCAGTGCCGAAACGACCGTCAACGCCACCGAAACAAACGTCGTCCTCATGGGAAAAAGCGCGCGCCCCAAATGTGGTCCGCAACTCGGCATCGGGCACATACTACGCGCGCTTCCGAGTCAGCGGCAAGCTCGTATGGCGCAGGAACTCAAAGGGGGCGCATCTGAGTGGCCAGCGTCTTCCCAAGTGCAAACTCGCTCCTGCGCCTGATCACTGCGCTCCTCTGCGAAACCAGCAACGATTGGGCAACCGGAAAAATCGACCTCAACATGGAAAACCAAAACCCGCCCTCGGTTTGATGCTCAATCATTTTACAGAGATGAAGTTGCCTGGCCGTCCACCGCACGGCTTGCGCGCGAGAAGGACGGGTGAAAGCATCCGCACGTGTCCGACGCCATCATGACCGACCCTGTTCTGGTCCGGGAGCAAGCAGTCCGGTTGGGTGTGTTCTTCACCATCCTCACTGCGATGGCCGTGTGGGAGAGCGTTGCTGCCCGACGCGTGCGGACGGTTGCGCGGCTGCGCCGGTGGCCTGCCAACCTTGGGGTGGCGGTGCTCGATTCGTTGCTCACCCGCGCCGTCGCTCCGGCCGGGGCCGTTGGCTTCGCCCTGTTCGCTGAGGCCCGGGCATGGGGACTCCTGCAACTCGCCGGCTGGCCCGCGTGGCTGGAGGTCATCGTGGCCGTCGTGGCGCTGGACTTTGCCATCTACGCACAGCACCGCGCCTTCCATCTGGTGCCGGTGCTCTGGCGGTTCCACCGGATGCACCACGCGGACGTGGAGGTGGATGTCACGACCGGGGCAAGATTTCATCCGGTGGAGATGCTGCTATCGTTTGGGCTCAAGTGCCTTGTCATCGCCGCGCTGGGCGCTCCCGCCGTGAGTGTGCTGGTCTTCGAGGTTCTGCTCAATGCCACCGCGATGTTCAATCACAGCAATGTGAAGGTGCCCGAAGCGCTGGAACGCGTGCTCCGCTGCTTCGTCGTCACGCCGGACCTGCATCGCGTGCATCACTCCGTCCTGCGCCGCGAGACAGACAGCAACTTCGGCTTCAACCTGCCGTGGTGGGACTGGCTTTTCCGCACCTATCGCGCCCAACCCGAAGCCGGCCACGACGGCATGACCCTCGGCCTTGAGCAGTTCCGTGGTGCGGAGGAATCGCGCCTGGACCGGCTGCTGACACAGCCGTTCCGATGAGCCTAGTTTCCGCAGTTGAACCTCACGCAAAGGGAGCAAAGGGCGCAAAGGAAAAGACTTTTGAAACCGCGACCTCTCACCCGCTGGGTGAAAACTGCCGGCGCTTGCATTTGGAAAAAATGCCCTTCGGCGTTGCGTCCTTCGCGTCCTTTGCGTGAACCAACCGCGGTTTTTAGGATGAGAGGACTTCGGCGGCGGAAGGACTCGCCAATCGGACGCGGCGACCCAAGCTCAGCGGAGATGCCTCGGAGAGAAACTGTTGGCAGACGGCACCCACGCAGACCGTTTTGAAAACCACGAGAAACTCAAAGAGGCGGTCCCGCTCAGCAGAGCAGGCCCTCAGCCTCCAACTGGTTGGCCAAGGGAAGGCTGCGGTTGACAGCAGTGCGCGGCGGGCGTATCGCCAGCCCACCACATGAACGCGTCCGCGCAACGACCCGCCCGTAACGGCTTCACCTTGATTGAACTGCTGGTGGTAATCGCCATCATCGCCATTCTAGCCGGCATGTTGCTTCCGGCGCTGGCCCGTGGGAAGGAGCGCAGCAAGCGGATCAAGTGCACCAGCAACTTGAAGCAATATGGGCTCGGTTTCCGCATCTACGCGGATGACAACGAGGGGAATTTCCCGGCGAGCACTGCGCTCTCCACCATCACATTCGCCGGCAAGCGCGGCGCGCTGGCCCTCGCGCCCTACAACCTCCCAGCCGACGACGCGCAGCGCTGGCTCAACCGTTACAATGGCGGCCCCTACGCGGCCGACTCCGAGGTCCCCATCGCCCGGTGCCCGAGTGACAAGGGCCATGTCGCCTTCGGCACGCTGCAGGCCACGGACAACGTGTATCGCGACTTCGGCAACTCATACATGATCAACTACCGCAACCCGGCGGGCACGGCGACCTTCAGCGTGGCGGGACAGACCAAGTTCCAGGTGGACAGGGCCAACAAGCCCAGCTTCACGATCATCTTCGCCGACAACGTGGCTTTCAACTATTCTGGGGGCGGGGCCGCTGGCCGGGGCGAGGTCTGGCACGTCGAGGGCAGGGAGGTGAAGTCCAATTATACCTTTCTCGATGGACACGCCAGTTTTCATCGCGTGGCCGTGCCGGGCGAGCCGAACTATCCCGACTCACCGGACTACCAGTGGAGCCCATGAGCGGCCTCCCGGGCGGTTCTACCGCGGCTGGCCGCACGCGTAGCTTGACGCGCCGGGCGGTTCTTGGAAGGCTTCGCGCGCATCACAGCACGCACGCATGAAAGTCCTGATCGTCGAAGATGACCCAGTAGTCCGCCGGATCCTTGAAGACCTGCTGACCCGCTGGCAATACGAGGTGGTGAGCACCACCAACGGCGAACAGGCCATCCAGGCGCTTCAAGTCGAGAACCCTCCCCGGCTCGCGGTGATTGACTGGCAGATGCCCGGCATGGACGGCGTGGAGCTCTGCTGCCGCGCGCGCCACCAGCTCAAGCTCTCGCCGCTCTACATGATCCTGCTCACCATCCGGGGCGGGAAGGCGAACATCGTGCAAGGTCTCGAATCCGGCGCGGACGACTACATCACCAAGCCCTTCGACCAGGAGGAGTTGAAAGCCCGCGTGCAAGTCGGCGCTCGCGTGGTGCATCTCCAGACAGAACTGGCCGCCCGCGTGAATGATCTCGAAGCTGCGCTGGAGCATGTGAAACAGCTTCAAGGCCTCCTGCCCATCTGCTGCTACTGCAAAAAAATCCGCGACGACCGGAACTACTGGCACGAGGTCGAGTCCTACATCACCACGCACTCGCAGGCCAAGTTCACCCACGGCATCTGCCCGGAGTGCTACCAGAAAGTCGTGCAGCAGATTTAGCCGCGCGGCCCCCCGGGGCAGGTCTTCTCAACTTTTTGTCGCCGGCACTTCCGCCTGCGGCTACGATGGCGGCGATGAAACCACTGTTGAAGTCCGCCTTCCGCATCGCCGCGTTGCTCGCCGCCTTTTCCCCGCTACTGGCCCAGGCGCAGAAGAGCTACTCCTTCGGCATGATTGCCAAGTCACAGGGCAACATGTTCTTCCTCGCCGCGCGCGCCGGCGCCGAGGACGCCGCGAAGGAACTCAGCTCCAAGCACGGCATCAGGATCAAAATTGACTGGCGCACCCCCAACGAGGAGGACGCCCAGCGTCAGGCCGAGTTCATCGAGCAGCTGCTCCTCGCCGGCACCGATGGCATCATCATCTCCTGCTCGGATGCCAGCAAGCTGACCGACGCCATCAACAAGGCGGACCGCCAGGGCGTGCCCGTGGCGACCTTCTCCGGCGACGCGCCAGCCAGCCGGCGCTTCGTGAGCATCGGCATTGATGATTTCCAGTGCGGCGAGCGGACGTTCGTCGAGCTGTCGAAATTGATGGGAGGCAAAGGAACTGTCGCCGCCATCGACGGCAACCCCAACGCCGTCAACCTCCAGCAACGCGCCGCAGGATTCCGCTCCGCCGCAAAAAAATCTCCCGGCATCAAGGTGCTCGACATCTTCTACCACAAGGAGACGCCGCAGGACGCCGTCGCGAAGATCGAGCAGGTGCAGCAGGCCAACCCGGACATCACAGGCTGGGGCCTGCTCGGCGGCTGGCCGCTCTTCACCGACAACGCCCTCAAGTGGCCAGCCGGCACCGTCAAGTGTGTCTCCGTGGACGCCCTCCCGCCGCAGCTTGCCTACGTCCGCAGCGGCCATGTGGAAATCCTCCTTGCACAGGACGTGTATGGCTATGGCCAGCACGCCGTCCAGCACCTCGTCAACAAGCTCCATCTCAAGAAAAATCCCGCCTCCCCGCAGGATGTGACACCGCTCATCGCCGTGACCAAGGCGAACGTGAGCGCCTACGCCAAGAACTGGGAGAAGTGGCTGCCCAAGTGAGTTGGTGCTCCGGACCGCGTGTCCGCCCAGGTCCGAAGGCGGATTCCATCTCCCATTTGCAGTCCTTGGACCGCTCCTTGCCACAGCGCGCGGGCCTCCGTCAGCAGCCCAAAAGAGCAGTTGCAAAACCCCGGCGTTTCCCTCATATACGCTCCCGCATTCGGTCGCGCCGGTTGCAGGATTTGGTGGATCGTCAGGTGAACGTGGTTCAGTGATGATTTGAAACCCGGTTGTCGGGAACAGTCGGAGCAGAAGGAGCGACACGAGCAAATCATCAATGAACAACAAACTGTTCGTGGGCAACCTCGCGTTCTCCACAACCGAAAACGACCTGCGGGACGCCTTTGCCGCGTTCGGCACTGTCATGGAAGTCAACCTCATGTTGGACCGCGAAACCGGCAAATCCCGCGGTTTCGCCTTCGTCACCATGGCGTCCGCCGAGGAAGCCGAGAAGGCCATCCAGAACTTGCACGGCAAAAACGTCGGAGGCCGTGACCTCACTGTGAACGTTGCCCGCCCTCGTGAAGAGCGTCCAGGCGGCGGTGGTGGTGGCTACCGAGGTGGCGGTGGCGGTGGCGGTTACCGGGGCGGTGGCGGCGGTGGCGGCGGTGGTGGCTATCGCGGTGACCGAGGCGGTAGCGGCGATCGCCGCGAACGCGGCGGCGACCGTTACTAATCACACCTGAGATTTCGCGCGCGGGAGGCTGGCAACAGCCTCCCGCGTTTTGCATTTTCACGCCGGCTGTGGCCCCGCCCAAGCGGACAGGGCGGGCATCCAAGGACAGGTTTGCGTCCACGCTCACGACCGGATACCTTCCGCCCACCTATGCGCCACCTCCTCCTCAGCCTCGCTGCCGCTCTGGCCTTGTTTCAAACCGCCCTCGCCTCCGACCCGTCATGGCTCACCGACCTGCCCAAGGCCAGGTCACAGGCCAAGGCCGAGGGCAAGATGGTCTTGCTGGATTTTACCGGCTCGGACTTCTGCCCGCCGTGCATCCGCCTCGCGAAGGAAATCTTCCCAAGCAAGGCGTTCACCGATTACGCGAAGCAACGCCTCGTGCTCGTCGAAGTGGACTTTCCCGCGAAAAAAAAGCAGTCGCCCGAACTGAAGGCCGCCAACGAGGCGTTGCAGAAGGAATTCAAGGTGGACGGCTACCCGACACTCATCCTCCTCGCCGCCGACGGCAAGAAACTCGGTGAGGTGGAGTTCGACCTCTTCGACGCCGGGCCCAAGGACCTGATCGCAGCGATCGAGAAACTCGCCAAGAAGGCGAAGCAGTAGCATGAGCCGATGTGCCTGGGCCAGGACGGAGCTGTCCATCCCCTACCACGACCGCGAGTGGGGCGTGCCCGCGCATGACGACCACAGGCTGTTCGAGTTCCTCGTCCTCGAGGGCGCGCAGGCGGGCCTGAGCTGGGAGACGATCCTCAAAAAGCGGGAAAGCTACCGCGCAGCATTCGACCAGTGGGACGCCAGGAAAATTGCCCGCTATGACGCGCGTAAAGTGGCGGAGCTCATGGCAAATCCCGGCATCGTGCGCAACCGGCTGAAGGTGTCGGCGGCGATCGCCAACGCGCAGGCCTTCCTCGCGGCGCAAAAGGAGTTCGGCAGCTTCGACTCGTATCTGTGGCAGTTCGTCGGCGGGCGGACGATTCAGAACCGGCGGCTGGCGATGACGGAAGTTCCAGCACGCACGCCAGAGTCCGACGCAATGAGCAAGGCGCTGCTGAAGCGAGGCTTCAGATTTGTCGGCCCGACGATTTGCTACGCGCTGATGCAGGCTGTGGGCATGGTCAACGACCATTGCGTGGACTGCCCGCGCTGGCGCGAGCTGGGAGGCCGGCGGTGAGCACGGACACGCTCTGGGCCTCGCTCGTGTGGGGCGCGATTGGCAGCGGCTTTGCCCTCTACGGAAAGAAGCAGGACAAGACGGTGCCGCTGGCAGGCGGGCTGGTGATGATTGGCCTGACCTACTTCTGCGAAACCGCGCTGGTGATGTCGCTCTTGGGAATCGCGCTGGCCGCCGGCATCTGGTGGCTGACGAAGCGCGGCGTCGGCGAGGAGTGACTTGGCGGGCGAGTCAGCCCCCGGCTAAAATCCTTTTCCCCCGCGCCAAGTTCCGTTTCAATCACGCCATGCAAAGCCGCCTCGCTCTCGTGCTGCATGCGCACCTGCCCTTCGTGCGCCACCCGGAGCACGACCGCTTCCTCGAGGAGACGTGGCTGTTTGAGGCCGTCACGGAGACGTATCTTCCGCTCATTCAGGTGATGGAAGGCTGGCAGGCGCTCGGCATGGAGACGCGCCTCACGCTCACGCTCTCGCCCACGCTTTGCGCGATGCTGCTGGACCCGCTCCTGCAAGACCGCTACGTGCGCCATCTCGAAGGCCTGCTCGAACTGGCCGACAAGGAAATCCACCGCACGCACTGGGACCGCGAGTTCCGCGAACTGGCGTGGATGTATCACCAGCGGCTCACCAGCCTGCGCGCGACCTACTTCGCCTACGGACGCAATCTCGTTGGCGCGTTCCGCAAGTTTCAGGAAGCCGGCCGTCTCGAAATCATCACCACCGCCGCCACGCACGCGCTGCTGCCGCTGCTCAACCACCCGCCCTCCGTCCGCGCGCAAATTCTCACCGCGCGCGACCACTACCGGAGCTGCTTTGGCTGCGACCCGCGCGGCATCTGGCTGCCGGAATGCGCTTACGTCGAGGGCGTCGAGGCCGTGTTGCAGGAGGCGAACATCCGATGGTTCATCATGGACACCCACGGGCTGCTGCACGCCCGCCCGCGTCCGCGCTACGGCGTCTTCGCCCCCGTGCTCACGCCGAATGGCATCGCCGCCTTCGCCCGCGACCTCGAATCCGCGCGCCAAGTCTGGAGCCGCAACGAGGGCTATCCCGGCGACCCGCGCTATCGCGACTTCTACCGCGACGTGGGCTTCGACCTCGACTTCGACTACGTCCGCCCCTACCTGCCAAGTCCGGACCTGCGCGGCTTCACCGGCCTCAAGTATTGCCGCATCACCGGCCCCACGCCGGACAAGGAAGTCTATGACCGCGCCCTCGCGCTCACGGCCGTGGAGGAGCACGCCGGCCATTTCCTCGACGCCCGCCGCGAGCAGGCCCGCAAGCTCGGCGAAATCATGGACCGCCCGCCGCTCATCGTCGCACCCTACGACGCCGAGCTGTTCGGCCACTGGTGGTATGAAGGCCCCGACTTCCTCGACCTCTTCGTGCGCAAGGCCTACTACGACCAGAAGGACTTCACCCTCGTCACGCCCAGCGACTACCTGAAGGAAAACGCCACCCTGCAAGTCGTCAGGCCCAGCCCGTCGAGCTGGGGCGAGGAAGGCTACTGGAAACTCTGGCTCAACGAGACCAACGACTGGATTCTCCCGCACCTCACCGTCGCTCAGGAACGCATGACCGCGCTGGCCCGCGCGCACCCGGAAGCCGCCGGCCTCACGCGCCGCGCGCTGAACCAGGCCGCGCGCGAACTCCTCCTCGCGCAATCCAGCGACTGGCCCTTCATCCTGCGCACTGGCACCAGCCCCGACTACGCGCGCAAGCGGGTGAAAGACCACCTCCTGCGCTTCATCGCCCTGCACGAGATGCTCACCACCACGCGCGTGGACGAGCCGTGGCTCACGCGCGTCGAGTGGCTGGACAACCTCTTCCCTGAAGTGAACTACCGGTATTGGGCGTGAGGTGAGGTTGAAACTCCGGTGCTAGGGCCAGGAGTGAAGACCTGCCGTCGGACATGCAGAGGCCGGTGGAAAACGTATCCGAACAATCCCAACGGGATTACCTGGCAGTCTTGCCAGCTCCTCACCCCCGCACCGCGATTTGGACGGTGTCGCTCCATTGGCCGAAGGGCTGGTCGCCGTCGAGGCAGAGGGCGCGGTATTCCCAGATCGCAGAGGAGCCGGGGCGATGACGAGTTGGACACGCGCCCGCCCGAGCTGCATCTGCGGTGCCTCGCTCGGCAAGCGGCAGGTTGGCGAGAATTGCCGCTAACCAATCCTCTTTCCCGCGCGTCCTTGTCGCTGCATCTTGCGCAAACATATGACCCCATCCCGCCTCCTCCCGCTGCTGCTCCTCAGCCTGCTCGCCTTCGCGCCCGGCCTCCGCGCCGCCGACGCGAAGAGGCCCAACGTCCTTTTCATCGCCGTGGACGACCTCAACCACTGGGTCGGCCATCTCGGGCGCAACCCGCAGACGAAGACGCCGAACATTGACCGGCTCGCGCGGATGGGCGTGACCTTCACCCGCGCCTATTGCGCCGCGCCGGTCTGCAACCCCTCGCGCGCCGCGCTCATGTCCGGCCGCCGCCCCGGCGAGACGGGCGTCTATGACAACGGCCAGGATTGGAAGACCGCCATCCCGAAGGAGCAGACGCTCACGACGCAGTTCCTCAAGGGCGGCTACAACGTCTTCGGCGCAGGGAAAATCTACCACTCCAGCGACCATCGCGACGGCGAGTGGACGGAATACTTCACCGGCGGCGGTGGCGGCGGGTTGAAGCTGCATCCCAGCGCGAAGGACGACGGCGTCGGCGGCATCAAGTTCGGCCCGCTGGCGAACCCGGACGAGGACATGCCGGACTTCAAGGTCGCCAGCTACGGCATCGAGCAACTCGGCAAGCAGCACGACAAGCCCTTCTTCCTCGCCATCGGTTTCGTGAAGCCGCACATGCCCTTCAGCGTGCCGAAGAAATACTTCGACCTGTTCCCGCTCGACACCATCCAGCTCCCGCCGCATCGCCCGGACGACTTGAACGACGTGCCCTCCGGCGGCATCAAGATGGCCAAGCCCGACGGCGACCACGCGGCCATCCTCGCCTCCGGCCGCTGGAAGGAAGCGGTGCAAGCCTACCTCGCCAGCATCGCGTTCATGGACGCGCAGCTTGGTCGCCTGCTCGACGGGCTGGAGAAGTCCGCCCACCGCGACAACACCATCATCTGCTTCTGGGGCGACCACGGCTGGCACCTCGGCGAGAAGCAGCACTGGCGCAAGTTCGCGCTGTGGGAGGAGGCCACGCGCGCGCCGTTCATCTGGGTCGCGCCCGGCGTGACGCGGCCCGGCGGCCGCTGCGAGCGCACCGTGGATTTCATGAGCGTCTTCCCCACGCTCTGCGACCTCACGGGCCTGCCCACGCCCGCGCACGCGCGCGGTCCGAGTCTCCGCCCGCTGCTCGCGAACCCAGCGGCGAAGTGGGACCTGCCCGGCATCACGACCTTCCATCTGAACAACCACGGCATCCGCACCGAGCAGTTCCGCTACATCCGCTACGCCGACGGCGGCGAGGAATTCTACGACCACAACAAGGACCCCTACGAGTGGACGAACCTCGCGAAGGACTCCAGCTACGCCGCGCAGAAGGCCGCGCTCGCCAGCCGCCTGCCCACGGACAACATCGCCGAGCGGCCCAGCACCGGCGGCGGTGAAGGGAAGAAGAAGGCGAAGGCGAAGAACAAGTAGCCGGCGGCAGATGGCGCATCTCAGTTTGTTGCAGTCCCGGCGCCAGAAGTGGTGCCTTCGGGCTGAAGGCCCGGCATTCGCCAGCCTGGGGTGAAGCCCCAGGTCAGCGATGCCACCAAGGGCCGAGCGCTGTAAGCGCGTAACCCTCGGCACTGGCGTTTGGGCCGACTTGTGTCGGCCTTATACCAACTACGTTAATTGAGTAGTATAACGGGTCCGGAAGAAGCGTTTGCTTGAGCTAGCAGCCAGTCGAAGACCAGGGAGTGCACGCGGCGGGCGTCCTGCCAGAAGCGTTGCAACTCGGTCTGCAACACCGCTTCG
>JACRKB010000185.1 GCA_016235545.1 Verrucomicrobiota bacterium | reverse complement strand
TGTGCGGCCCGCCCAAACCTTCGATCACTCACTGGCTTTTCGGTGCGGGAAAAAAGTTAGTGGAACGAGGTTTTCGGCGGGCCGCCGAAAACCGCCCGCCAGCGGCGGGCGCTCCCCGCGCCCGGCGGGCTTCGCCCGCCGCCGATTTCGGAGTTCGGGCTGAACGCACATTCCCGCTCCTTTGCGGCCTTCGCGTCCTTTGCGTGAGGCTCTCCGCTTTGAACTGCGTGGTTCCACAGTTGCGGCGGGAAAACTCAGCGCGGCACCAACTCGGGCGCGGGCGCACGGCGCGGGGTGCCGCCCCCGCCGGGAGTTCCGGGCGCGTTGTTCACGACCACTTGCAACAGCGGCACGAGGCGGTTGAACGCCGCCTGCTCCCACTCCGCGCCCGGACGCTCCTCGCCGAGCAACATCAGGAACGGCTCCGGTCCAAAGCCGGTGACATACACGCCAAAGTCCTGCAACGCCCGCGCCAGCTCGAAGCCCGGCCCGCTTTCGCCCAAGCCCAGCGCGGCCACGTCCACGTCGGGCGGCAGCGCCAGCAGCGTGCCGATGCGCAGGTTGCTGGTCGCGCTGCCGAATCCCGGCGGCACCGGATTCCCGAGTGCGGGCCACGTCGGCCACGCGCCGCTGCGCAATCGGTCAGAACTTACCCGGGCCGAGAGCACATGGCGGACGCCGTTCTGCGGTTCACCAAAACGCAGCAGCCCACCCAGACTGGAAAAGCCAAACGGTCGCAAGCCGGGTTGCGCCCGCCCCAGCCCCGAACCAGCCAGGTCCAGTGTTTCCACCACGGCAGCGTCAATGTCCCCGTCGCTGCGGACTTGGATGCCGAGCAGCTCCAACGCGTGCCGGCGCGCTGGTTGCAGGATGACCACCGGCTCGTTGCGGACGCGCGGCAAAGAGTTCACGTCGGTCAACCGGATGTCGCCCCGCCAGCGCCCGTTTTCCCACACGCCCCGCAGCGGCCCGCCTGGGTCGGCGAGGTGCGGCCGGCGGCTGCGGGTCGGATTCAGGAGCGGGCCGTCAGCGATGAAAGGCCGCGCGCTCACCGGCTCGAAGCGCGCGCCTGAACCGAGCGGACGGTTCCACACGCTGTCGCTGGCGAAGGGCCAGTGCAGCGGATTGCGCGGGAGCCGGGAGGCACGCGGGACTTGGTCCAGCGAGGCTACCGCCGCCTCGCCCGCGCCGACGGTGAGCGCGCGGTCAGTAAGATTGCGCGCCAGCTTCACCGCGCCGGAGACGACTTCCAACTGCGTGTTCGTGCCCGCGACGCTCAGGCCAAACTCCGTGCCCACCACCGTCACGACCGCGTGCGGCGTGTGGACGCGCAGCGGGCTGGCCGGCGGCTGCGGCTTGACCTGCGCCGTCAGCGAGCCGGCCACGAGGCGCAACTGCTTGCCGCCCGCGAAGGCCGTTTCCGACGGCGCGCTGAACTCAATCACCGTGCCCGGGTCGAGTTGCAGCGCCGAACCATCGACGAACGCCAGCGTTGCGGACCCGTTGGTCGGCAGTTGCAGGCGCTGGCCAAGCACCGCCTGCCAGCGCGCGGCGTCGGTCTGGAGTTCGTCCCACACTTCACGGGTGGCTAGGAGCCGGGCGGGGAGTTCGAGGCTCGTGACAAGCGCGGCGTGGCGCGGCGTGTGCGAACCAGACTTCCAGACGACCAACGCGAGCAGAACCAAAAGAGTCGCCCCGGCCAGCGCCGGCAGCCGAAAGGCGCGTGACCATGCGAGCGCCAGCGATTGGGTCCACGAGCGGGTGCGCCGCAGATGCACCGTGTCGGACAGAACGCTTTGCTTGAGCGCTGCCTCGGTCTGGCCTTGCACCACCGCCAGCACGGAGCGGCGCACTTGGGCAGCGGCGGCTTCATCCCCGAGCGCCGCGCGCAACGCGCCCTCCATGCGGGCTTGTTGCACAAGCTGCCGCCGCAGTGCCGGGTCGCGTTCCGCCTCCGCTTCGAGCCGGGCGCGCTCCGCCGGCGGGAGTGTCCCGTCGAGATAGGCGGCCAGTTCTTGCTCGGTGGGCATGGTCAGGCGGGCGAAGTTTCCGTGCCGGTGTGAGCGGCCTTGCGCTCGACGCAGTCGCGAAGCAATTGGCGGACGCGGAAAAGCGAGACGCGCACCCACACGGCGCTGCGGTTCAGTTGCGCGGCGATTTCGTCGCCGGAGCGCTCCTCCTGATACTTCAGCGCGACGAGCTGCCGCAACGGCTCGGGCAGTTCCCCAACGCAAGCGACCAGATGCTCCGCCTCGGCGGACGGCTCGGGCGCGGCGGCGGTCCATTCCTCCAGTTGCCACGCGGCGAACCGCTCCAACTGCACGCGCTCGCGGGCGAAGCGCTGGACCTCGGCGCGCAGCAGGTTCCACGCAATGGCCCGCAGCCACGCGCGGAACGACGTGTCCGGATCAAACTCATCGAGGCGTCGGTAAGCGAAGACGAAGGTGTCGTGCGCCAGCTCATCCACGAGCTGCGGCACCGGGGCCTTGAGCGCGAGGAAGGTGCGGACGTGCGGCAGGTGGCGGTCCAGCAGCGCGGCGAAGGCGTCGGCGTCGCCGGATTGGGCGGCGCGCGCGAGCTGGGCGTCGTCAGCGTCCGGCTGCATTGAGGAGGACTGAGGCATCAACGAAAGGATAGCGGAAGGCCGGAGGAATGTTACAGCCAACTCAGAATGCAATCTGAGCCGGAAGGCCATTCGCGCTCCTGCCAGCCAGCTCGGAGCGCTGGGAACGCCACGACTCCGCTCAGGACATCGGGCCGGACCCGGCACCCGGACGCTCCAGCCAGAACCAGCCGAGCACAGCCCAGTTGGCAACCCACTTCTGGAACTCCTTCGGGCGCGTGTCTGGACAAGCGGCCAGCGTCCGTTCGCACGCCTGGGTCAGCGCGGCCCCTCCGCGCAGCGCATGGAGCAGCCGGAATTGCGCCGCCGTGAGCCGCTGGTGGTGGAGGCAGTTCCGGTGACGGCGGTCGGCGAGCCAGACGGCCTCGCGGCGAGGTGGTCGCACTGATTTTTCGCGCCCCCGGCGGGCAGCGGTGGCAAGCGCGTTGGTCGCATCGTCGCACGTTGGAATAAACCGCCGGGCTGGCTGTTCCCATCGCCGTATGAAACTTCATTTCAATCCGCGAATCCTCACCGGCCTGACCGCAGCGATGCTGCTGGCGGCGTTCACCGTTTCCACCCAAGCCTCCGACTCCAAGCCCATCGCTGGTGCCATCGCACCGGCATGGTCGCTCAAGGACGTGGATGGCAAGACCGTCTCGTCCGCCGACTTCAAGGGCAAGGTGGTGCTGCTGGATTTTTGGGCGACGTGGTGCCCGCCGTGCAGAAAGGAAATCCCGGACTTCGTGGAGCTGCAAAAAACCTACGGAGAGAAAGGCCTGGTAGTGGTGGGCGTCTCGCTTGATGAGGAAGGAGCCAGCGTGCTCAAGCCCTTCATGAAGCAGTTCGGCATCAACTACCCCGTCGTGCTGGGCGACGCGAAGACCGCCCAGGCCTTTGGCGGCGTCGCCAGCATCCCCACGACGTTCATCATCAGCCGCAGCGGGAGAATCGTCGGCCAGCACGTCGGCCTCGCGTCAAAGGCCGAGTTCGAGAAGGCCATCAAACCGCTGTTGGCGGAGAAGCTCGCCAACCGCTGAAGGCCGCCCTCGACAATGCACTCATCCAACCACTCTTCCGCTCACGACTGGGCCGCTGTCATCACGCAATTCACCAGCGACACGGCGACGACCTCCTCCGAGGCGCTGCCTTCGCCCGTCCAGTTGAGCCGCTGGACAGTTGCCAAGACCCTCGGCCTGCTGGCCGCACGCACGGACCCGCCCGGCCTGCTCATCAACGGCCAGCCAGCCCTCACCAAGATTGCTGCCTTGCCTACAGACCACCTGGTTGGCTCGTTCCTGGCCGAGGTCGAATTGGGGATTCCCGAGCGGGACGCGAAGAACGGGAGCGCGCGGAGTTCCGTTTCAAAGGTGCGGATGCCGCTGGCCGACGCCGTTGACTTCGTGGTGCGGGAAGCTTTCAGCACCCTGCATGGCCTGCGGCTGCGCCGGCTGCGGCCCACCGGCGTCCCGGCGCAGGCTGCGACGAGGGTTGCCGTGTAAATCTGGCGGGAATAAAACCAACCGCACCCGGTTCGCATGAACGTGGACGACTTGGATTACGAGCAGATTGTGGCGGTGCATCACGAGCCGCTGTATCGCTTCGCGTTCAGCCTGGCCGGCAACCCGGACGACGCCGCCGAGCTGACGCAGGAGACTTACGTGCGCCTGCTCACCAAGGGCGGGCAGCTCCGCGACCGCAGCAAGGTCAAGACCTGGCTCTTCACCACGCTCTATCGCGTGTTTCTGGGCTGGCGGCGGCACGCGACGCGGTTCCCGCACTTCGAGATTTCTACCATGGAGCCGGAGCTGCCGCATTTCACGCCGGCCATGGCGGATGAGGTGGACGGCGTCATGGCGATGGACACCGCGCTGCAAATCGAGGAGCACTTCCGCGCGCCGCTGGTGCTCTATTACCTGCAAGGCCTCGCCTACAAGGACATCGCCGAGGTGCTGGACATCCCCATCGGCACGGTGATGTCCCGCCTTTCACGCGGCAAGGAACTGCTCCGCAAACGCCTGTGTGTCCGCCTCCAGAAATCCGCCGCCGAGCCGGAAGCGCTGGACCAGGACGAGGCCAACCAGAATTGATCGTATGACCCGAGACGTTGCCAAATTCATCCTGCGCGCCTACCGCGTGGATGGTCAGGACCAGAGCGACCCGCAGGTCGCGGATGCGCTGGAGATGGTGAAGCGCGACCCTGAGCTCGCGCGCTGGTTCGCCGAGGAACAGGCTTTGGACAGTCGGCTCGCGCGGAGCTTCGGCGCGTTTCCCGTCCCGCAGGACTTGAAGACCCAACTGCTCGCGGCCCGCCAAGTCATCGTGGTGCCGTTCTGGCGGCGGCACCCCGTGTGGCTGGCCGCTGCTGCGGCGGTCGTCATCCTGCTGGGCATTGTGTTTGCCCCGAGTCCGTGGCGGAGCGGACCAGCACTGGCGGAATACCAACCGGAGGAAATACTGCGGTTCGCCGCGCAAGGCCCTCATGCGACGACGATGGTCGGGAGCCTGGCCGACACCCGGAAATGGCTGGCCACCGCTGGGCTGCCCGCAAACCTGGAGCTCTCTGGCCCGCTCGCCAGCCTGCGTTACAAGGGCTGCCGAACAGTCGCGTGGCGGGGCCGCACGGTTGCAATGGTTTGCTTGTTCGATGGCGCGCGCCATCTGGACTTGTTCGTCTTCAACCACGGCTCCACGACGGCGGGCCTGCCCGGCGAGCAGCCAGAGTTTGCTCAAGTCAGCGGACTGGCCACTGCCACATGGACGCGGGCTGGTCACACCTATCTGCTCGCCGCGCACGATGCCGTCGCCCCGGAAATTCTCAAACGCTACCTGTGACTGGCCGCCACCCGTGAGCCACGCTTTGGAAACCATGACTGCCTCCGCTCCACGCCCCTCCACTGAGGCAATCGTCAAGCGCCGCTATGCTAGCGCCGCGCACGCGCCCGAGGCCGCCTTGTGCTGCCCGGTCGAATACAACCGCGACCTGCTCCGCGTCATCCCGCCCGAGGTCGTCGAGAAGGATTACGGCTGCGGCGACCCGTCGCGCTGGGTGCAGCCCGGCGAGACCGTCCTGGACCTCGGCAGCGGCACGGGAAAAATCTGCTTCATCGCCGCACAGGTCGTCGGCGCGGCCGGCAAAGTCATCGGCGTGGACATGACGGACGCCATGCTCGAAGTGGCACGGCGCAATGTTCCGGTCGTCGCGGAACGCCTTGGCTTCGCCAACGTCGAGTTTCGCAAAGGCCGCATCCAGGACCTCGCGCTCGACCTCGAACGGCTTGACCACGAACTGAAGCAGCATCCCATCACGGACGCCGCTTCCTTCCTCGCCGCCGACGAGCTGGCCGAAGAACTGCGCGTGCGCCATCCACTCGTCGCCACAGACTCCGTGGATGTGGTCGTCTCCAACTGCGTGCTGAACCTCGTCGAGCCGCGCGCCAAGCGGCAGTTGTTTGCCGAGATTTTCCGCGTGCTCAGGAAGGGCGGACGCGCCGTCATCTCGGACATCGTGGCCGACGAGGAGGTGCCGGAACACTTGCAGCACAACCCGGAGCTGTGGAGCGGCTGCCTCAGCGGCGCGCTCACGGAGGAGGGTTTTTTGCGGGCGTTCGCCGACGCGGGCTTCTACGGCATCCAGCTTCTCAAGCGCGACGACGCGCCGTGGCGCACGGTCGAGGGCATCGAGTTCCGCAGCGTCACCGTGCAGGCGTTCAAGGGCAAACAAGGCCCGTGCTTCGACCGCCAGCAGGCGGTGATTTACCTCGGCCCGTTCAAGGAGGTGCTCGACGACGATGGGCATCGGATGGAGCGCGGCCTCCGCTACGCCGTGTGCGACAAGACGCATCAGCTTCTCAGGAAGGAGCCGTATCGCCAGCACTTCGCCTTCGTGGAGCCGCTGCGTGAAGTCCCGCTGGCGGAAGCGCGGTCGTTCGATTGCACCGGCCCGCGCCTGCGCCATCCGCGCGAGACGAAGGGCCAGCACTACGACGCCACGACCGCCGCCAGCCAGTGCTGCGACGGGGGCAATGGAGCAGGCTGCAAATGAGTCGCTTTGCCAACGAACTGGCGCGCCACGGCCTCACGCTGCGGCGCGGCCGGCTGCACACGCTGCACATAAACGTCGGGCGCAAATGCAACCAGACCTTCCGCCACTGCCATGTGGACGCCGCACCGTGGCGCACGGAGATGATGTGCGCCGAGGTGGCGGAACGCGTCGGCGACTGGATTCGCGCGCATCGCCCCGCGGTGGTGGACATCACCGGCGGCGCGCCGAAGTTGAACGCGGACGCCCATTTCCGCGCTCCATCTCGTGCATCAGCATGCCCTCCGTTGAACAACCTGCTCGGAAGCCACGAGGAACGAAGGCGGTCACGGGCCGGCGGGCTTCATTTGGTTGCGGTGGCGGCGATGGCTTCGGCGATGGTTTTGGTGCCGGTGGGTTGGTAGGCGTCGAAGGGGCCGTCGGCGCTGGTCTTCGGCCAGGTGGCGGGGTCGGCGAATTGGCCGTCGTCCTTAAACTCCTTTTGCAGGCGCGCGATTTCCGCCTTCAACTCGGCGAACTTCGCGGCGACTTCGGGCTTCGTGGCGTCCGTGGCGGAGTGGAGCAGGTTGCGTTGTTCGGTCGGGTCTTTGGTGAGGTCGAACAGCTCGTAGGCGCCCGTTTTCCAGTAGTGGATGAGCTTGTGCGTCGCGGTGCGGACGCCGAGGTGTGCGGCGGTGTTGTGGTGGCCGGGGTCGTGGTAGTAGCGGTAGTAAAAGCTCGTGCGCCAGTTGGCGGGCGCATCGCCACGGAGCAGCGGGACGAACGAGCGGCCCTGCATGGAAGCGGGCACCGGCAGGCCGGCGAGGTCGAGGAAAGTAGGCGCGAGGTCCATGTTGCCGACGAACTGCGTGGGGACGTGGCCGGCTTTGATGCCGGGGCCGCGCGCGAGGAGCGGGACGTGCAGGCCGGGCTCATACATGAAGCGTTTGTCGTAGAGGCCGAGGTCGCCGAGATACCAGCCGTTGTCGGCGGAGTAGATGACGATGGTGTTCTTCGCGAGGCCGGTCTGGTCGAGGTAATCGAGCACCTTGCCCACGCC
>JACRKB010000181.1 GCA_016235545.1 Verrucomicrobiota bacterium | reverse complement strand
GTTGCCAAGGTGACGCGCTTACAGCGCTCGGCTTCCTCGTGGCCTCGTTGACCTGGGGCTTCACCCCAGGCTAGCGAATGCCGGGCTTTCAGCCCGAAGCACCGACTCGCGTCCGGTCTGCAGGAAAGTGAGATGCGCCCAAGAGCCAATTTCTTGTGGCTTTCTCTCTGTGTCCTTCGTGTCTTTGTGGTTAAATCAGCGTTTCCAAAGGAAAAGACTCTTAAAACTGCGGCCTTTCACCCGCTGGGTGAAAACTGCCGGCACCTGCATTTGGAGAAAATGCCCTTCGGCGTTGCGTCTTTCGCGTCCTTTGCGTGAGCCAACTGCGGTTTTTAGGCTGAATGGTTCCGGCAAAACCGGACGGATGCTATTGAGGTCTGGTTGGAAAAGGCCATCGGCCCGTTGCGTCGGGCGACCCGCCCGCCGCTCGTGGGACGGCCGGCGCACACCATCTGGCGACAGTGTTGGCTGTGCCGAAACTCCGCCGCAAGTCGCCGCCGAGAACGGCCAAGTTTGCCGTGCCACCCTGCTCAATCTGCACCGCGCCGACTAGGGTGCCGTTGGGTAGGCTTCGTGCTGCCTGGACTTGAACCATCGTGCATCCGGAGCGCTGTTCCCGGCGGGCACTTGAACGGTGCTGTTGAGCACGACCTGAGTCCAGCGATGAGACTCTGCGTGGCCGTCAACAAAGCTCATGGTGGTGCCGCCGTTGTGCAGGGCTGAGGGGCGGTTGCTGAACTGCGAATTTGCACCGGAACTCATCCCGCCCGTGTCAATCGGGTTCAAGATGATGCCGTCGTCAATGGTGGTCGGGTCCTCCTCCGTGAACACCATCATGTCCGAGGTCCGGCCAATCGTGGCGATCCGCTGGTAAGCCGGAATGTTGGCGCTTCCCAAAGCGAGCGGAGGTGTAATCCCTGAGAAGCGCCTTCCGTTCATGAAGCCATTCATGGCCACGCTGCGCACTCGACCGGCGGGGGTCCCCACCACTTGGAGCTTGTCCGAGGGGCATTTGAAGATGCCCGGTGCGCCCGCCATGCGCCCCATCAAGGCGCTCAAGTAGCCGCTGGAGTTTGTGACGCTCTCCACCCGGTAGTTCGCAGTGCCCGGCCCGCCTATCCAGCCCACACACCATGTGTCGTTGGTCTCCGGAATAGCGGGCCATGTCCCCGGGTAATTGACATTGCTGACCAATTTGTCGTCCTGATCGCTCGAGTAGAGGGACCAGGCGAGCTGTAGTTGCTTGTTGTTGCTCAGGCATTGCGCGCTGGCAGCCTTGGCTTTGGCCTTCGACAACGCCGGCAGCAGCATTCCGGCGAGGATGGCGATGATGGCAATGACGACAAGCAGCTCAATGAGTGTGAAGCCGCTCGCACGGCGGTTTTGGGTTGGGGTCAGTTTCATGGTCGGGGGACGCTGGTGTTGAGGTTGAATGCTGCACTTGCATCTGCGGCGCTGAACAGACTCAGCAGCAGCCGCAACCGTTGGCCCGGTTCCAAAAATCGGATTGTGCTCGCCGTCGGTTGCATGCTCAATTCATACCGTCACCGCCGCCGCCGCGCTTCCATAATCGTCAGCCGGACGATGTTGAACACAGCCGACCGGCGGAGGCATGGCTTATGGACACGCTCGCCGGAGCAAGACTGAACCTGCCGATGGTGATGGAGGTGGGGGCGACGCGCACACACGAGGCGCGATGCGTGAGCTGGCACGCGCACCCTGGCTGCCAACTGATCTTCCTGCTGCGGGGCACGACAACTTGTGAGTTCAGACGGCGGAGCCGCACAGAACTGGAGTTGGCGGGCGGCCACTTCCTCATCATACCGCCGGGCTTGGCGCATCGAAGCACCTCGGACATGAGGCCGCCGTGCATTCTCCTTCACATCGTGCTGGGCCAACGGGCGAGAAGTGACTGCCAAAACACGTCATTTACCCCGGAGGAATGGCGGTGGATCCGGAAACGGTTCGCCCGCGCCAGCCTCTCGGTCCATCCGTTCAGCGCGGAGCTTCAACGGCTGGCTGAGAAGCTGGTGCGCGCGGTGCCGGAGTTTTGCGCACACCATGAGGGAGGACTTCCACGAGCGCGGCTGCGCGCAGGCGTGTGTGAAATCCTGCTCGAAACCGCCGCGCAGCTCAACGTGTCCACCAAGGCCGTGCCGGACGACATGGTGGAGGCCGCCAAGGCGTATCTCCGCCGGCGGCTGGACGAAAAACTACTCATCTCCAACGTGGCGCGGGCGCTGGGCGTGGGGCGGGCGCGGCTCTTCGAGCAGTTTAAGCGCAGCGCGGGCATGACGCCGAATGACTTCCTGATTCGCGCACGAGTGGAGAAGGCACGCGAATTGATGACCAACCAGCGGATGTCCGTCACCGAGATAGCCTACGCCGTTGGGTTCTGCTCCAGCCAGTATTTCAGCACGGTGTTCCGCCGCCACACCGGGCTGACGCCGGGAGAATACCGAGTGGGAAAGCGAACAGGCGGGAGAGTGAGCAGGTGAGCAGGTGTGAGAGTGTGCGGGAAACACTCTCACCTGCTCACTCTCTCACCTGCTCCCAAGCCTCCCCGTCAACATCGCCCTCACCTTCGCCGCATCGTCAGTGGGCGCCTGGCAGGCGGTGCCGGTGCAGAGGAAGACCTGCGGCCCGGCCTTCACCGGCAAACTCCTCGCGAACGGCTCCACTGCGCCCGTGTTGCCGAGGATGACTTTGTTGGGCTGATAAACTCCATGCGCGGCGCGCAGCAGCGCGGTCGTGGCTTTCGCATCGGCTTTCGCAGGTGCGGCGATGACCACGCGGAACGGCTCGTGCAGAAAGAAGTCCAATGCCAGAAGCAGGTTCGGCACGGCTTGCGGGATGCGTTGCAGCCGCTCGGCGAAGAGGCGCAGCGTCTTCTCGGCACGGGCGCGCATCTCCTTGTTGTCGGTGATGGCGGCGAGCTTGAGCAACGCGAGCGTGGCGATGTTGTTGCCGCTCGGCTCCGCGCCGTCGTAGTCCTCCTTCGCGCGGAAGAGCAGGTCGGCGGAACCGGCGGGGCTTTGGTAGAAGCCGCCTTGCGCCACGTCGTAGAACTTCGCGGTCATCGCTGACTCCAGCGCGAGCGCGAAGTCGAGGTGCTTGGGGTCCAGCGTGGCCTCGTAGAGATGCAGCACGCCTTCGAGCAGGTAGGCGTGCGAGTCGAGGAGCTGCACAGTGTCGCGGCCACCGTCGCGCCAGCGGTGGTAGAGGGTCTTGGTCTTCGCGTCCCAGAGTCTGGCTTGAAGGAAGGCGAGGTTCTTTTCGGCGGCGGCCAGGTAACTCGGCTCGCCCAGCACGATGCCCGCGCGCGCAATGGCTCCGAGCATGAGGCCGTTCCATGACGCGAGGATTTTGTCATCGAGGTGCGGCCGGACTCGCCTGGCCTGGATGGCGAACAGCTTTTGCTTCGCGGTGCCAAGAAGTTTGGCCTCCGCCGGTGAGAGCTTCGGGTCAACGATGCTGAGGATGTTTTGCTTCTTCAGCGGCATCGGATGCGAGTGGTCCTCGAAGTTGCCCTCCTCGGTGATGCCGAAGTAGCGCTCTGCAACTTTGAACTCCTCGGCGGTGAGCAGCTTGGTCAACTCCTCCTTTGTCCAGCAGTAGAATTTTCCCTCGTGCCCCTCGCTGTCCGCGTCCTCCGCAGAATAGAAGCCGCCCTCCGGATGCCTCATGTCGCGGAGCACATACCGCACGATGTCGCGGGCCACGTCTGCGAAGCGCGCCTCGCCGCTGACGAGATGCGCGTCGAGGTAGAGGTGAAGGAGCTGCGCGTTGTCGTAGAGCATCTTCTCGAAGTGCGGCACCAGCCACTTCTCGTCCACCGAGTAGCGCGCGAAGCCGCCACCGAGCTGGTCATACATCCCGCCCGCCGCCATGCGCTCGCAGGTGTGGAGCACCGCCTTCACCGCCTCCTGATTTCCCTCGCGCACCGCCGCGCGGAGAATGAAAGCCGGCTGCGAAGGCCGGGGAAACTTCGGAGCGCGACCGAAGCCGCCGTGGCGCGGGTCGTATCCCGACACGAGTTGCTTGAGCGCGTTCGTTATGACGGCCGACACGAGCACGGCGTCCTTGCTCGCCTCGTGTTCGCCGAGGCTCTTGAGCTGCACGGCGATTTGCCCGGCGCTCTCTTCGAGGTCCTTGCGCTTCTCCACCCACAGCTCGGAGATGCGACCAAGGAGCTGCATGAAACTGGGCCGCCCAAACTTCGGCTGCGGTGGAAAGTAGGTGCCACCGTAGAAGGGCTTCAGGTCCGGTGTGAGAAACACGTTCAACGGCCAGCCACCGCCCTGCCCCATCGCCTGCACCGCCGTCATGTAAATCTTGTCCACGTCCGGGCGCTCCTCGCGGTCCAGCTTGATGGCGACGAAGTGCTTGCCCAGGAACTCGCCGACCGCCTCGTCCTCGAAAGACTCGCGCTCCATGACGTGGCACCAGTGGCAGGTCGAGTAGCCGATGGAGAGCAGGATGGGCTTGCCCTCGTCGCGCGCCTTCTTGAACGCGGCCTCGCCCCACGGATACCAGTCCACGGGGTTGTGCATGTGCTGGCGCAGGTAGGGAGATTTTTCCTGCGCGAGGCGGTTGGTGTGCTTGGCCTTCGAGGCCGGGGCGTTGGTGGACACGGTTGTGGATTTGGATTTTTCAGCGGCGATGATCGGCAGGCTTCCGGTGCTGGCCGCAAGCAGCAGACCGGAGCCGACGGCGAACGCGCGGCGAACAAGAGCAGGGCGGAAAGTCACGCGCGCAGCCTAGCCCACGAGTGTTGGGGAGCAAGCGGGGTTTCAAAATGGAAAGGCCGCGCAACCAGCGCGGCCTTTCCGTAAGTGTCTGCTTGTCGGCCTTACGCGAAGAGCTTCGTAACGGCCTTGGCCTTCACCAGTTCGCGGGGCTGGTTGAGGTGGTTCATCACGACGGTCTCCGGATCAATGCCGAAGCTGTGGTAGATGGTGGCAAGGAGTTCCATCGGGTGGACAGGGTCTTCGACAGGCGCGGAGCCGGTCTTGTCAGACTGGCCGTGGACGTAGCCGCGCTTGATGCCCGCGCCGCCGATGACGCTGGTGTAGCAATACGGCCAGTGATCTCGACCGTCGGCGCTGTTGCTGTTGCCGCTGGTGCTCACGCCCTTCTGCGGGCTGCGCCCGAATTCACCGATCGCGACAACAAGCGTCTCGGAGAGCAGGCCGCGTGAATCCAAATCCTCGAAGAGGGCGGAGAGGCCGGTGTCGAGCATCGGGGCGCTCTGCTTCTTCATGCGGTCATTCAGGCCGGCATGCACGTCCCACGAGTGATTGTCGGAGTTGGCGACCTTGGGCCAGATTAGCTCCACCACCCGGGTGCCAGCCTCGACCAGGCGGCGCGCGAGGAGGCAGCTTTGACCGAAGGTGTTCCGACCGTAGCGGTCGCGGAGCTTGTCCGGCTCCTGGTTGAGATCAAAGGCCTCGCGGGCGCGGCCGGAGACGATGAGGTTCATCGCCTTCTTGTAGTAGTCGTCGAGATTGTAGTTCTCGACGGCCTTCTCAATTTCCGGCATCGCGTTGCTCAGTTCATCGCGGAGATTGGCGCGGCGCTGGAGGCGGACGGCGAACATGTCCGGCCGGAGGTTGAGGTCGTCCACCTTGATCTTGTCCATCTTCGCCATGTCGAGGTCGTCACCGTCGGGATAGAGGGTGTAGGGATCAAAAGCCTTGCCGAGAAAGCCGGCGCTGCCGCCCTTGCCGACGACGTTCGACTCCTGCAATGGGCGCGGGAACATGACGAAGGGGAGCATCGGCTCGGTGGGCGGCCTGAGGCGGATGATGTTCGAGCCGAAATTCGGGAAATCCTTCGGGCTGGGCGGCTCCAGCTGGCCGGACGGGCTGACCTTGTCGGTCGTGTAGCCCGTCATGATCTGGTAGATGGCGGCGGTGTGGTTGAAGAGGCCGTTGGGCGTGTAGCTCATCGAGCGGATCATGGTGAACTTGTCGTTCACCTTCGCGAGCTTGGGCAGGAGCTCGGTGTATTTGACGCCGGTGAGCTTGGTGGCGATGGGCGCGAAGACGGACTTCACGTTGTCGGGGACGTTGTCCTTCGGATCCCACAGATCGAGGTGCGACGGGCCACCCTGCAAATAAATCATGATGACGCTCTTGGCCTTGCCCCAGCCGCGTCCCCCGGTGGCGGGGTTGGCGAGCGCCTGAAGCTTCATCGCGCCGCCGAGGGAAAGTCCCATCAAGCCAGAACCGCCGATGCGCAGGATGTCACGGCGCGTGATGCCGAGGTGTTTGTCGCAAAGATCTTTGCCGGGGTCGCCTGGGATACGGATCATAAAGGTGTTTGGTTCGCCAGTTTTCTAGTGGGGAGTGGACGTGAAAGCAAGGAGTGAGATTGAAACATTTTCACTGCGAATGGTGCAGTTGAGCAGGGAAGAACGACCGCTCCGGTCACACCAGTGCGCCGGCACGCCCGCCGGCTTGGTGGAGGAATCCGTTCGGTGAAGCACCCCTGTGAGAGGGTCACGATGGGTGATGAGCGGTCTGGGTGAAGTCACAATTCGTTCTATGCTTGGTTCCAGTGCCGCACTTCAGAGTGCTGGCCGCAAGGGCGCGGCCCGCTAGGCCCGGAGCGGGCGGGCTCCCCTGTCTTCGAACTTCTGGTTGAAAAAAACTCCGGCCAACTTGCAGATCGAGGGAGGGATGAAGGCTGAATGCTTTTCCCCTTTTCCACAGGACTTTCCGTCGGTGGCGGAGTTGATACGTTCGGCACTCGCTGAGTGCAAAGGATTTATCCTAAAAACCGCAGTTGGTTCACGCAAAGGACGCGAAGGACGCAACGCCGAAGGGCATTTGTTCCAAATCCAGGCGCCGGCAGCCTCCACCCAACGGGCGAGAGGTCGCGGTTACAAAAGTCTTCTCCTTTGCGCCCTCCGCGTGAGGTTCAACTGCGGATTCTAGGTTTATTCAAGAAGCGGTGCCGACTGCGGGAAGTTGACTTTGAACTCCGAAGCAACGCCGACAATCCCGGCGGGTAACACAGTGAAGTCCGTTTCACCGCCGCCGGTTCCACTCCGTCAGCGAGTATTGGTCACACGCCAAGCGCAACGTCTCCGCCTCCGGCCATGCACCGGGCGTCGTGCCCGCGAGCCACGCCTGCGCCAGGGCCTGCTTCACCTCACAGGCCATCAATGGGAGGTTTGAGACAAACTCGCCGTGTGGACGCGATTGCCTGTAATCTGGCTGGCGCGTGGGTGCCAGCAGGTATTTCTCAACGAGTGAAAGGTCGAGGCCGAGCAGCAGCGTGCCGTGAAAAAGCAGGTGCGTGCGCCGCCGCCTTTGCGCGTTTCCAGAGAACTTCCGATCTCGCCAGACCAAATCCGTGTCGCCGCACCGATCCACCGGCTGGCCCAGCAGCCCGGCGAGTGCGTCGGTGATGCGGTGGAGGATGAACCGGTTCGCGCCTGATACGGTGGCGAGCGACGCGTCCGATGCGATGGGCAGCACGAGCGCGTAGTTCAGGCAGCCCGGCCCTTGGATCACCGTCCCGCCACCACTGGACCGGCGCAGCACCGGCACGCCATCCGCCTCGCATGCAACCACGTTCACCTCCCGCGCGATTTCGTTTCCGTAGCCAACGACGACGAACGGCACTGGCGATTCCCAGAAGCGGAGCGCGGCAGCCGGGACAGCAAGCACGGCGGCCGCAATC
>JACRKB010000182.1 GCA_016235545.1 Verrucomicrobiota bacterium | reverse complement strand
TTGGGCTGCTTCCTGCCATTTCCTCATTGCTATGGAGGAGAGGCGCAATCACGTTGTCGCTGTGGCCTTTAGTGCTCCACGCCGCCTCACTTTCTCCCTTCGCAGGGCTCGGATTTGCCGCTGCTCACAAGCCAACAGTGCTATCCCACTGGGAGAGGGAGAATCGCAGCCAGCGTTGGAGCGAAATTGTGCGTTCGGCTTGTCGAGCGCGGACTGACTGGCTCCCTCTCCCAGCGGGAGAGGGCCGGGGTGAGGGAGAAAGCGTGCAAGGTCCAAAGCTTCTCGCCTCCGCGTTAGGCGGTTCGTGCGTCACAGTTTTCCTGACTTCAAAAACTCATGCCGCACCGGCGCGGTGACGCGTTGTCCGGTGGTGGAGGTGAAGGTCACTTGGCCAGGGGCGAACTCCAGCGTCTTTACTTCGACGAAACCGGCGGGCACGCGGACAACACCTTGGATGTAGTTCACGGCGGTCGGGCGCGTGGCGCTCAACTCGATGGCCGTCGCGATGCCTTCCTTCGACAGCACGTTGGGCGCGATGGACGCGGCGAGGCCGTCGGCCCAGTGGCCCGTGATGTCTTCGATGCCGACGCAGTTGTTGCGGCCGAACCACGGCAGGCCGTGGCGACCGTGGTTCTCCAGCCAGAAGAGCGTGCCGTTCAGCACCGCCGGGTCTTTGAGCGCGAACCACACCCAGCCTTCGTCGCCGCGCGTGGCGGTGACCCACGCGGGGCCGGTCGGTTCGTTGAGGAGGAGGAAGAGGTCCGCGTGGCCTTTGCGCGCGGGCAGCGACGCGAGGTCGGTGTCGGGCGCGCCTTTCCACGCGAGCGGGACTTTGTGGAGGTCGGTGAAGCGCGCGCCGATTTGCAGCGCTTGATACTCGGCGGACTTCGGGTCGCTGAAGAGGCCGGGCGCGACCATGCCGAACTTGAACGGACTCGTCGCGATGCGGAATGCGCCGTCCTTCTCTGGCATCGCGAGCGTGGCGTGGTGGCCGACGGGCGTCTTGCCGGCGAAGCCTTCGATGAGGTGGCGGGAGTAAACGACGTTCTGCCCGTCCACGAGGGAGAGTTCCTTGGTCACTTTGCCGGGGCGAACTTTCGTTTCGAGCGTGGCGGTGAGCGTGGTGACGTCGCCGGATTTTTTCGTGGCAACGTGCTTCCAGGGCGAACCGGCGGTCTCGCCGTGCGGCGGGTGCTTCTCGCCGTTGACCACGTCGCCGTTGCCGCCGAAGGGCAGGCAGAAGAAATCGCCGCGCAAGGGCACGAGCACGGGCACGGGGTAGGCGTGCTTCTCTCCCTGCCACGGGCTGATGTGGTAGGGCTGCACGGGCTTGGCGGAGTCGCGGTAGAAGGTGACGGGAGCCATGTGCCCGCCGAGGTGTGTGAGCGACAGCTCAACCTGCGGCGTGGCGACTATCCAGCTCGGCTGCGAGGCGACGGTGCGGGTCTTCTCGCCGGGGCCGGCGTGGGCAGAGAGGGTGAGGACGAGTGCAAGAATTGGAGTGGAGAAGCGATGTTTCATGAGTGTGTTGGGTTAGCTGGGTGAGCTGTTGACAGACTGGTTTGGGTGGAACGGCAAACCTGGCCGTTCTCGGCGGCAACTAGCCGACGATTTTCGGCACAGTGACCACTCGAACAGATAGGAGCGTTCTTGGCGCAGTGTAAGCGTCGGGCGAGTCGCCCGCCGCAACGGGCCGGTGGCCCGTTCCACCCGAGCCGAGGATGGACGTTCAAGCGGCAGTCGCGTGCCGTTGGCGGAGTGGAATACAACCGGATGTTCATTCTGCTTTCTCAGATTCCCATCGCCTCTTCCAGCGCGCGGCGCATGGCGGTCGGGTCCGGGTTCACGCCCGTCCAATACTGCACGCCGATGACGCCTTGGTTCACGAGCATGCCGAGGCCGTCGAGCGTGCGGCAGCCGCGCGCGGCGGCGGCGCGGAGGAGGCGCGTCTGCGGCGGGCTGAAGACCACGTCGGCGACCACCATGTTCGGCTTCAGGGAATCCAGGCTCAATGCGAGGCGGACGTCGGCCTCGTAGAGGCCGATGGAGGTGGCGTTGATGACGATGTCGGTGTCGGTGGGGAGGGAGTAGTCGCCGCACCATGGGACGAATGCGACGGAGAGGGCCAATCGCTCGCGCAGATGGTCGGCTAACGCAGTGCCGCGTGATTCGTCACGATTGACGATGGTGATTTGCTTCGGACCGGTCAGTCCGACTTCCACCGCCACGGCCCGAGCTGCGCCGCCGGCTCCGAACATCACGATGTTCTTCCCGCGCGGGTCGCAGACTTCCTGGAGCGATTTGAGGAAGCCTTTGCCGTCCGTGTTTTCGCCGATGAGTTGCTCGCCGCGCCGCACGACGCAGTTGACCGCGCCGATGAGCGTGGCGGATTCGCCAAGGCCGTCGAGGAGTGGGATGACAGCGACCTTGTGCGGCATGGAGAGGTTGAAGCCTCGGAAGCCCATTGCCCGCGCGCCGCGCACGGCGTCGGCGAGGCCGGCGGGCGGCACCTCCATGTTCACGTAGCGCCAGTGCAGGCCGTGATGGCGGAAGGCCGCCTCGACCATCGCGACGGTCGGGTTGCCGGCGGCCCCGACGGACAGGGAGCCGACGAGGGAGGGGAGGAAGTCGGGGGAAGACATGTCGGAAGAAGTAATTAGTGCTTAGTAATTAGTGAGGCGGGTTCGGGAGTGCGACGACTAAGCACTAATTACTAAGCACTTCTTTCACTTCAGCTCCGTATCCTTCATCGCATCCGCCTTCCGATACAGGCTGGTCGGAATCAGCATCTCCTTGGGCACTTCTTCGCCTTTGGAGTGCTTCACGATGGCGCGGACGATTTCGATGCCCATCTTGTCGGGGAACTGAATCGGGTCGGCGTAAATCTTGCCGTCCTTGATGGCTTGCTTGCCTTCGGGCTGGCCGTCGAAGCCGACGATGACAATCTGCGCGGTCTTGCCGGCCTTCTCGATGGCCGCGCGCGCGCCGAGGGCGGACGGGTCGTTGATGGCGAAGACGCCCCGCAGGTCGCCGTGGGCTTGAAGGGCGTCCTCGGCGGCTTTGTAACCCACGTCCTTCGCGCCGCCGCCGTCGAGTTCCATGACAAGGTTGATTTTCGCGCCGGCCTTGGCGTTGTGGGCGTCAATGACTTCGCGGAAGCCGTTCACGCGGAGGCGGCAGGACTCGGCTTGCTTGAAGTGGAGAATCGCCACCTTGCCGCCCGCAGTGCCGAGCGCCTCAATCATCGCGCGGCCCGCTTCCTTGCCGCCGCCGTAGTTGTCCGTGGCGACCTGCGTGAGGAGCTTCACGCCCGGCTCGTTGCAGGGGATGTCCACGGTGAGCACAGGGATGCCGGCGGCGTTGGCCTCCTGAATCACCGGCACGATGGAGCGCGACTCACACGGGCTGAGGACGATGGCGACGCACTTCTTCACGATGAAGTCCTTCACATGGTTCGCCTGCCGTGCGACGTCGGTGTCGGCGCTGAGGACGATGGTGTCGTAGCCGTGCTTGGCGGCCTCGGCGGTGATGTGGTCGCCGATGACCTTGAAGAACGGGTTTTGCAATGTGAGCAACGTGACGCCGATGGTGCCTTTCTTGGCGGGCGCGGACGCGGCTGGTTTGGCGGAGGTGGAGGGCTTGGCTGGCTCGGCGGGCTTGTTGCAACCGACGGCGAGGGCGAGAAGCGCGAGCGGGAGGGCGAGGAGTTTTGCTTTCATGGGCAGGAGCGTGGACTGGGACGGACGAGGGCATGATTGCCAGCGCGGGACATGGGCGAATGAAATCTCCGAAACGCCTGTGGTTGTCCATCCTGAACTCGGCGGCGTGCTTTGGCGGGAGCATCTCGGTTTCTCTCAACCCGTGTGCGAAGCACGCAACAGCAACGGAGTTGCGAAAGAAAGTAGCCCACGGCGTAAGCCGTGGGTGGGGTAGATGGCAGCGGCAAGCCGCAGCGCGGCGACAGATAGCGGTCCACCGGCGCAGTCCGAGCCGGATTCTGCCGCCCCGCTGGGGCTCCGGTCCCGGATTCGACAACCCCACGGCTTACGCCGTGGGCTACTTTCTGCCGCTGCTCCGCAGCTGGGGGAGAACACCTCGTGCAGGCGCCGCCACGAAAACCCGGCGAACACCTGTCGTCGGCGAGGCGTCTGACTTGGCGCTGCCGTTGGTCGGCAGCGACTCAGCACCTGAAACGATTGTGATGAACTTTGATTTGCCCAGCTTCCTCAACCGACCGAATGCGTCCCGCCAGATGGGCTTGGCGGCGGTGTTGACCCTGCTGCTGGTCGCGCGTGGGCTCGGTGCCGAGGCCCCACCGGTCAGCTCTCCCGGCTCCACGATTGATTGGAACAAGGAGCGGCAATTCTGGTCGTTCAAGGTGCCGCAGGCACAGCCGCGTCCGGCAGTGAGGAGCGCAAAGTGGCCGCGCCAGCCGGTGGATTACTTCATCCTCGCGCGGCTGGAGCAGAAGAAACTCTCGCCGTCGGCTGAGGCGGAGCGGCGGACTTTGATTCGCCGGCTGACGCTGGATTTGACCGGCTTGCCCGCGACGCCGGAGGAAGTCGCGGCCTTCGTGGCTGACAAGCGCGCAGATGCTTACGAACGACTTGTCGAACGATTGCTGGCGTCACCGCGCTTCGGCGAACGGATGGCGAGCGTGTGGCTGCCGCTGGCGCGCTATGCGGAGGACCAGGCGCATCAGGTCGGCGCGGACTCGACGATGTTTTACGCGAACGCTTTCCGCTACCGCGAGTGGGTGATGGGCGCGTTCAACCGCGACCTGCCTTACGACAAGTTCATCCAGTTTCAGCTCGCGGCGGACAAGTTCCCGACGGCGAAGCCCGACGACTTGGTCGCGCTCGGCTTCCTCGGCCTCGGCCCGAAGTATTACAATCGCGGTCGCATCGAGGTGATGGCGGACGAGTGGGAAGACCGCGTGGACACCGTGACGCGCGCGACGCTCGGCCTCACGGTCGCGTGTGCGCGCTGCCACGACCACAAGTTCGAGCCCATCACCCAGCGCGACTACTATGCGCTGGCCGGGGTCTTCGCTAGTGTGAAGATGGTCAACAAGACCGCCGAAGGTAAAATCGTCGAGGGCAAGGTGCAGGCCGACAAGATGCCCGCCGACGCCGTCCACATGGTCGAGGAAGGCACGGCGCAGAACTTGAGCATCTTCCTGCGCGGCAACCCGGAGCTGAAGGGCGCGGTCGCCGAGCGCAGTTTCCTGAAAGTGCTTTCGACCGGCGAGCCGAAGCCCTTCGCCGATGGCAGCGGTCGCCGTGAACTGGCCGAGGCCATCGCGAGCCGCGACAATCCGCTCACCTCGCGCGTGTTCGTGAATCGCGTCTGGGGCGTGCTCTTCAGCAGGCCGTTGGTCGCGACGGCGAGCAACTTCGGCCACTCGGGCATGACGCCCACGCATCCCGAGTTGCTGGACGACCTCGCGGTGCGCTTCATGACGGGCGGTTGGTCCGTGAAGTCGCTCGTGCGCGAGTTGGTGCTCTCTGCCACTTACCGCCAAGCCTCGCGCGAGGACGTGAAGAAGTCCGTTGCCGACGTGGCGAACGAATCGCTCTGGCGCATGAACCGCCGCCGGCTCTCCATCGAGCAATGGCGCGACAGCGTGCTGGCGGTCACCGGCGAGCTGGACTTGTCCGGCGGCAAATCCCTTGAACTCGACGACGCGAAGAACCTGCGCCGCACCGTCCACGCGCGCATCAGCCGGCTGAAGCTGAACGACCTCCTGATGCAGTTCGACTACCCGGACGCGAACGTCCACGCCGAGAAGCGCTCCGCCACCACCACGCCGACGCAGAAGCTCTTCATGCTGAACAGCCCGTTCATGCTGGAGCGCGCGAAGGTGCTGGCCGAGCGCGTGACCACGGACGCAAGCGAGTCCGACGCCGCGAGCATCCAGCGCGCGTATCAACTCCTCTACGGCCGCAACCCCGAGAGCGCGGAAACCGCCGCCGCGCTGGCCTTCCTGCGCAAGCCCGCGACCGGCGAAGTCACCCGCTGGCAGCAATACGCGCAGGCGCTGCTCATGGCGAACGAGATGCTGTATGTGGACTAGCGCTGCCAGACGCCTTCTTTCTCCTTCAGCCATCCACTTAGGCTTGGTTGTCGGCATACTTCTAATCGGGGCGCCGCACCACTTCGCTCAGGAAGGAGAAAAGAAATCCCCTACGAATGACTCTTCGAAGCGCGAACCGGCGCAATCAGCGACCGAAACACACTTCTCCATTCTTCAGATTCGCGTCAGCCGTCCAGCAGAGCGTCCAAGTGTGTGGCACTTTCAAGTTGAGAAACGGCTGTTTCAAGACATGGATGCGCTCAAGGCCTTCGTGCGTTCCCTTCCGCGCGGCGCGGTGCTGAAGTGGGACTCCGGTTGTTTTCTCTTTCAAAGGATTCCAATTCCCAAGTCGGACATGACAATCCACCAATTCGAAAGATTCTGTCAGGACTTTGGCGTTACTTTCAAATATCACTGCACTGGTTATTGAGCGCCAACCGAGCTTTCATGGAAATTGTCCGCGATCTGTGGCTGCCTTCTGCCTCCGGCTTTTTGCATGGCAGGCTTTGGGCGCGATGTGTTTGAAATGAGAAATGCACAGGAACCCGCCCCCTCTCATTAGCACCGGGCTTCAGCCCGGTGTGCCCGCCGGCGAGGAGCCGAGCCGTTTCAACGGCTTGGCTTCGGTATTCGGGCTGAAACCGTTGAAACGGTTTCACCCGCTCCCGTCGCCCACCACTCGGCTGAAGCCGGGTGCTAATGAGATAGCCGCTTGGCGAGATGGCCGCTTGGCTCAGGAGAATTTGATATGAACCACGACGCTTCACTCCCATCGGTTTCCCGCCGCCAGATGCTGCAGCGCACCGCCGCCGGCTTCGGCATGGTGGGCTTGTCGGGCTTGCTCGGCTCGCGGGCGTTCGCCGAGGGCGCGACGCGGCAGACGCATTTCGCGCCAAAGGCCAAGCGCGTCATCTTCCTCTTCCTCAACGGTGGGCCTTCCCATGTGGACACGTTTGACCCGAAGCCCGCGCTCAAGACGAACGAAGGCAAGCAACCGACTGGCTCGCTCTACAAGAACTACAAGGGCACTGGCTTCGTGCCGTCTCCGCTCCAGTTCGCGAAGCACGGGCGCAGCGGCATCGAGGTGAGCGAGTCGCTGCCGCACCTGGCCAGCGTGATTGACGATTGCTGCGTCATCCGCTCGATGAAGACCGACGTGCCGAATCACGAGCCGGGCCTGCTGATGATGAACACCGGCAACCTCCAGCCCATCCGCCCGTCGCTCGGTTCGTGGGCGCTCTACGGGCTGGGCACGGAGAACGAGAACCTGCCCGGCTACGTCGTCCTGCGGCCTTCGCCCAAAATTGTCGTCGGCCCGGCCTTGTGGAGCAACAGCTTCCTGCCCGCCGAGTTTCAGGCGACCAGCGTCGTGACGGAGAACATGCAGGTGGACAAGTTGGTGGCCAACATCAAGAACGCGAAGCTCTCGCACGCCGATCAGCGCGAGCAACTCGACCTCTTGAGCACCTTGAACAAGCTGCATCTCAAGGCGCGCGGCAACGACGGCGAGCTTGATGGGCAAATCAAGGCGATGGAGACGGCGTTCGCGATGCAGAAGCGCGCGATGCAGACCTTCGACATCTCGCGCGAGCCTGCTTACGTCCGCGAGATGTATGGTGAGACGCCGTTCGCGCGTTCGTGCTTGCTCGCGCGGCGGCTCGTCGAGGATGGCGTGCGCTTCGTTTCGATTTACTACACGCTCGGTGGCAGCAACCAGCCTTGGGACACGCACTCGAACCACGACGACGGCCACAAGAAGCTCTGCCTCGACGCGGACAAGGCCGCCGCCGCGCTCATCCGCGACCTCAAGGGCAGGGGAATGCTCGATGACACGCTGGTGCTCTTCGGCGGCGAGTTCGGACGGACGCCTTACGCGCAAGTGCAGGAGAAGGCCAAGCATGGGCGCGACCATCACCACACGGCGTTCTCTTATCTTCTTGCGGGCGGCGGTGTGAAGGGCGGGAAGACTTACGGCACGTCGGACGAGTTCGGAATGCACGCGCAGGAGAATCCCGTCCACGTCCACGATCTGCACGCGACGATTCTGCATCTGCTCGGCCTCGACCACGAGCGGCTCACGTATCGCTACTCCGGCCGCGACTTCCGGCTGACAGATGTGCATGGCAACGTGGTGCGGGAGATTATCGCTTGAACGTTGAGATGGTTGGCGGTGTTGGTCCGTGTTTCCCGTTGGAGACTCCTCACGTCGTCACCTACGCGGTGGCGCTGAATTCGCCGAGCCACAGCCCGTCCACTTTGCGTCGCTTTTCACCACATGAGCCAACTTCGTTATAACTGCGCCGGTCTCGGGCGCCGAGACTTTCTGCAGCTCGGCCTCGGAGCTGCGGCCGGGCTGGGCTTCACCGATCTGCTCCGTTTGCGTGCGAGCGCGGCCGAGTCCGCGAAGGCTGATGGCAAACCGTCCGGCAGGCGCGTGAACGTCATCATGATTTGGCAGGATGGCGGGCCGAGCCATTACGAGAGCTTCGATCCGAAGCCGGACGCGCCGTCAGAGATTCGCGGGGAGTTCAAGTCCATCAAGACAGCCGTGCCGGGCATTCATTTCTCCGAGTGTGTCCCCGAGTTGGCGAAGGTGGCGGACAAATTCACCGTCCTCCGCTCGCTCGCCCACAAGGACCCGAACCACGGCGGCGGGAATCACTATTTGATGACCGGTGCACCCACGCCCGTGCCGGTGGGCTGCGGCGCGTTTGTCACGTTCCACCCGTCGTTCGGCTCGGTCGTCTCCTTCAAGCGCGGCGTGCAGAGCGGTATCCCGCCCTACATGACCATGCCGAGCATGTCGCGCTCTGGCGGGCCGAACTTTCTCGGGGCGGAGCACGCGCCGTTCGTCGTGGGTGGCTCGCCGCAGAACCCGGGTTTCAAAGTTCGCGATGTGGTGCTGCCGGCGGACATTAGCGAGGGCCGTGGCGTGACGCGGCAGGACTTGCGCAAATCACTCGACCGCCTCGCGCGCATCGCCGATGCGTCGTCGGAGGATCCCACGGTGGGCTTCGACAAGTTTTATGAGCAGGGCGTGGACCTCATCACCAGCCCGCAGGCGCAGGCGGCCTTTGACATCGGCAAGGAAGACCAGAAGACGCGAGATCTCTATGGGATGAACGACTTTGGCCAGCGCTGCCTGCTCGCGCGCCGCCTCGTCGAGGGCGGCGTGTCGTGGGTGACGATCTACAGCGGAGGCTGGGACCACCACACGAAGATTTTCGAGACGCTTAAGGGCCAGCAAGGCGTGAACTTCGACAAGGGCGTGGCGGCTCTGATTGCCGACCTTGACCGGCGCGGCTCGCTGGAAAACACCCTTGTCCTGGCGCTCGGTGAGTTTGGCCGGACACCGAAAGTGAACAAGGACTCGGGCCGCGACCACTGGCCGTTCGCCATGAGTGTGCTCTGCGCGGGCGCGGGCGTGCCGCGCGGCACGGTCATTGGAGCGACGGACCCGAAGGGCTACTACGCGGCGGACAACGTCTATGCGCCGGAGGACTTCGCCACGACTCTCTACACGAAGCTGGGCATTGACCCGCACCAGGTGCTGCACACGAACACAGGTCGTCCCGCGCAGTTGGTCAATGGCGGCCGGCCCATCAAGGAACTGTTCGCCTGATTGGGGTTGAGTGCAGGCGCCACTCCCCGCAGGCCGGTAGAAGGACTACGGAAGCCAGAGCCTCAGGCCCCTTGTCATCCCGATGCCGATGGCGGTGCCGATGATGTAGCCCCAGATGCCGGCGAGAAGGCCGGGGAGGACGAGCTTGGTCCAGCCCTTCGACGCGGCCATGGCGACGGCGGAAGCCGGACCCCCCAGCGTGGCGTTCATGCAGAGCGCCATCTCCTCGATGTTCCAGCGGAAGCAGCGGCCCACGGCGAGCGTGAAGCCCATGTTCACCACGGCGATGATGAGGCAGAAGAGGAAGAGCATCGGGAGATTCAGGACCACGGCCACGAGGTCGGCGGGCAGGCCGATGGAAAAGAGGAAAACGTAGAGGAAAAAGCCACCGAGCAGGTCCGCGCCACGGATGCTGGCCAACTGCTTCGGGAAAACTGACGCAGTGGCGACGGCAATGGCGGTGATGAGCACAAAGCGGTTGCCCAGCAGCGTGCGGTAAAATGACGACGGCAGGGCGTCGTTGATAAGCACGCCGAGTTTCTTCGCCAGCGCGACGACGACGAAGGCGACGGCGAGGGCCTTGGCCACGTCGATGAGCGTCACGTCCTTCGCGGTCCAGTGGCCGCCCACTTCGGCGGCTCCGGCCTGCTCGGCGGCGAGTTCATGCGGGTGCGGGAAATGCCGGCGGAAGAACGCGCTGCTGCACATCCCGAGCATGGCGACAAAAGCACCGGCCATGATGAAGTTGTCGGCGACGAGCAGCGGGCTGGCGAGGTTCTCGCTGGTGCCGAAGGTTTCCTTCACCGCGAAGAAGTTGATGCCGCCGCCGATGTAGCTGGCTGTCATGATGCCGGCGACCTGGCTGAGGGTTTCGGTGTTGGTGCCGGGCACGCGGCCATTCAGCAGCCATGTGGCGAGCACGCCGCCGAGGATGGTGCCGAGCGACGCGACGTGGAAGATGATGAAGACCTTGCCCGTGACGCGCGCGATCTCGAAGACGTTCGCGCGGAAGAGCAGGAGCGGAATCGCCAGCGGCACGAAGTAGTCGCCGATGAAGTCGTAGGCCGGTGACTCGGCGGGCATGATGCGGAGGTTCGAGAGCACCATCGCGATGAGCAGCGCGATGACCGGCCCGCTGAGTTTGGCGGCCCACTTGAAGGTGTTCTCCGCCCAGATGGCCAGGGCGGTGCCGGAGAGGATGAGCGCCCAGAGGGACCAGGTGTCGGTGGGGGAAATCATGGCGCGATGCGTGTTCCGTGTTCCGTGATTTAGGCAGGGCGCTTCCGTGCTGATTCACGGAACACGGGAGACGGAACACGTCGCTTCATCGCGTTAGTTCCGCTTCAGCTCCATGTTCGCCAGCACGACGCTGCGCGCCATGCCGCTTGCGTCCACGTTGAAGACGAGGTGCTCGTCCGTGTAGAGGCCGGGAGAGAAGGCGAAGGTCGTGCGGTTCAGCGGCGTGAGGCGATAGTCCACCATGTTCTCGGTCATCACATAGAGATGGCCGTGTCGCACCGAGACGATGGCGGGGATGAACTTCGGCCCGTAGCTGCCGAGGAACTTCCTCCACGCGGGCGGCACGGGCGGCGGGTTCGACGGGGCAGGGGAGAACTTCTGGCCGAGCGCGGTGAAGGTCACTTGGCCGGACGCGTCGCGGCTGAACTCCACGGGGCCGTTGTGCGCGAAGCGACCATCCGCGCGGAACTTCGTTGGACCGAGCGGCGTGAAGTCCAGCTCCTGGCTCGCGATGTTCGCGCGGAGCTTGTCGCCGTTGACTTCGAGCTTCGCCCAGTAGCTTTCTGATTCGTATTCGCCGGCAAAGGCCGAGAGCGCGGCGGCATCGAGCTTCACCGGCGCGGGCTTGGCGACGGGCGCGCGGCCCAGCTTCGCTTGCAGCAGCAGTTCCAACGCGGCCTCGGCAAGCTTGGAGACTGGTCCCATCGCGATGTCTTCGTTCGCCAGCACAATGACGCCGACCTTCGGCCCCGGCAGCGCGATGAACGAGCTGCTGAAGCCATACACCGCTCCGCCGTGGCTGACGGCCTTGAAGCTGCCGAAGCGTCCGACGCTGAAGCCGAGGCCAAAGCCGTTGGTCGCGCCCGTGAGCTGGGGCGTGCACATCTCCTTGAGCGTCTCGGCGCGGAGAAGAAGCTTTCCATCGGCAGTGTGGCCCTCCGCGAAGATGAAGGACATGAAGCGCGCGAGGTCTTCCGCGCTCGCGTAGAGATTGCCGGCGGGGATGGTGCCCAGCTCGAAGAGCGGCGAGGCCTCATGGCGAAAGGTGCCGTCGGCGTTCGCCATTCTCATGTAGCTGTTCGAGAGCTTGCGGCGCACGGCGGGCGTGATGGCGAAGGATGAGTCGCTCATTCCGAGCGGACCGAGGATGTGTTGCCGCTGGTAGAAGTCGAACGCCATGCCAGCGACGGTCTGCGCCGCGTAGCCGGCGAGCGTTGCGCCGATGTTCGAGTAGCGCGTCTGCGTGTTGGGCCGGTTCACGAGCGCGCAATCCGCCACGCTCCGCACGCTGGCGCCGACGGTTGGTTGCTGGTCATCGAAGTAACCGCCCACGGGCGACTCGCGGATGAGGCCGGAGCGGTGGCTGAGAAGTTGCCGCAGCGTGATGGGGCCGGCGTCTGGGAACCGCGACTGGATGTGAAAATCACCGGCAAACTTCTGCACCGGCTCGTCAAGGTCGAGCCTGCCGCCCTCGACCTGCTGCATCACTGCGACGGCGTTGAACAGCTTAGAGATGGAGCCGACGCGGTAGATGGTGTCGGCGCGTGCAGGAGTTTTCCGCTTCACATCCGCCAGTCCGAACCCGGCGCTGAAGACCACGCGCTGGTCGTCCACGAGCGCGATGGAGAAGCCATTGAGAATGCCGCGCTCCACTTCGGCGGCGGTGACTTGCTTGAGTTGTGCGAGGGCCTTCACGAGTTCAGCTTGAGGAGTGGTTTGCCCACGCGCGTCGCTCGTCATCAGGCAGCAGGAGGTGAGCAGGAGCAGCGGGGCGATTGGCAGGGCGCGGGGCATGGAAGCGAGGTCGGACTCTAGCCAGAAGCCCAAGGGCCACGCAAGAGGTTGCACACGCAGCCACCTGCACGTTCGACAATGACGGCGCATTTCAACTACGTTTGGGCCATGCCCGATTCGCCGGATAATTCTGCTGCGCGCCACTACCAAGGCGAGGCCGGGCGCGCTTACCACGAAGGGAAACGTGGACTTCCGCCACCGGCATTTCCGTGGGTCGCCCGCCTGCGCGCCGAGAAATTCACATCGCACATCCGCGTTGCAGACACCGTGGTCGAGTTCGGTGTCGGCGCGGGATGGAATCTGGCGGAGCTGAAGTGTGCGCGGCGAATCGGCTTCGACCTTGCGGACTGCGTGGAGCCGTCCGTCCGTGAGCTTGGCATCGAGTTTGTCCGTGATTCCGCCGGACTCGCTGATGCAATCGCCGACGTGGTGATATGCCACCATATGCTGGAGCACGCTTTGAATCCCGCTGCCTCGCTGGCCGAAATTCGCCGCGTGCTCAAGCCCGGCGGCAAGCTCCTGCTCCATGTGCCATTTGAGAAAGAATGCCGCTACCGCCGTCACGATCCTGCCGAGCCGAACCATCACCTCTTCTCTTGGAACGCTCAGACGCTCGGCAATCTTGTGACCGAGTGCGGCTTCAAGCTGGAGTCTGCGGGCATCAGCCAGTTCGGCTACGACCGCGCGGCCGCTGCGCGGGCTTGCAGACTGCGGTTAGGCGAACGCGGCTTCCGCCTGCTGCGCTCAGTAGCACATCTGCTGTTGCCCGCCTCCGAGGTGCGTGTGGTTGCCACGAAGTAGGGGCGTGTCTTGGGCTGCGGCGACAAGCGGAGCGCGACACCGCTTTCCGAGCGGAAGCAAAGTGTGGAACCTTCTGGCCAAAGCGCCGTCGCCGCTGCGCTGTGCCGGCGCAGTCCAAGACGGCCTCGGCTCACAGCAGCCTCTTCAAGGCCCCCGCCAGCTTTTCGTATTGTGGCAGCGAGTTGTAGAGCTGCGCGGAGATGCGGAGCAGCCGATTTGGCGGCGCAGGCCACGGGATGACCGGGACTTCGATGCTGAACTTGGCCAGCAGTTCGTCCTGCAGCGGGTCAAGATAGAGCGGGTTCTTCGAAGGCTTCGCGCTCTTCGCGTCGGGGATGGGCACGGCAGCCAGCGAGCCGATGAGTTCATCCGGGCACGGAAGGGGAACGTTCAGTGCCTTGCACAGCACGCGGCGAGCGGTGAGCGCGAGGTCGCGATTGTGCCTCATCACTTCTTTCCAGCCGCCGGGCCGCATCGAGCCGACAACCTCGATCGCCTTGGGCACAGACAACGCCGCGCTCGGGTCGCCCGTGCCCATCCATCCAAACTCGATGAGGAACCGCGAGCGGTCGGTGCGCTGCGAGTTCGCGCCGTGGCTGATGACCAACGGTCGGATGTGCTTCTGCCGGTCCGCGCGCACATGGAGAAAGGCCGCGCCCTTCGGCGCGCAAATCCACTTGTGGCAGTTGCCCGTGTAGTAGGCGGCGTTGAGCGCGTGTAGGTCCAGCGGCACCATGCCCGGCGCGTGCGCGCCATCCACCAGCGTGTCCACGTTGCGCGCGTTCAACTCGCGCACGAGAAATTCGATGGGCAGCACCAGCCCCGTCTGGCTGGTCACGTGGTCGAGCAAGGCCAGTTTCGTCCGGGGCGTCACCGCCGCGAGGATGGGGCCGATGATTTCCGCGGCCCCGCCGCCCGTGCCGGCGACTTCCAGTCGCCGCTCCGAAGCTGACGATACTTCCGGACGGCGACTGCAAGTCGCCGGCACGGGGAACGGAACCTTCACCACCACCACGCGCTCGCCGCTGCGCTGGGCGACGAAGTCCAACGCGTTGCGACAGGCGTTGTATTCGTGGTCGGTGACGAGGAGTTCATCGCCTGGCTGGAAGTCCAGCGCGCGCAACACCGCGTTCACCCCCGAGGTCGCATTCGGCACGAACACCAAGTCCTCCGCCGCGCTGCCGACAAACGCCGCCAGCTCCGCCCGCGCCTCATCCAGCAAGCCCTCTAAGTCCCGCACAAAGAATTTCACCGGCTGCCGCTCCATCCGCTCGCGCAGCTCGCGCTGGAACTCCAGCACCGGCAGCGGGCAACTGCCGAACGAGCCGTGGTTCAGGAACGTGACGGCGGGGTCGAGCGGCCAGACTGATTGTGTAGGAACCGAAGTGACAAGGCTCTGACTTTTCTTGGTCGGAAATTTCAAGCGCATGGAAAATGTAGCCTCCTCACGTCGGCTGCTAGGGGCTCACACCGCAATCGGTGCCTTGATGCCCGGGTGCGGGTCGTAGCCCTCCAGCGTGAAATCCTCGAACTGGAAGTCGTGGATGTTCTTCACGGCGGGGTTGAGCTTCATCACGGGGAGCGGGCGCGGGGCGCGGGTGAGTTGGAGCTTCGCCTGTTCGAGGTGGTTCGCGTAGAGGTGCAGGTCGCCAAAGGTGTGGACGAACTCGCCGGGTTTCAGACCGGTGACTTGCGCGACCATCAGCGTGAGCAGCGCGTAGCTGGCGATGTTGAACGGCACGCCGAGGAAGAGGTCCGCGCTGCGCTGGTAGAGCTGGCAGGAGAGTTCGCCGTCGGCCACGTAGAACTGGAAGAGCGCGTGGCAGGGCGGGAGTTTCATCTGGTCAATCTCGCCGACGTTCCACGCGCTGACGATGTGCCGGCGCGAGTCGGGGTTCCGCTGAAGCTGCGCGATGACCTGGTCAATCTGGTTCACGCTGCGGCCGTCGGTGGTGCGCCAGTCGCACCATTGCGCGCCATAGACGCGGCCGAGGTTGCCCTCGGCGTCGGCCCATTCGTTCCAGATGGTCACGCCGCGCTCTTGCAGCCACTTCACATTCGTCTCGCCGCGCAGGAACCAGAGCAACTCGTAGATGATGGACTTGAGGTGGAGCTTCTTGGTGGTGAGGACGGGGAAGCTGGTGCGCAGGTCGAAGCGCGTCTGCGCGCCGAAGACGGAGTAAGTGCCGGTGCCCGTGCGGTCGGACTTGAACTTGCCCTTGTCGAGGACGTGCTGGAGCAGGTCGAGGTATGGCTGCATGTCGGGCGGACTATGCGGGAGGTGAAGGTGAGCGGGCAATCTCCCCGTGGCGTGAGGGGGACACTCCTGTCCCCAGTCCGGCGAGATTCAAATGGATTAGCCGCGAAAGGGCGCAGAGAGCACAAAGGAAAGTTAAAGCTCTCAGCTTCGTGTCCTTTGCGCCCTTTCGCGGCAAGTAACTCGGGGACGGCTACGGGGACAGGAGTGTCCCCGTTACGCGCGAGTGACCAACTCCCTCGCCAGCTTTGCCAGTTCCAAATCCCTCGTCAGGTCAGCGAACCTGAACTGTTGCGCACCGCTCTGGGCTTGGCCGAGCAATTCACCCGGCCCGCGCAGGCGCAAGTCCGCCTCGGCTATGGCGAATCCGTCGGTCGTTTCCTCCAAGACCTTGAGCCGCGCACGGGCGTCGTCGGTGAGCTTGGCGGCGACGAGGACACACCACGAGTCATGCGCGCCACGCCCGATGCGGCCGCGCAACTGGTGGAGCTGCGCGAGGCCGAACTGCTCGGCGTTCTCGATGACCATGACGGTCGCGTTCGCCACGTCCACGCCGACCTCGATGACGCTGGTGGCGAGCAGGGCCTGCACGCGGTTCGCGCGGAAGTCGGCCATGACCGATTCCTTTTCCTCCGCCGACAAGCGCCCGTGCAGCAGCGCGACGCGATGCGGCGCAAGTTCCTTCGCCAGCTTCTCGAACTCCGCCATCACTGCCTTCGTGCCGGTCTTCAAGTCCGTGTCCTCGACGCGCGGATAGACGATGTAGGCCTGGCGTCCTTCGGCGAGCCGCTCGCGGACAAAAGTCCAGACCTTGGGCAATTTCTCCGGGCCCCTGACGAAAGTCTTGATGGCCCCGCGACCCGGCGGCAGGTGCGCGATGACGGAGACATCAAGGTCGCCGTAAACCGTGAGGCCCAGCGTGCGCGGGATGGGCGTGGCGGTCATCACGAGGAGGTGCGGGTAATGACCCTTGCGCAGCAGCCGCTCGCGTTGTGCGACGCCAAACTTGTGCTGCTCATCAATGATGACGAGGCCGAGGCGCTCGACGGTGAAGGTATCCTCGATGAGGGCGTGGGTGCCGATGAAAAGTTGTGAGTTGAGAGTTGAGAGTTGAGAGTTGGGGGCGGTCTTTCGAGAGCCGGTGCGGAGTTCGACACGCACGCCGAGGGGTTTTAGCCAGCGGGTGAAGTTGCGGAAGTGTTGCTCGGCGAGAATCTCGGTCGGGGCCATGAGCGCGACGCTGTGACCGCTCTCCAAGGCCATCAACGCGGTGCAGGCGGCGACGACGGTCTTGCCCGCGCCCACGTCGCCTTGCAGCAGGCGGCGCATGGGCGTGCCGCGCGCGAGGTCGGCGCGGATTTCGCGGAGCACGGTGGTTTGCGAGTCGGTGAGCGGGAAGCCCAGCTGGGCGAGGAACGGACGGATGAGGTGGTTGTCCCCTTTGCACGGCTGGCTGCGGGCGTTGGCGAGGAGCTTCTCGCGCCGGGCACGGACGGCGAGCTGGAGGTCGAGAAACTCGTCGAGTGCGAGACGCTGGCGGGCGAGTTCGGCGTCGGGGAGTTCGGCGGGGAAGTGAAGGGAGCGGATGGCGGCGGAGCAGGAGAGGGAGAGAGCAGGATTAGGATCAAGATTAGGAGCAGGAGAAGAAGCCGCTTCCGTCGCCGTGACTCGTGCTCGTAATCCTGAGCCTAATCCTGCTCCGCCCCTTCCCCGCGCCAGCAATTCCCCGTGCCGCTCAAGAATCTGCGCGCCGTATTCCTCCAGCGTCCGCCACATCAGCCCGCGCAGCCAGCGTTGCGACAAGCCCTCCGTCAGCGGATACACCGGCACGATTCGGTGCAGGTGCGTGGATGCCTCGCCGTCCGACTCGACGATCTCCGTCTCGGGATGATCCATCATGCGCGGCTTGAGCGAGAGCAGCTTTCCGTGCACGAAGACCTCGTCGCCGACGCGGAACTTGTCCGCCAGCCAGGGAAGGTTCCACCAGCGGCAATGCAGCCGCCCGGTGCCATCATCGAGGATGAACTCGAAAGTGGACTTGGTCTTCTTCGAGTAGAAGTTCGTGCCCTGCGCGACGATGCGGCCCAGCACTGTGGCGGGGACTTTCAACTTCAACTGCCCGATGCTCCATCCCGTGCGGCGGTCCTCATGCCGGCGTGGCTGGAGCAGGAGCAAGTCCTGGACGGTTGCGATGCCGAGCTTCGCGAAGAACTCCACGTGCTTGGGCCCCACGCCGCGCAAGGCGGTGATGGGCCGGGCAAGCGGGGCTGGCATCGGCGGCTCAGGCACGGCGGCAGGTTACGGAAGGAACGTCCCGGGTTGAAGAAGGAAGAAGTCAGGAGACAGAAGCCAGAATGTGCGGAGCGTCGTGTGCTCGGCGATTCCGGCTCCTGAGTCCTGACTCGCTCCTGACTTGAATCGTTCCTTGCGCCGAGAAAGTTTTTGCACTTCCCCACTCCGTGCCTACACTGCGCGCTTTCTCTCGACCATGAAGCATCTGTTGAGCCTTGAAAATTTGTCCCGGGCGGACATGGAATCGATCCTGTCCGCGACCCTCACCATGAAGCGCGAGCGCGGCCATCACGCGACGAGGCCGCTGGCGGGCCAGACATGGGCGCTCATCTTTGCGAAGTCCTCCACGCGCACGCGGGTGTCCTTCGAGGTGGGCCTGCGCGAGCTGGGTGCGGACGTGATGTTTCTCAGCGCCGCCGACATCCAGCTCGGGCGCGGCGAGCCGATCAAGGACACGGCGCGGGTTCTTGGCCGGATGGTTCACGGGGCGGTGTTCCGCACATTTGCGCAGGCGGATGTGGAGGAGTTCGCGCGCTATGCGAACATACCGACCATCAACGCGCTGACGGATGAGGAACACCCGTGCCAGATACTCACGGACATCTTCACGTTTCAGGAGCAGCGCGGGCCGATTCACGGGAAGGTGGTGACGTTTGTGGGGGACGGCGCGTGCAATGTGCCGGCGAGCTGGGTGTTCGCCGCGGCGAAGCTGGGCTTCGAGCTGCGCATCGCTGCGCCGAGGGGATTTCAACCGGCGCTGTCGCTGCTGGAGCGGGCGGGTTTCACGCACCTTCACGCGCGGAGCACGCCGGCGGGTGAGGTGATCCAGGCCACGATCGCCGCCACGGGCGGGAAGATTGTGATCACCGCTGATTTGCAGGCCGCGGCCGCCGGAGCCGATCTGCTTTACACGGATGTGTGGGTTTCGATGGGCAAGGAGGCCGAGGCCGCCGCTCGCATCCAGGTGCTCACCGGCTATCAGATTAACGAGTCGCTTGTGAAGCTCGCGCAGCCGGGCGCGTTGGTGATGCACTGCCTGCCAGCGTATCGCGGCAAGGAGATTGACGACGCGACCTTCGAGGCGCACTCGCGGACCATCTTCGACGAGGCTGAGAACCGCCTGCACACTCAGAAGGCGATCATCGCGTGGCTGGTGGGGTAGTGAGCAGGTGGGAGAGTGAGCAGGTGAGAAAGTGAGAAAGCGAGAGAGAATGGGGCATCACCTTCCCACTTTCCCACTTTCTCACCTGCTCACCTGCTCACCTGCTCACTCTCCCACCTGCTCACCCTACTTCGCCGGGGTGAAGTGGAAGAGCTGTGCGCCGCGCGGAGGGAGCGCGAGGTAGAGGCCGCTGGCCTGCATCTCGGTGCCGTTGCGCCAGTATTTTTCCTCGCCGAGTAGGTCTTCCATCTTCCACTCGCGGCGGGAGAGGCCGGTGATGGCTGGTGTGACGTAGCACTGGCTGGACTGCGCGGCGAGGTTGACCACGACGAGGTCGAAGGAGTCTGGCGCAGACTGCCATTGCACGACGACGAAGCAGTGGTCGGTCGCGTTCTCCGACCAGGCGGCGCGGGGGCGGAGGACTGCAAACTCGCCGTGGCCGACGGCGGTGTTGTCTATGGCGGCGAGCAACCTCTCATAGAAGGAGGCAATCTGCATGTCCTCGCGCTCCACGGGGCGGCGGGACAGGTGCACGGGCAGGCGGACGCGCGCGCCTTCGAGCTGCCCTTCATGTAGGAAGCGCATCCCCGGCAGGCCGAAGGTGAGCAGGGCGGCGACGCGGTGCTCCTCCAGGGTGAAGCGGGTTGCAGCCCGCTGCTCGTCGTGGTTTTCGAGGAAGTGGACGCTGCGTTGCAGGAAATCCGGCTCCACGTCGAGAAGATGATTCTGCGTCTCCGCATAGTTGTCGTAGGCGAGGTGGTCGTAGAGCCACTTGTCGTAGGTGAAATCGAAGCCCAGCCGCTGAAGGTTTTCCTCCAGGTCCCAATAGACTTCCGCCATGAACAGGAAACCGGGCTGAGCGCGCTTCACGGACGCGATGGCCTCGGTCCAGAACTCGTCCGGGGATTGCGGCGCGGTCTTCGGGAACGCGGCCCATGTCTTGGCGAACACGTCCCGCAGCAGCAGCATGGCCATGTCGCAGCGCACCCCATCGCAGCGTGCGGCGATGCCGCGCAATATCTCCTGCATGATGGCCTGCGTGTCCGCGCGGCGGTAGTCGAGCTGGGCCGTGTCGTTCCAGCCGGGGAAGAATGGGTCCTTGCCGTGCGCAATCCAGGCGATGCCAGAGTTGGTTTCCGTGACGAACGTCTCGCGCACGCCGGGATGGCTCTGCACGAACAGCTCCGGCTGCATCGTCACCCACGGGTGGCCCAGGCCGGTGTGGTTGGGCACGAAGTCGAGGATGAGCTTCAGCCCGTGCGTGTTGAGCCGCGCGCGGAACTGGCGCAGGCCCTCCTCGCCGCCCAGCACATCGGGCACGCGGTATTCGGCCACCGCGTAGGGAGAGCCGGTCACGTCGTCAGGCGTCCAGTCCGGCAGCGCCTTGCGGAACAGCTCGATGAGCGCGGGGTCATTCAACGCCGTCTCGCGGGCGCGGGTGCAGGTGGTCCACGTGCCCATCAGCCAGAGATGGGTGAAGCCCTGCCGCAGCCAGGAGGCGAACTCCTCCTCTGGCACATTGCCGAGCTGGATGACCTGCCTGTGCTGCGCGGAGAGTTCGCGCAGCCAGCAGCGGGTGTTCAGCTCGTAGAGGAGGGGGTGCAAGGGGAGAGTGAGTAGTAATTAGTGATTAGTTGAAGAGTGAAGTGCCGCGCCGACGCTACTAATTACTAAGCACTAATTACTTTTCCGCCCTAGCTGTTAAGCACCTTCAACGCCTTCTGCGGGTTCTTCACGCGCAAGATGAGCAGGCCGCGCCGGGTGGCGGGGCTGGTGGCGCAGTAACAGTATTCGATGTTGACCTTCGCCTTGCCGAGCTTCTCGCAGATGAGCGCAAGGGAGCCGGGCCGGTTGTCCCCGTCAATCATCAGCACGTCGTCCTCCACGACCAGTGTGCCGTGCTCCTCGAAGGTGAACATGGCCTTCTGCGGGTTGTCCACGACCATGCGGATGACAGTGTGGTCCACGGTGTCGCTGGCGGAGATGGCGTAGATGTTGACCTTCGCGCGGGCCAGGGCGTGGCAGACGCGGGCGAGCATTCCCGGTTCGTTGTTCAGGAAGATGGCTAGCTGCTTGGTGATTTGCATGGTGGGGGAGCGGTGGGTTGAGAGCGCCTTCGGCGCGTTGTTCACGGCGCACGCTGGCACAGCCGCTAGCGCAGTTCAACGCTGGACTGGGGCGCCGATGATATTTCTGCCAGCCGCCCCGATGAGAAATGTCCCGCCACCAAATCTCCACTTCACCGGCGCTTCTCCACTGCGAGGACGGCGCGGAGCTTCTCGAACTCCTGGCCGATGCCTTTCAACGTGAGCAGCGCGTTGTCCCAGTCGGCGGCGTGCGTCTGCTTTTCCAGCTCGGCGCAAATCTTGGCCAGCGGTTTCGCGCCGAGGTTCTTCGCGCTGCCTTTGAGCGAGTGCGCGGCGATCTTCAGCGCCTCCGCATCCCGGCGGTCGAGGGAGGTCTGCATGGCCTGCAACCGTTCTGGCGCGTCCTCCATGAAGAGATCGATCAGCTCCACGACCGGGTCGGGCTGGCCGGGCTCGCTGAGATCGCGCAGCGTGTTGAGCACGGAGAAGTCCAGCGTGGCCTCGTCTGTCGGCGGCAGCGTGGACGCGGGCAGCTCGGGCGAGCCGGTGGCTGCGGCGCTGGCGGTGGTGTTGACGCGCTCCAAGGCGGCGTTCAGTTCCGGCAGATGCACGGGCTTGGTGATGAAGTCGTCCATGCCGGCGGCGTAGCAGTGCTCCGCGTCGCCTCGGCCCGCGTCGGCGGTCATGGCCAGGATGCGCAGGCGCGGGCGATTGTTCTGCTGCTCCCAGTCGCGGATGCGTTGCGTGGCGGTGTAGCCGTCCATCACAGGCATGTGGCAGTCCATGAGGACCACGTCGTAGGGCTGCGTCTGCACGGCGGTCACGGCCTGCTCGCCGTTGAGAGCGGTGTCGGGCACGTAGCCGAGCTTGCGTAGCTGGAGCAGGGCCACGCGCTGGTTCACCGTGTTGTCCTCGACGAGGAGGATGCGCAGCGGGCGCGTCTCCCCGGGGGGGACCTGGCTGCGATGCAGGAAGGCCGTCTCCGCCGGGCTGGGCATGGAGAGGGTGCGGTCGTCGTGCGTGAGCACGCGCAGCAGGCATTCTTCGAGGCGTGATAGGCGGACGGGCTTGAGCAGGCTGCCGGAAAGCCCTGCCAGGCGCATGATTTCCGCGTCCAGCCGCTGGCCCAGGGGCGTGAGGAGAATCAACTTGGTGCCGGTGATGTCGGACTCGGCCTTGATGTTTTGCGCGAGCGTCAGCCCGTCTGAGCCGGCGAGCTTTATGTCGAGCATGGCCGCGTCGAAGGGTGTGACGCTCGCGGCGGCGTCGCGGAGCGCGTGCAGCGCCTCGTCGCTGCTGCGCACGCCGGCGCAGCTCATGCCGAGGTGGTTGGCCATGCTGGCGAAGGCGTGGCGCAGGTGGGCGTTCTCCGTCACCACGAGCAGCCGCGCGCCGGTGAGGCGTGAGGCGGAGGCATCCCGCGCGGTCTGCCCCGGCTGTTTTTCCAGCGTCACGGTGAACCAGAATGTGGAGCCTTCTCCGAGCGTGCTGCGCAGCTCCAGCCTGCCGCCCATCAGCTCGACGAGCTGCCGTGAGATGGAGAGGCCCAGGCCGGTGCCGCCGTATTTGCGCGTCGTGGAGCCGTCGGCCTGCGTGAAGGCCTGGAAGATTTTTGCCTGCGCCTCCGTGGCGATGCCGATGCCGGTGTCCTCGACGGAGAACTTCACCGAGAGGTGCGTGTCTGTCTCGGATTCCTTGAGCACGCGCAGGACGACCTCGCCGCGCTCCGTGAACTTCACCGCGTTGCCGATGAGGTTGACGAGGATTTGCTGGATGCGGACGGGATCGCCACGCAGGTGCGCGGCCACATCGGGGGCCATCCACGAGATGACCTCCAAGTTTTTGGCCTGCGCGCGGTGCGCGAGCAGCTCGGCGCTGCGCTCGACGGTTTCTCTGAGGTCGAAGTCCGTTGTTTCGAGCGTGAGCTTGCCCGCCTCGATCTTGGAGAAGTCGAGGATGTCGTTGATGATGTGGAGCAGTGCGTGTGCGCTGGAGAAGACCGTTTCCGCGAACTCACGCTGCTGCGGGGCGAGGTCGGTGTCGAGCAGCAGCTCGATCATGCCCACGACGCCGTTCATCGGCGTGCGTATCTCGTGGCTCATGGCCGCGAGGAACTGCGACTTGAGCCGCGTGGATTCCAGCGCGGTGTCGCGCGCCTGCTGGAGCTCGCGCTCGACGCGCTTGATGTCGGTGATGTCGCGCGAGATGCCGATGATGCCGGTGATGAAGCCGGCGCGGTTGCGAAGCGGGACCTTTGTGACGGACGCCCATATTTCGGAGCCGTCAATGGCCAGCTGGCGCTCGATCTTGTTGATGAGGGGCGTGCCGGTGAGGAGGATTCTCTGCTCGTCGGCGAAGAACTCGCGCGCCAGCTCCGGCGCGTGAAAGTCGAAGTCCGTCTTGCCGACGACCTCGGCGGCGTCTTTGAGGCCGAGGCGCTTCGCCATCGCCATGCTGCATTGCAGGAAGCGCGACTCGGTGTCCTTGAAATAGATGCGGTCGGGGACGTTGTCCAGGAGCGCGCGCAGCAGGTCGCGCTCGGCGGCGAGCTGCTCCTCGATGCGCTTGCGCTCGGTCACGTCCCAGAAGATGCCCTGGATGCCCAGCGCGTTGCCGTCGCGGTCGAAGAGCGGCGTCTTGACCACCTGCACGTAGGTCTTGCCGCGCTCCGGCGTGAAATGCGCCTCGACTGTCTCGAAGGGTTTCCGCGACTCGATGATGCGCTGGTCGTCGCGCTGGTATTTCTCGGCGAGGTTTGCGGGGAAGAGATCGAAGTCTGTCTTGCCGATGACTTCCTCCCGCGTCTTGCCCATCTCCTGGCAGTAGCGCTGGTTCACGAATGTGACGCGCCCGCCGATGTCCTTGCGGAACACATTCTGCGGCAGGTTGTCCACCAGCGAGTGGTAGAGAAACTCGGACTCGCGCAGGGCGGCCTCGATCTTTTTGCGCGCCGTCAGGTCGTGGAAAACCGTCAGCACCAGGGGATCCTCGCCGGCGACCTCGACGAAGGAGATGGAAAGCTCGACGTGGACAGCCCTCCCATCGTGGAGCATCACGCGCCGCTCCATGTGCTCGGCGATGCTGCGATCCCGGTAGCCGGCGCGGAACCGCTCCAGCCGCGCCTGGGCGTCCTCGCCCTGATCGTAGTGCTCCGTGTAGGGCCGTCCCAGCAGATCGGTCTCGGTGAGGCCGACGAGCCGGCAGAAGGCGGGGTTGACGGCGCGCGTCACGCCGTCCTTGTCAATGAGCCTCATGCCGTCCACGGACCTTTCCCAGATGGAGCGGAAGCGGCCCTCCGAGTTGCGCAGCAGCTCCTCGGCGCGGCGGCCTTCTGTCACGTCGTGGAAGATGCTCAGGACGAGCGGCGCCTGGCCGTCGTTTTCCACGAACGAGTTCGACAGCTCCAGAATCGCCTTGCGCCCGTTGCGGAAGACGACATTTCGCTCAAGATGCTCGGGGACGGCGCGGTTTTGGTAGCTCTCGCGGTAAAGCGCGTGCAGCCGGTGGACCTCCTCGCAGTCCTGGTAGCTGACGGTGTAGCACTGGCCAATCAGCTCCGCCTCGCTCATGCCCACGATGCGGCAGTAGGCCGGGTTGACCGCGCGCAGGATGCCGTCCTTGTCCGTGAGACGCATCCCGTCGGCGGACTTCTCCCAGACGGACCGGAAGCGCCGCTCCGCCTCGCGCACGGCGATTTCCGCGTGCTTGCGTTCGGTGACGTTCTCCACTGTCCCCTCGTAGTAGCGCACGTGCCCCTCGGCATCGCGCACCGCGCGGGCGTTCTCAGCGATCCAGATGATTTCGCCCTTCGCGTTGAAGACCTGTGATTCGAAGCCCTGGATGATTTCCTTCTCCCTCATCTCGCGGACGAATTCCTCGCGCCGGGCCGGGTCCACGTAGAGCTGCCGTGAGACGTCGCTCAACACCGTCACCAGCTCCTCCGGCGTGGCGAAACCGTAAATCTTCGCCAGCATCGGGTTCGCGGAAAGGAACTTGCCCTCCGGCGTCGTCTGGAAGATGCCGTCCGTCGCGTTCTCGTAAATACCGCGGAACATCGCCTCCGTGAACCGCAGCGCATCCTCTGTCTCCTGCTGCTTCTTGATTTCGCGCTCGAGATCCGCGACGTGCCGGCGCACTTCGAGCTGCGTCAGCACCTGCCGGCTCAACCGCTGCAGCGCCAGCGCCTGCTGGCCCGTCAGCCCTCGCGTCACCCGGTCCATCACGCACAGCGCGCCCACCGCGTGCCCCTCCGGCGTGATGAGCGGGACGCCCGCGTAGAAGCGCACCGGCGGCGAGTCCTTCACGAGCGGGTGTTCGCGGAACCGCTCATCCGCCAGCGTGTCGCGCACGACGAGCGTCCCAGTTTGCTGGACCGTGTGTGCGGCGAACGAGGTCTCTCTCGGCACCTCGGCGGTCGGGATGCCCGTGCGCGCCTTGAACCACACGCGCCGCTCGTCCAGCAGGCACACCGCCGCGATGGGGGTGTTGCAGAGCTGTGCAGCCAGCTGCACGAGATCGTCGAACGCCGTTTCCGTCGGCGTGTCGAGGATGTGGTAGCGCTGGAGCGCCTCCAGCCGCTGGGCTTCGGTATCACTCATGGCGACGGGGCAGGGCAGGGGAACACCGCGCCGGGGAACTCCCCCCGGCTGCCGAATGCAAGGCTGTGCTCGGCGCGAACGATGCCGCTAAAGTCCCGGCCAGCCGGCGCCTTGGCAAGCGCTGACTTGGGAATCCGCGTGACACTGCCCGGCGATTTGCTATTTCACTTTCAAGCAAACACTCCTCTATGCACATCAGCTTATGCGCCTGCCTCGCAGTCCTGCTTAGCAGTTCCGCCCTCGCCGCCGAGACCGCCACGCTCGCCAAGGACCTCGAACTGTTCCGACCGCACCTCGGCAAGACGTGGCGCGGCGAATTCAAGAACTCCACGCCGGACAAACCCGTGGTGGACATCTCGCGCTGGGAGCGCGCCCTCAACGGCCAGGCCATCCGCGTGGTTCACTCCATCAACCATGGTGCCTACGGAGGCGAGAGCATCATCCGATGGGACAAGGAAAAGGCGGCGCTTGTGTTCCACTACTTCACCACGGCGGGCTTCATGACGACCGGCACGATGACCTTCAGCGACGGCAAGCTCACCAGCCACGAAATGGTTTCCGGCAGCGCCAACGGCGTCACTGAGGTCCGCGCCACCAGCGAGTTCCGCGCGGACGGCACGCTCTTCGTGAAAGCCGAGTATTTGAAAAACGGCGAGTGGTCCCTTGGCCGCGAAACGACTTACCGCGAGCAGCCCAAGGCCGAGGTGAAATTCAAGTGACCACCCCAGAAATCCAACTAAGCTCCCGCCCATGAACACAACCCGCCGCGCCTTCCTCACCTCCGCCCTTGGTTCCGCCGCATTCGTGGCCAGTGCCGGCGCCGCTGAGAAGATCAAGCTGCCCGAGGTCAAATCGCCTCTCTTCTCCAAGCCCTCGAAGATGCGCCTCGGCACCGTGACCTACAACTTGGCCGAGAAGTGGGACGTGCCCACCATCATCCAGAACTGCACCGAGGCGAAGTTCGAGGGAGTCGAGCTGCGCACCGGCCACGCGCACAAGGTCGAAGTGGACCTCTCCAAGCAGCAGCGCGCCGACGTGCGCAAACGCTTCGCCGACTCGAAGGTGAAACTTTGGAGTCTCGGCAGCGCCTTCGACTACCACACGCCCGACCAGGCCAAGCTCCGCAAGGACATCGAGGCCACGAAGGAATACATCCTGCTCGGCGAAGATGTCGGTGCGACCGGCGTGAAGGTCCGCCCCAACGGCCTGCCCAAGGAAGTCCCCGTCGAGAAGACGCTCGCGCAAATCGGCAAGTCCCTCCGCGAACTGGGCGAGTTCGGCGCGCAGCACGGCCAGCAGATCCGCCTCGAAGTCCACGGCACGGGCACCTCGCTCCTCCAGCACATCAAGACCATCCTCGACGCCGCCGACCACAAGAACGTCGGCCTCTGCTGGAACTCCAACCAGTCCGACATCTTCGGCGACGGCTGGGACGCGAACTTCAACCTCGTGAAGCACAAAATCTTCACCGTCCACATGAGGGACCTCTATCTGGAAGAGTATCCCTTCCGCAAGCTGCTCAACGGCCTGAACGAGATCGGCTTCACCGGCTTCACCTTCGCCGAGATCCCGCCCAGCACCGACCCCATCCGCGTGATGAAGTATTACCGCTCCCTGTGGCTTGCGTATCAAGGGCTGCTGTGAGGAATCGGACAGTAATTAGTAATTAGTGCGAAGTGGTCGCTGGGCATCCAATCGTCCGCTTGGACTCGTTCCTGACTGGCAGGCATGGAAAGTTCCCGCCACACTCTGCCCGCGCGATAGCACGGCTCACTAAGCACTAATTACTAATCACTTTCCAGCCCATGGACATCAAACGCGCCATCATCACCGCCGCCGGCAAGAGCCAGCGCACGCTCCCGCTCCAGTCCCTCGTGGACCGAGACGGCCAGACCAAGACCGCGCTGGCCATCATCATCGAGGAAGTCCTCGCGGCGGGCATCGAGGAGTTGTGCGTCGTGGTCTGCCCCGGCGATGAGAAGGCTTACCGCACCGCCGCCGGCGAGCACGCCAAGCGCCTTGAGTTCGTCGAGCAGAAGAAGCCGCTCGGCTACGGCCACGCCGTGTCGTGCGCCGCGAAGTTTGCCGGAAAGAAACCGTTCCTCCTCCTCGTGGGCGACCACCTCTACGTCAGTGGCGAAGTGCGCCGATGCGCGCAGCAGCTCGTCGAGGTCGCGGCCAAGGAGGATTGCGCCGTGTCCGCCGTGCAGGCCACCCACGAGAGCAAGCTGCCTTACTACGGTGCGATTGGCGGACGCCTCGTCGCCGCGCGCAAGGGTCTCTACGAAATAACCGAGGTCGTCGAGAAGCCAACGCCCACCGTTGCCGAGCAGCGGCTCATCGTCCCCGGCCTCCGCGCGGGCCACTACCTGTGCTTCTTCGGCATGCACGTGCTCACGCCGACGGTCATGGCGTTGCTGGCGGAGGAAGTCGCCGCCGCCGGCTCGCGCGGCGGCGTCCACCTCTCGGCCACGCTGGCCAAGCTCGCGCGCAAGGAGCGTTACCTCGCCGCCGAGCTGACCGGTCGCCGCTACGACATCGGCGCGCACTACGGCCTGCTCACCGCCCAACTCGCGCTCGCCCTCAGCGGCAAGGACCGGGATGAGGTGCTGACGGGGCTGGTGGAACTGCTTGCGCAGCGCTCGAAATAGACTCGGTAGTCAGCATTCACCTCCTTGACCCTATGATGCTTTCTCGATTCGCAACCATCGCCCTTGGGGTCTTTGGCATTTTGCTCTCGGCGACATTGGCATACTTGGATGCGGCGGATGTCGCCGTTCGCCGGACGAGGGCGATGAGCTTCTACAGGGAATGGGAGGTGAAAGGAGTCGTCAACCAAGAGAAGTTGAACCAACTCGAATATTGGCAATCGCTTCCCGGTGATAGCTTGTCCAAAGCGCAGATGTATTGGGCTGGCACTTGGGAACCCATCACATTGATGAAGCATGGTGCTCATTTCTTGCTGTTTGCGACGGGCGGATTCTTCTTTTTTGCGGGACTGGTCGCACGCTCCCCATCTGAAAATCCGCCGCCCAGTCCGAAGGCTGAGACTGAGTCCCATGCTCGTTGACCTCATCACCTCCCGCAAAGCCGCCAAGCGCAACGCCTCGCTCGACGCGCACTGCCGCGAACTTTCCGCCACTCAACTCCTCGCCGAGTGCGCTGAACTCGACGCCTTCCGCCGGCGCTCCGACAACCTCTACGAACGTGTCCGCGCGCTCTTCTTCCTCTACGCCATCCACCGCTTCCAGCTGCCGAAGCGGATTCAGAAGTCAGAAGCCAGAAGTCAGAAGCCGTCCGGTCTCATTCCTTTCTCGGGCTACGAGCAGCTGCTGAACCGTCGGTTTGAGGAGGCAATAGACACTTTCCTCGCAGCGCAAGCCGCCGACGGCCCGAGCGACGGCCTCTCCTCCGCGCTTGCCAATGCCTACCATCGCCTAGCCTTCCAGACGCTCGCCGACCAAGTCCGTCGCAGCGTGCGCAGCGTGCGCGGCAACCAGTGGATGTTCCGCGTGGGCCATCCCGCCGACCAGCCGCTGCGCCTCCGCCCCGAGCTGCTCCAGCGCGCGCCCGACGGCACCTACCCGATTCTGCGCGAGCTGACGCCCGTGCGCATGGACCTCACGCACTCCGCGTGGAGCGACATCTTTTTCCTCGGCATGGATTTCCCCGAGGGCGCGAAGGTGCTCAACGTCTCCGTGGACCTCGGCATCCACGGTCGCGACACCGCGCCGCGTCCGCCCGTCAGCGCGTGGCTCCGCGTGCTCGACGAACCGGTGCTGCGCCTCACCTCCGTGGACCTCGGCGCGACGGCGGACATCACCGCGCTCGCCGACGTGTTCGATTTCGCGAAGGATTACCTCGGCTTGCTCAAGGCCGCCGTCATCGCAGCGGGCATCGTGCCGCCGGGCATTGAAGGCAGCGGGCAAAGTCTCGCCGAACTGCTCGCGCGCATCGTCGGACCGGGGCGCGGGTTGGAACTCGTCTCGTGCGTGAACGACATTCCGAAAGGCTCACGGCTAGCCGTCAGCACGAACTTGCTCGGCTCACTCGTGAGCGTGCTCATGCGCGCGACAGGGCAAGCCGCGTCGCTCACTGGCGAACTTCAGGAGAACGAGCGCCGCATCGTGCTCGCCCGCGCCTTGCTCGGCGAATGGCTCGGCGGCTCGGGCGGCGGCTGGCAGGATAGCGGCGGCGTCTGGCCCGGCATGAAGCTCATCGAAGGCGTCATCGCCGGCGAGGGCGACCCCGAGTTCGCCATCTCGCGCGGCCGGCTCATGCCGCAGCACCGCATCCTCGACCTCGGCGACTGCTCCGCCGAGACGCGCCGCAAGCTGCAAGACTCGCTCGTGCTCGTTCACGGCGGCATGGCGCAGAACGTCGGGCCGATTCTGGAGATGGTTACGGAGAAGTATCTCCTGCGCTGCGAAGCCGAGTGGCGCGGCCGCCAGGACGCGCTCCGCATCCTCGATGAAGTCCTCGCCGCGCTGAAGTCCGGCGACATCCGCGCGCTCGGCGCGGCCACCACGCGCAACTTCCGCGAGCCGATTCAAGCCATCATCCCGTGGGCCTCGACCGCATTCACCGAGCAGCTCATCGAGCGCGTGGGCCGCGAGTTCGGCGACGACTTCTGGGGCTTCTGGATGCTCGGCGGCATGAGCGGCGGCGGCATGGGTTTTATTTTTGCACCACACCGCAAGGCCGAGGGCCAGCAGCGTTTGCAGGAAATCATGTCCGCCACGAAGCGCGAGTTGCAGCACGCGCTGCCCTTCGCGATGGAGCCGGCCGTCTTCGACTATGCCATCAACGAGCGCGGCACATGGGCCGACTTGCTCATCGCCGACGCCGCGCTCATGCCCGCCGGCTACTACGCGCTCACGGTGCCGAACCTCCTGCGCACCGACCGCCACGAACTCCCCACCGCGCGCCGCGCCGAGATGGACAAGTTCGCCGCCGCCTGCCGCGCCAAGCCCGAGCTGCGCGGCATGGTGCAGACTTTGTTCGACACGATGTTCCCGCGCCTCAAGGAGGAAAAAGCCGGCGCGCAGACGCTCGACGAGTTGCTTGCCGCCAACGGATTCGACCGCGAAGGCCACGAGGCCATCCGGGCGGACTTGAAAGGCGGACGCATCGGCCTCGCCCAGAACCGGCTTCCGGCCAACAGCGTCATCGAGGATGTCCGCCCGGAGGACGTAGCCCACGCATCGCAGAAAAGGGCCATCATCGAACGCGGTCTCGCCGCTCTCCGCAACGGTGAAGCCGCTGTCATCACGCTCGCCGCCGGTGCCGCGAGCCGTTGGACCCAAGGCGCGGGCGTGGTGAAGTCGCTGCATCCCTTCTGCAAATTGGGCGGACGCCACCGCACGTTCCTCGAAGTCCACCTCGCCAAGTCGCGGCAGACCGCGCGGCTCGCGGGTGTGGCTGTGCCGCACGTCTTCACCACGAGCTACCTCACGCACGGCCCGCTCTCCGAGTTCCTCGCGGCCAACCAGAACTATGGCTACGACGGCCCGCTGCTCTTGAGCCGGGGCGCAAGCGTCGGCCTGCGGCTTGTGCCGACGGCGCGCGACCTGCGCTTTGCGTGGGAGGAAACGTCTCAGCAAGTGCTCGACGAGCAGCAGCAAAAGGTCCGCGACTCGCTGCGCGCCGCGCTGCTGCGTTGGGCGCAGTCCGCCGGTGAAGCCACTGACTACCGCGACAATCTCGCGCTGCAATGTCTCCACCCCGTCGGCCATTTCTACGAAGTGCCGAACTTGCTGCGCAACGGCACGCTGGCCGCGCTGCTCCGCGAGCGTCCGCAGCTCAAGACGCTGCTGCTGCACAACATTGACACCACCGGCGCGAACCTCGACGCCGCGCTGCTGGGCCAGCATCTCGCGAGCGGCGCGACGTTTTCCTTCGAGGTCATCACGCGCCGCCTCGATGACCGAGGTGGCGGCCTCGCGCGAGTGGACGGGCGCACTCGCTTGGTCGAAGGCCTCGCGATGCCGCATGAAACGCTGGAGTTCGGCCTGAGTTACTACAACACGCTGACGACGTGGATTGATGTGGATGGGTTCCTCCGTGCCTTGCAGCTCACGCGGGAAGACATCCTCGCAGCGAACGACGCCAAGATCACCGCCGCCATCCGCGCGCTCGCGGCGAAGGTGCCGACTTACATCACCACCAAGGACGTGAAGAAACGCTGGGGCCACGGGCAGGAAGACGTCTTTCCAGTGGCGCAGTTCGAGAAGCTTTGGGGCGACCTCTCGG
>JACRKB010000017.1 GCA_016235545.1 Verrucomicrobiota bacterium | reverse complement strand
GCGCGAGGATTTCTCAAACTACTGGGGCCAGACCACCCCAATACAAAGACAGTGCAGGAGAATTTGGCCATCGCGCGCGAGGGGCTGGCGGTAAAACACCCGTAGTCGCAACCTTCAGGTTGCGAATCCCCCCTGCCACCCCCGTAGTCGCAACCTTCAGGTTGCGAATCACCCCGCTCCCCTGACGCGCAGGCTAAAGCCTGCGACTACGTGGGAGGAAAGCCTGCGACTGGGACGCAATTTCTACTCTTTGCGTCTCCTTGCATTCTTTGCGGCCAATCCATTTCGGAGTTCCAGTTTAGAGGTTGTCGCTGTCAGCCAGCCTTGGTAGTCACAAAGGCGGGCGAATGAGACACTTTGGCACTGTTTGCGTGATTATTTCGACTCTGTGAGCTATTCTCCCGGCTCTGTGAGCGATTCTCCTCACTCTGTAGTTTTTTCTGGCGGCTGTGTGCCTGTCAATTCCCGCCGAGTTTAGGAGCCTTTGCGCAATGTGGCGTGGCATTGCGAGTGGTTGTGGATGGATTTTTACTGTGTGGCTCCCTCTCCCTGCCTGAGTTGTCAAACTATCTAACCTGGAAGGATTCTTTGGCCACGGATGGAGCACAGATGAAACACGGATGGTGACGGGGAAAAACGCATCTTTCGGTTCTTCGATGCTTTGAGTGTGTAGGCGGGCTGGGGCTGAGGCGCAGAGCGCCGTGTGGAAGTAGCCCACGGCGTGAGCCGTGGGTGGGAACCCAGATCCGATCAAGTCCCGCAGGGGCGACAGAAAACCAGACACTTCACGCGCCTTACATTCGAGTTCTGCCGCCGCTCTGCGGCTCGTCTCACCCGTCCGCATCACCCACGGCTCACGCCGTGGGCTACTATCTTGCGCTGCTCCGCAGCTACATCCCCCGGCATATACCCACTCATAACAGCGAAGAACGCATCTTCCCAAGGAGTTGAACGCGCAGACGCAATAGTGGTGGCAAACCCGGCAGACATCTTCAACGCAGTCGTCTGCTGTTCCGTGTTTGTTCCGTGTTGCATCCGTGGCTCAACTGCATGGTTCCGGTTTTACTTCCCTCTCTGCGCCTGTCTCGCCTCTGCGGTGCAAATGTTTGGAGTGGCATCACAGAGCCGGGACGGACGCAGAGGCCAAGTGTCGGTTATGAGAGGTGCATTTGACAGGTTCGCGGCTTGTGACACGTTGGTGCGAACTCGGTAAATCTTCATCTCCACAAAAATATGCCCATCACCGGCCCTGGCTCCTACGTTTCCACCCTGAACCTCTTCCTGCCTCACTATGAGCAGGTCAACACGACGCTGGGAGCGAGCGGACCGCTCTTGCTCCGCAACCCAAACGGCCCTGTGCCACCCACGCTCAACCGCGCGAACCTTGAGACGTGGCGCAATGACCTCCAGCTCCAGCACACGGCCATCGAGGGGCAGATCAATGACTGGGAGATCGCCGGGGCGGACCTGCGGGACATGAAGGTGGCGCTGCATCTGCGCGGCGGGCAGTTCAATGACAAGGTGCGCGCGCAGCTTGCCGGCACGCACTTCGAGCGGGCGCTGCCGATCCTGCCGCAGCCGCAGGATGGGCAGGCCATTTTCATGAAGGCGATGGATGACATCAGCACGCTGTGGGCGAAGATCAACGCGGCGACTGGCATACCCGGCTTCACGGCTCCGTTGCTGGTGCTGGGCGGGTATGCGCTGGCGGACTTCGACACGGCGCTGGGCTTGTTGCGCGTGCAGTTCCAGACGACGGCGCGCGCGGAGTTCCTGGTGAGCTTCAAGATCGAGGAGCGCAATGGCACTCAGAACCTGGTGTATCCCACTCTCAAGACGTATCGGGTGGCGGTGCCCACATACTTCGCGGAGGGCAGCCCGCTGGTGCTGACTCTTCCCAAGCTTTCCCCCGATCCCGGCTCGACGCCGGACCCGGTCAACGCGACGGGTGTGTGGAATGTGCCGACGTTGCAGGCGAAGATCACATGGACGCTCTCTCTTGCCACGGACCTGGAGAAGTATGAGGTGCGCTGGGCTCCAGGCAGCACGTATCAGGCGGAGAACGAGGTGGTGATTGGGACGGTCGCCGCCGGAGCGCCGCTGGAGTTCTTCACGGCGCAAGGGCTGGGGCAGGTGGGGGCGGTGAGTGTCTTCAAGGTGTATGTGCTCACGACGACGGGGAATGAGCGCGGCTCGAATGTGGTGAAGATCACGAGGCCGTAGGCCACGGAGGATTTTTTCCTGTTCTTGAACGGAGAGATTCCAGTTAGCCACGGATGAGACACGGAACAAACACGGAAGGGCGGTTTCTCTCCCCAACCGTGTTTATTCCGTGTTCAATCGGTGGCTAAAGATTCTTGCTGGTCTTGCACGTATTTTCGCCCAATTCTCCTGTAATGCGCAAGAAGCCTGTCCCGATGCCGCTGTCGCGCCCGCCCTTGGAGCGGATGCAGCGGTTGCACCAGTTGTTGCACGCGGGGGGTTATCCCAATGCCGTCTCGTTGTCGGTGGAGTTGGAGGTGACGACGAAGACGGTTTACCGGGATGTGGAGTTCATGCGGGAGCGGCTGGGGTTGCCCATCGCATTTGATGTGGGGCGCAACGGATACCATTACACGGAGGAGGTGGCCGCGTTCCCCACGTTCCAAATCACGGAGGGCGAGCTGTTCGCGCTGATCGTCGCGGAGAAGGCGCTGCAGCAGTATCGGGGGACTAGCTTCGAGAAGCCGCTGCTCTCGGCGATCCGCAAGATGGAGCAGGCGTTGCCGGACACGATCTCGCTGAATCTGGCGGATGTGGAGCAGACAATCTCGTTCCGCACGACGGCGGAGCCGGTGGTGAACCTGGGTGTGTTCGAGGCGCTGGCCAAGGCGACTGCGGCGCGGCGGCAGTTGGAGTTCTCCTATCGCAAGCCGGGACAATCTTCACCAGATCGGCGCGTGGTGGACCCGTATCATCTGGCGAACATCAATGGTGAGTGGTTCTTGTTCGCGTTCGATCATGGAAGGAGGGATGTGCGGACGTTCGCGCCGGCGCGCATCTCGGAGGTGCGGGAGACGGGGGGGAGTTTTGTGCGGTCGCAGAAGTTCTCGCTGGAGAAGCGGCTGCGGGACAGCTTCGGCGTGCATTCGGCGGAGGGGGAGTTCGACGTCTGCATCCGGTTCGATGCGTCCATCGCGGACTACATCCGGGAGAAGCGCTGGCACGCGTCGCAGATTTCGAGGGAGCTGGCGGAGGGCGGGCTGGAGGTGCGGATGAAGCTCTCGAGCCTGGCGGAGGTGGAGCGGTGGGTGCTGGCCTGGGCGGGGCGCGCAGTGGTGTTGCAGCCGCGTGAGCTGGTGGCGTCGGTGCGCGAGGGGGCCAGGAGGCTGGCGGAGCGGCATGGGCATGACGAGGAAGGAAAAAGGAAAAAGGAAAAAGGCAAAAGATAATGGTGCCGTGGTGGGGCGCATCTCAGTTTTCTTGCAGACCGGACGCGAGTCGGTGCTTCGGGCTGAAAGCCCGGCATTCGCTAGCCTGGGGTGAAGCCCCAGGGCAACGAGGCCACGAGGAAGCCGAGCGCTGTAAGCGCGTCATCTTGGCAACCGGGCAGCGTCGTGGCGGGCTTACAGCCCTCGGCACGGCCTGGCGGGGCCACCTGGGGCTGCGTTCACTACGTTCACTCCACCCCAGGCTGACGAATGACGGGCTTTCAGCCCTGCCGACCCGGGTTGCAAGAAACTGAGATGCGCCCGCCGTGGTGGTCGCGACAGTTTTCCTCTTTTTCCTTTTACCTTTTTCCTCTTACCTTCACCGCATGAGCCAGTCGCCTGAACCAAACCCTCATCACGTCAGCCCTTGGAAGTTCATCGTTGCCTTGGTGGTGGTCATCGGGCTGGTCTCGCTGGTCTCGCCGTTCTTGGAGAGGAAGGGGAGCAAGGATTACGCGCGGCGAAATGACGCGCCGAAGGGATTGGGTCACTCGGTGCCCGGGACAGCGGGGCAGGGGATGTCCACGGGTGGCTCAGGAGTGGAGAATTCTTCGTGGACGAATGGCATGAGGTGGATTCCCGGCGGCACTTTTCAAATGGGTTCGGAGGAAGGTCAGCCGGATGAGAAGCCGGTGCATGAGGTGGCGGTGGATGGTTTCTGGATGGATGTGTATGAGGTGACGAACGAGGAGTTCGAGAAGTTTGTGAAGGCCACGGGCTACGTGACCATCGCGGAGCGCAAGCCCAAGCAGGAGGATTTCCCGGACGCGCCGCCCGAGGCGCTGGTGCCGGGGTCCATTGTGTTCACGCCGCCGCCGGGGGATGTGCCGCTGCACAATCACATGGCGTGGTGGCGCTATGTGCCCGGCGCGAACTGGCGTCATCCCGAGGGGCCGGAGACGAATATCAACGGGCGCGAGAAGCATCCCGTGGTGCAGGTGGCGTGGTTCGACGCGATGGCGTATGCGAAGTGGGCTGGGAAGCGTCTGGCGACGGAGGCGGAGTGGGAGTTCGCCTCGCGCGGCGGCAAGGAGAAGCTGACTTACGTGTGGGGCAACGAGAAGACGCCCGATGGCAAGTGGCTTGCGAACATCTGGCAGGGGAGTTTTCCAAATGGCAACACGTTGCAGGATGGTTTCAAGATGCAGTCGCCCGTGGGCACGTTCGCGGCGAACAATTACGGCCTGCACGACATGGCGGGCAACGTGTGGGAGTGGACTGCCGACTGGTATATGCCGGATTACTACGCGAAGAGCCCCAGGCAGAACCCGCAAGGCCCGCAGGAGAGCTATGACCCGAACGAGCCCGGCGTGTGGAAGCGCATCACGCGCGGCGGATCCTATCTTTGCACGGAGGCGTATTGCTGGGGCTACCGGCCTGCGATGCGGATGAAGACTTCGCCGGACACGGGCCTGAACCACACGGGCTTCCGCTGCGTGCGCAGCGGCTCGCCGTCGGGCAAGTGACGCCGGCAGGGCAGGGGAGGGAGGTTGATTCTCCCTTTTCCATCTTCTCCCGACTCTGCTTCAATCTCCCCTCTGTGAAGAAACTCGCGTCACTCTCCTTTGTCCGCCGTGCCCCGCCGCGCCTGCGCAAGGAAATCGAATGCGTCCTCATCAGCCGCACGCAGATACACCGCCGCGTGCGGGAGCTGGCCAAGCAGGTGGAACGCGACTTCGCCGGGCGCGACCTCGTCGTCGTCTCGCTGCTCAACGGCACGATAATGTTCCTCGCCGACCTCATCCGCAGCCTGAACATGCCCCTGCGCCTGGACTTCATCGGCGTCTCCAGCTACGGCAGCGGCACCGTCTCGCGCGAGCTGGTCTTCACGAAGGAACTCCGCCTCGACGTGCGCGACCGCGACGTGCTGCTGGTGGACGACATCCTCGACACCGGCAAGACACTCAAGACCGTCATCGCGAAGCTCGAACAACTTCACCCGCGCCAGATCAAGACCTGCGTGCTCCTGAACAAACCCGCACGGCGCGTGGAGAATGTGCAGGCAGACTACGCCGGCTTCGAGATACCCGACCTCTTCGTCGTGGGCTACGGACTGGACTACGCGGAGCGCTATCGCAACCTGCCGTTCGTCGGCGTGCTGAAACCGGAGATGTATGGGAAGTGACAGGCGGGGCTTGTGGGCTTGCCGCAAGCTCACCCAGACCGGGCGGCTTCTTTTCACCTGCCACACGTCACGCGCCACATCCCCATGACCGTCCAAATTCAATTCTGGTCCTACTTCAAAGACCTCGCAGGCTGCGCGCAGGCAAGCGAGGATCTTCCCGCCGGCGCGACGATTGGCGACTTGCTCCAACGACTCCACGCACGCTTCCCGAAACTCCTCGCCATGCAGAACTCCACCCTCATCGCCGTCGGCGTCGAGTATCAGAGCCGCGATTACGTGCTGAAGGAAGGCGAGGAAGTCAGCCTGTTCCCACCGGTGCAAGGCGGCTGACTGAACACTGAACACTGGCTTGATCCGCTCCCTCATCATCTCCCCAGACCCGCTCGACGAACCCGCACTCGTCGCCGCACGGCGCATGACCGCTGGGATGGGCGCGGCGGTGTATTTCAGCGGCGTGGTGCGCGGCAGCGAGGACTGCCAGATCATCACCGCCATCGAATACGAGTGCTTCCGCCCGATGGCCGAGCACCAGTTCCACCAGCTCTTCGATGAGTTGGAGCGGCGCTGGCCGGTGGAGTCCGTGCGACTCGTCCATCGCCTCGGCGTCGTGAAAGTGGGCGAGTCGTCGCTCTGGGTGGAAGTCATCGCGGCGCACCGTGGCGAGGCTTTCGCCGCGTGCCAGTGGCTCATTGATGAGATGAAACGCGTCGTCCCGATCTGGAAGAAGCCGGTCGTGGGATAGGCGAGAATTTACGCAGGAGCACGGACGCCCACGCCCGTAGCACGCGATGGCACATCAAAACTGAGTGCGGACCCAAGCGGCCGCGCCCTTTCGTCAGCCGCGCTTCACCTTCGCGACGAAGCGGGCGATGCGGTCGGTGGCGACTTGAATCTGATCAATCGCCGTGGCGAAGCAGCAGCGCAGATAACCTTCACCGCTTGGGCCAAACGCGCCGCCGGGCACGCAGGCAACCTTCTCCTCCTGCAACAGACGAAAGGCAAAATCCTTCGAGCTGAGGCCGGTGCTGCGGATGCAGGGGAAGGCGTAGAAGCTGCCGCGCGGCAGGTGGCACGGGAGGCCGATGTCGTTAAACGCCTTCACGATGAAGTTGCGGCGCAGCTTGTATTGCTCACGCATCTCCGTCGTGTCCGCCTCGCCGTGCTCGATGGCCTCGATGGCGGCTTCCTGGCTGATGATGCTGGCGCAGAGCATCGAGTATTGGTGGATTTTCATCATCGCCTCGATGAGTTCCGCCGGGCCGCACGCGTAGCCGATGCGGAAGCCGGTCATCGCGTAAGCCTTCGAGAAACCGTGCAGGAAGATCGTGCGCTCAATCATCCCGGGCAGAGAGGCGATGGAGACGTGCTCGCCCTCGAAGGTTAGCTCGCTGTAAATCTCGTCCGTGAGCACGACGAGGTTGTGGCGCTGCACGAGAGCAGCGATGCGCTCCAGCTCGGCCCGGGTCATCGTGCCGCCGGTGGGGTTCGTGGGGAAGTTGAGCATCAGCGCCTTGGTCTTGGGCGTGATGGCCTTCTCAATAGCCTCAGCTCGGACGGCGAAGTTGTCCTCGGCCTTGCAACTCACGGCGACCGGGACGCCGTGGGCCATGGCGATGCTCGGAGAATAGCTCACGTAGCACGGCTCGTGGTAAATGACCTCGTCGCCGGGATTGATGAGGGCACGGAGCGCGATGTCGAGCGCCTCGCTGACGCCGACTGTGATGAGGATTTCCTTCGCAGGGTCGTAGCGAACGCCAAAGCGCGGCGCGAGATGGGCTGCGATGACCTCGCGAAGTTTGAGCAGGCCCAAGTTCGACGTGTAAGTCGTCCTGCCGCGCTCCAGCGCGTAGATGGCGGCCTCGCGGATGTGCCAGGGCGTGACGAAGTCTGGCTCGCCGACGCCCAGGGAGATCACGCCCTTCTGGCTCTGGACGATGTCGAAGAACTCACGGATGCCGGAGCGTGGGAGGCTGGCCACGTTGCGGGCGATGAAAGCGTGCGGTTGAAAGGGGGTCGCCATGACAATCGAGGCGCGAGACTCAAGCGGAAGGCCGGGAATTTGGAAACACTAAAAGCGCCGCTGGACTGTCTCGGGCGCATCTCAGTTTCCTGCAAACGACTCTGGACAAGGTCAATTCTCCCAGCTGCGGAGCAGCGGCAGAGAGTAGCCCAGGGCGCAAGCCCTGGGTGGCAGCGCCCCAACTGAGCCCCAGCGGGGCGGCAGACTCCGGCTGCGACATGAATGGATGACGGCTCCTCTGCCGCCGCGCTGCGGCTCGCCCTCCTCACCGCCTGACCCACGGCTCACGCCGTGGGCAAATTTCTTTCGCAACTCCGTTGCTGCCCCTGTTCCCCACATGGGTTGCAAGAAACTGAGATGCGCCCCCCTCGGCTCCCGACTCCAGATCGGATTCCTGCTCTCTACCTGCGGTGGATCAAGGCTACGATCCGGAGTCAGCAGCGCTCAGCGCCGGTTGCGCAACTGGCTGGCGGAGTGGAACTGGAGCATTTGTCCCACGTCGGTCCATTTGAAGTAGTTGGTGGGAATCTGAAAGAGGGCAGTGGCGAGGGCGGGTTCTGCGATGCTCTCCACCTTGCGGATGCGGATGGTGATGAGGCTGACCCCCACGTCGAACTGGACCTGCGCGGGATGAGGCGCAGCGGCCGTTGTCTGCCATAGGCGGGCCGCCCGCTTCTCGCCGTTTGTGTAGGTGAGTGTGGCCATGAATTTTTCCATGCCGTTGACGGGGTCTTTTCCGAGCGAAACTTTCTCCATGCGGATCATCGCGGGGATGTCCTCATCGGGTAGCGGCAGGGTGATGTATGCCTTGGCGTCCGGAAAGAGCTGTTGCGTGAGCCGCAGGTTGATGGCGGACATGGTCAATGTGACGACCCGGTTGATGCCGACGGCGCGCAACGCCGCGAATGGTCCGACGCTGTCAATCCGCACCGGCACGGGGGTGAGGTCGAGTTCCGTGCGGACGCGGCCTTCGATCAGGTGCATGGTCAGCGGCAGTGTCGTGACCTCGACCTTGGCCGCGTTGGTGACGCTCAACTCGAACTCGCCCGTTGCCGTGATGGACTTCATGCCGGCGAAGAGCCGGGCCAGTGTGGTGTCCATGTTGAAGGACCGCGGTTGGACACGGATGGATTGCGGCGGCAGTTGCGGTGCTGCCTGGGCCGGTGCCAGCAGGATGGGGTTCGCGATGGGCGGCGGCTGGTTGCGCGGGGGAACGCCTGTCCGCACCGGCGTTTCGACGCGCTTGGGGTTCGTCTGAGAGGAGGTGACGAGAGCGCTGGCGCAGAGTCCGGCGAGCAGTGCTGGCAAGTGAAGTTTCATGCGTCGCTGGGTGCTTCCAGCCTGCCGCAGCGTAACGAATCCCCCCGTGACGGCCAGCATGAATTTCCACGCCCGCCTACAGCCGCACGGGAATCCCACGCCCAGCCAGATGGCGCTTCACATCGCCCACGGTGTAGGTGCCAAAGTGAAAGATGCTCGCCGCCAGCACGGCATCGGCCCGACCTTCCAATAGAACTTCTGCCATGTGCTCCAAGCTGCCCGCGCCCCCGCTGGCCACCACCGCCACGCCGACCGACTCGCTCACACGCCGCGTGATGACGAGGTCAAATCCCGCCTTGGTGCCGTCCGCGTCAATGGAGTTGAGGACGATTTCCCCAGCGCCGAGTGACACGGCGCGCTTCGCCCACTCGACGGCTTCGAGGCCAGTCGCCTGCCGTCCACCCTTCGCGAAAACCTCCCACCGGTCGGGCGCGACCTGTTTGCAGTCGATGGAGACGACGATGCATTGGCTGCCGAACTTCTCCGCTCCTTGCCGAATCAAGTCCGGCGTCGCGAGCGCCGAGGAGTTGATGCTCACCTTGTCCGCGCCGGCACGCAGCATCGTCTGCATGTCGTTCAGCACACGGATGCCACCGCCGACGGTGAGAGGCATGAAGCACTGGTCCGCCGCGCGTTCGATCACACTCACCATGCTCGCGCGCCCATGCGCGCTGGCCGTGATGTCGAAGAACACCATCTCGTCCGCGCCCTGCTCATTGTAACGCACGGCCAACTCGACCGGGTCGCCCACGTTCCGCAACCCGCCCGCCTCCGCGCGCCCGAATTGCACGCCGCGAGTGACGTGGCCGTCATGCACGTCGAGGCAGGGAATAACTCGTTTAGCCAACATGGTCGTAAGGGGCGCTCAATCAGACCGAAAAAGTCACCCGATGATTCTGGCCGAATCATCGGGCATCAAGTTTGCGAATCCGCACGGTTCGGGTCGGTTCAACTCACGCCAGCCAACTCGCCGCCGCAATGCGCGGTGATTTCTATAGTTTCCTTCGCCCACGCTGGCAAGCCGTCTCACACGCCGTCCGCTTGACACTCCTTCCGCCAATCCCCATTTTCGCCTCCCTGAACGGGACGTTCTCCCGCTGACTGCGACAATTTTTTATGAGCCACAACTTGTTCAACTCGCTCCAAACCTTCGACCTCGGCAAAGGCAAGCAGGGTAAATTCTATTCCCTCCCCGCGCTGGAAGCCGCCGGTGTCGGCCCCATCTCGCGACTGCCAGTGAGCGTGCGCATCGTGCTGGAATCCGTGCTGCGCAACTACGACGGCAAGAAGGTCAGCGAGGCGAACGTAAAGGAGCTCGCGAACTGGAAGCCGAACGAGACGCGCACGGCGGAAATCCCCTTCGTCGTCGCGCGCATTGTCTTGCAGGACTTCACCGGCGTGCCGCTGCTCGTGGATCTCGCGGCGATGCGCAGCGCCGTGGCGAAGCTTGGCAAGAATCCCAAGATCATCGAGCCGCTCGTGCCGGTGGACCTCGTCGTGGACCACTCGGTGCAGGTGGATGCGGCGGGCGCGGCGGATTCGTTCGCGAAGAATCTGGAGATCGAGTTCCAGCGCAACCGCGAGCGCTACCAGTTTTTGAAATGGGGCATGCAGGCGTTCGACACGTTCAAAGTCGTCCCGCCCGGCATCGGCATCGTGCATCAGGTGAACCTCGAAGACCTCGCCAAAGGCGTGCTCTCCGCCGCCGGTGTCTATTATCCCGACACGCTCGTCGGCACCGACTCGCACACCACGATGATCAACGGTCTCGGCATTGT
>JACRKB010000178.1 GCA_016235545.1 Verrucomicrobiota bacterium | reverse complement strand
GGCGCATCGCGGCGGATGACGAGTTTTGCTCGGACCTCGCGGCGAAGGCCGCCGAGCGCGCGATGGCGCAGGCGGGCGTCACCGCCGAGCAGATTGACCTCATCATCGTCGCCACCATCACGCCGGACATGCCTTTCCCGTCCACCGCGTGCCTGGTGCAACACAAGATCGGGGCGAAGCGCGCGGCGGCCTTTGATCTGGAAGCGGCCTGCTCCGGCTTCATCTATGCGCTGGAGGTCGGCCAGCAGTTCATCATGTCCCGCACCAGCGAGTGCGTGCTGGTCATCGGCGCGGAGAAACTTTCCTCGATCATGGACTGGAAGGACCGCACGACTTGCGTGCTCTTCGGCGATGGCGCGGGCGCGGCGGTCTTGCAGCATCGGCCCGACTCGCATGGCCTGCTCACCGCCTGCATGGGCGCGGACGGTGGGAAGGGGGGACTTCTCTCTCAACCGGGCGGCGGCTGCCGTTTTCCCGCCACGCACGAGAGCGTGGACCAGCGGCTCCACTTCCTGAAGATGGACGGCAAGGAGGTCTTCAAGAGCGCCGTCAACGCCATGTGCACCGCCGCGCGCGAGGCGCTGACACGCTGCGAGCTCACTGTCAGCCAGATCAAGTGCATCATCCCGCACCAGGCCAACCAGCGCATCATTGACGCCGTGGCCGAGCGCCTCGACGCCAGGCCGGAGCAGATGTTCGTGAACCTCGACAAATATGGGAACACCTCCGCCGCCAGCGTGGCCATCGCCTTGGATGAGGCCGTCAGCACGGGGAAGATTCAGCGCGGCGACCTCGTGCTGCTCGTGGTCTTCGGCGCGGGGTTGACGTGGGGCGCGGCGGTGATCGAGTGGTGAGGGCGGGAGCGTTGTCGGGGAGCAGGTGGAAAAACGGGCAGGTGGGCCGCACGCGACCTCTCACTTTCCACGGCTCCCCTGCCCTGTCCAAAGGCCAAAAATCACCATTGCCGGGCGGTTGACGATGCGGTTCAATCCCCGACGGTCTCGTCCCGGCGCGTCGCTGGGGCCAGGCCCCTATGAAAAGAACGATCCTCGGTCTCGCGCTGCTGGGCTGGCTTGGGCTGCGCCCCTGCGAGGCGATGCCCCTGCGGCGCTCGCTGGCGATGTTCGAGTCAGGTGCCACGACATGGCAACGCGGCGCGGCGGACTATCTCCGGGGCGGCAGCGGCGAAGTCAGCCGCTTCCAAATCATGCCCGACGTGTGGCGGCGCTATTCCAAGTCGCGGGAATACGACAACCCCGATGTCGCGTGGGCCATCACACAGCGCATTCTGGCTGACCGAACGGCGGACTTCCGCACCGCCACCGGACGCGAGCCGGACGCTCTGGAGCTTTACCTGCTTTGGAACAAGCCCGGCCATTTCGAGGCCCAGGACTACAAAGCCAGCCGGGTGAAGGCGGACTACCGCCAGCGCGCCCAGCGCTTCGCCAATCTCTTGACGCTTCGCTGACCCCTTGTAACCGTCCCGCCCGGCCCCACGTCCAGCCACCGCAATCACATGAATCAACTCGCCGTCCTCCTCCTCGCCTTCACCCTCACCGCCCTGCTTCCCGCCGCCGCAGCGGAGAAGAAGAAAAAGGCTGAACCCGCCGCCGCCGCCAAGCCTGACGCCGATGGCTTCCTGACGCTCTTCAACGGCAAGAACCTCGCCGGATTCGTCCAGGTCGGCGGCCACGCCAAGTATCGCGTCGAGGATGGCCAGATTGTCGGCCAATGCGTCCCGAACACTGGAAACTCCTTCCTCTGCACCGAGCGCCACTACACAAACTTCATCCTCGAAGTGGAGTTCAAGGTGGACCCCAACCTCAATTCCGGCATCCAAATCCGCAGCCATTACTTCGACCATTTGAAGGAATACGAATGGCAGGGCAAGACCATCAAGGTCACCCCCGGCCGCGTCCACGGCTACCAGGTGGAGATTGACCCCTCGGCCCGCGCGTGGAGCGGTGGCATCTACGACGAGGGCCGGCGCGGCTGGCTCAACGACCTCAAGAACAACCCCGCTCCCGGCCAGGCCTTCAAGCAGGGCGACTGGAACAAATTCCGCATCGAATGCCAGGGCGACTCCATCAAGACCTGGGTCAACTCGGTGCCCGCCGCCGACCTGAAGGACGGCTACACCCCCGCCGGCTTCATCGCCCTCCAAGTCCACGGCGTCGGCAACAAGGAGACCGCGATGGAGGTCCGCTGGCGCAACATCCGGCTGAAGGAACTGCCGTAGATTCCCCGAAGCGCAAACGCCCGTCCGCAGACACGCAGGACCGGGGACAGTTGTGCAGGCGAGCCACGCTCCCACGCAGTGCGGCAAAACCCGGCACAGGCCCCGCTTGTTTTGCCTTCTCCCGCCAACTACGCTCGCCGCCATGCACACCCAGTTCTTGCTGGCGATGGCCCTCGCCGGAACAGTGGCCACCGCTGCCGCCGACGAGCTTCAACTCCGCGACAATTCCGCCGTGACAGGCCGCATCGTCGCCGAGAAGCCGGACCAGGTGTTCGTGGACATCGGCTACACCGTCATCGCCATCCCGCGCGCACAGATCACAAAAGTTGTTCGCTCGATGGAAAAGACGTCCGCGTCAAAGGCCGCCAAGAAGTCCGCTGACTCCACTGCGAAGGCCCCCGCTCCGGCCACGGAGACGAATGCTCTCTTCACCATCAACCGCACGCCACCACCAGAGCGCACAGTGCGCGAGCTGGTTGCCCAGTCAGGCCAGGCCGTCGTGCAGGTGCGCACGCCCGGCGGCCTGGGCTCCGGCTTCTTCATCAACGAGGACGGCCACCTCATCACCAACTTCCACGTCATCGAGGGCGAGACGCAGATTTCAATCGAGGTCTATCACCAGCGCTCCGGCCAGCTCGAACGCAAGCCCTACAAGCAGGTCCGCATCGTCGCGATGAACAAGTTCGCCGACCTCGCCCTCCTCAAAATCGAGGACGCCGGCGCGCCGAAGTTCGCCCGCGTCCCCCTCGGCGAGGCCGACGCGCTATCCGTCGGAGAGCGCGTCTTCGCCATCGGCAGCCCGCTGGGTCTGGAACGCACCGTCACCGAGGGCATCCTCAGCACCAAGACCCGCCAGATGCAGGGCGCGCTCTACCTCCAGACCACGACGCAAATCAACCCCGGCAACAGCGGCGGTCCGCTCTTCAACCTGCGAGGTGAAGTGGTGGGCGTGACAAACATGAAAATCACCTTCGGCGAAGGCCTCGGGTTTGCGATCCCCGTCGAGCAGGTGAAATTCTTCCTCCACCACCGCGACGCGTATTCCTACGACGCGGACAACCCCAGCAACGCCTTCCGCTACCTCCCGCCGCCCACACGGACCAAACAGACCAAGACCGGCGCAAGCCGCTGACCGGGCAGTGAAACAGCTCCGGGCAACGCGATGAAAGCCCCTGTCTTCTTTGCGTCTTCTTGCGTTCTGTGCGGCCAGCCTCTGACGTGCGGCACTGGAAACAACGCCCGAAACATTTCGGTTCCCCGCTGTTTTCGGTGGAATGAACGTCAGCGGGGAAATCCGCGCCGGAGGCGCGCATGAAGGTAGCCGGTGGGAAGCTCCGCCCACGGAGTGCACCCACCGGTGTTGGCCCCAAGTGCCGGGCGCCCCGGCGGGGCGCATGAATCATCGCCCTCTCAACGGGGTGTTCATGCGCCCCGCTGGGGCGCGGTCAGGTTGGCTGGCTGACCGGTGGGGGCGACTCTTCCAGCGGTCGAGTC
>JACRKB010000179.1 GCA_016235545.1 Verrucomicrobiota bacterium | reverse complement strand
TTCACTGGCCCCGCTGGGGCCGGGAACCGGGCCAGCTCAGCTTCCATTCCACCGAAAACAGCGAGCACCCAACATTTCTTTGCGCCCGGGGCGGGCGCGCTTTCCATTCAACTTCGGAGTTCGGGATGAATGGTGCCGGGTGCGGCTGTGGGCGGTTGACGAAGTTGAGCCTCTTCTTCGCCGCCTTCGCGAGCTTCGCGCGACCACGGAGCGGCGACCACAACTCGCCGGCACGGGGGCGGCTACTTCTTTGTGTGCTGGTGGGTGTGGCTGACGTGAACGGTGTGGTAGCTGTGGCAGGTCGAGCAGCTTTGCGAGACGCCGCCCTGCGAGCTGTGGCATTCGGTGCAGCTCTTCTTGGTGGGCAGCAGGATGTCCTCGGTGCGATGGCTGGACTGTGCGGCGTGGCATTGCGTGCAGGAGACTATGTTGTGTTTGGCGTGGTTGAACTCGCCCCGGATGAGCCAGCGGTCGGGCGTGGTGACGGGAACTATCTGAGGCAGGCCGTCCGCACCGCCGGGCTTCACGTCGTGGCAGTAGGCGCAGCCGGCGAAACGGGCGCGAGGGGGGATGTTGCCAGGGGCTGCGCCGACGGCGAGTTGCTTGGATGGGTCGCTGGAAAAGAAGAGCTGCTGTTCCAGGTTCTCGCCGCTGAAGACGCGCTCGCGGAGCTGGCGCATCTGCTCGGTGACAAATTTTTCAGTGTCGGCCTGCGCGGTCATGCCGGTGCGGCGGGCGAGGTCGGCGTATTGCGTCGGGAGGCTGCGGAGGTAGGCGCGGACGCCGGCGGGATCGCCGTGTGGCAGGCGCATCTGCGGGTTGCGCGCATCGAACTGGAGGGCGTGGCAGCCCTGGCAGTGCTTCGCGAAGGTGGGGGGCTGGAAGTGCGCGCCGGCGGCGGCGGGCTGGTGGCAGTCGGCGCAGGAGAGGGGCTGGCCGCTGCGCTTCACGAGGTCGGAGAGGTGAAGTGAGTGGTTGAAGCGGAGGGAATTTGTGTCCTGCAACTTCTGCGAGTGGAGCTGAAATTCCGGATGATCGGCGGCGAAGGATTTGAACGCCATTGTGTAGCCTCTCTCGGGGCGCGGCACTTGGAAGAGCGCGCGGCCCTGGGCCTGCCGGTAGGCAAAAGCGGCGGTGCTCAACTTCTCGCCGGCCTTGCGCGAGGCCTCCATGACGGAGCCGCTGCCGTGACAGGAGAGGCATTCTGTGTCCGCAGGCGCGGGCATCCGGCCCCGGCCCTGATGCTCGCGATGGCAGGAGGAACAGGAGTGGTCGCGCGTGACATTGGGCTGGTGGAATTTGTGTCCGGGGTGGCAGGCGAGGCAACTGCGGTCAATTTCCGTCATGTCCCCGGCGGTGACGGTGTGCAAGCGGTGCGGCTCCAGCGGGCCGGGCCGGGCGCGGAATGCGGAGCGCATCCACTCCCGCAGGTCGCCGTGCGCGGCGGTGTGGCAGGCGCCGCAGCCGTCGCTGCCGGGCCACGAGTGCTTCATCTGCGAGAAGACGACGCCATGATGCGGCGAGGACATCTGCCCCGGTGAGATGAAGCGCCATTGCCACGGTCCGAAGAAGCCAATGAGCAACACCGCAAGCGTCACGGCTGTGACGCCCACGCACAGGCTGCCCCTCAAGTTGCGCAGGGTGCGGTGGGGCCGGCATTTCGGGACGGGGCACGCGCAACCTCCATCGGAGAGCGGGCCGTTCGCGCAGGGGCCGCCGTGCTCCTTCGGACGGGTGCAGCGCCAGCGGCCTTTCTCCTCGCCTTCCTTCTTCTCAAGCACGGGCCGGCACTCGGAGGTGGCGCGGCACGCGCCGGAGGGCGAGGGACCGATGCGGCAGGGACAGCCATCACACGTCCTGCCGCACTCCCAATTCTGATTGGGCCGGTCGTAGCGGCCGTGGTCGAAATCGGGCGATGGGAGCTGGTCCTTCAAGGCAATGATGTATTATGAATGATGAATTATGAATGAGAACAGGCGGCGGGCCGGCGTGCCTCGACGCACGCAGCTCCCGTTCATAATTCTAAGTTCATCATTCATCGTTTCAGTCAGCGCGCTCCGGCGGAGAAGCCATAGACCAGCACGATGTGCGCGACGGCCCAGAGCATCAGGCTGTAGGTGACTGGAATGTGGACGAAGAGCCAGAGGCGCAGCGTGAGCTGGAGCGCGCGCTGGTAATCGAGCCCATCCTTCTGGCGCACCAGCGCGACGAGCTGATCTGCGACCTTGCGCTCCTGCTCGTTGAGGAAGCGGTTCAGGTCGCCGAGGTCGTGGAGCAGCGCGTTGAGCGGCAGGCGGATTTCAAAAAGGTGCGAGAGGAAGTGCCGCGGGCCGGCGAAGAAGTCGTGCAGGCGGCGCGTGTAAAACTCCGCGATGGTCGCGGACTTCGCCTCGGCGACGGAGCTCAAGGCGAGCGCCTCGGCCTGCTCGCGGAGCTGGCGGCTGACGAGGGGGATGCGATCGAAGGGCACCTCGCCGCCGCGCGCGGTGAGTCGCTTGGGCCAGCCGCGCGAGATGATGATGCCCAGCACGCCGCTGAACATGACGATGGCGTAGAGCAGGGTGAGAACCAGCTCGAACCAGCCCGTGGGCCAGCGCAGGCGGACATGCAGGAGGAAAAGCACGCCGGTGAAGACGCCTGCGTAGAGGTGGAATTCCAGCCAGACCTCCGAACGCCCCAGCGGCAGGTAGGGGATTTTCTTCAGCCAGTTGTAGCCGGTGAGGACCACCATCAGGCCGAAGAGCAGCCAGCCGCTGAGGTATGCCGAGCGGGTCGTCGCTCCCTCCCACGCGGCATAGACGGACGCGACCGCGATGGTCGCGGCGACCAGCAGGCTGCCCCAGAGCAGGCGGCGACGGAGGAATCCTTTCATCGGTTGAGCCAGCGCGCGAACGCGTCGAGGTTGTTCATGTCCATGCGTTTTAGCGCTCCGTGCGGGCATGAGCGCTCGCAGGCCGGGCCGCCGATCTGGTCGGAGCACAGGTCGCACTTCGTCGCCTTGACGATGGGCTTCATGTCCTTGTCCACCATGAAGGCGCCGTCTTCCTCGCGGATTTCCACCATGCGGATGGCGTCGTAGGGGCAGTTGTTCGAGCAGATGGAGCAGCCGATGCAGGTGGCCTGGTTCACCACCACCTCGCCGCCGCTCTGGCCGCGGTGAATCGCGCCGGTCGGGCAGCCGATGAGGCACACCGGGTCGGCGCAGTGCATGCAGGAGTTCGCCACCATGATGCGCCCGCTCGTGTGGCCGTGCCGCAGGAAGCGGGGGTTGCCCTCGTTGGTCGTGGCGCAGGCGCGCACGCAGTCGTCGCAGCGCGTGCAGCGCTCCATATCAATCACCATCGTCGATGTGCCGTTGAAGAAACGGTTCTCCGTCATGAACTCCATCAGCTCCGGGCCGATCTTCGCGCCGGCGTCCAGCTTGCGCCGGGTGTCCGACTGCTCCGCGCCGGCCAGCTCCTCGGAGGTGAAACGCAGCGGCAGCTCGTGCTCCGGCACGGTGGGCAGGACGACCTCCTCCATCACGGGTGTCGGCACGACAATGACGTGCGTGTAGCCGATGACGCGCAGGGTTTGCTGGAATGGCACCGAGTCGGCGCGCTGCCGCCAGTTGTGGGCGATCTCGCGCAGCCCGAACTCACAGCCGGCGCTGAGGTAGTTGAGCGTGCGGTGGCCGTGGCCAAACTTCTCGCTCAGGCGCGCGAAGCCGGAGCGGATGAGCACGACGCCGTTGGGATAATCGCCTTCCTGCGCGATGGTGGTTTCCTTCTCCGGCGAGCGCGTGCCTTCCTTCGCCAGCCGCTTGTAATCGCCTGACCAGTCGTAGTCGCCGTAGGTGCCGAACTGCGTCTGCTCGATGACGCGCTTGAGCTGCTCGTCGTTGAGCCGCTTGAAAATGGGGATCTCGCGCAGGTGCGTGGCCAGGGTGCGCTCGCGGTAGATGCGGTCAATGTGGTGCCGCAGGTGGTCATCGAAGCGCAGCAAGTCGCGCAGGCCCTGCCAGCGGACTTCGAGCAGCTCCGTCTCGTCGCCGACGGCGAAGATCGTCGCCGTGCGCGCGCTGCGGCTCAGGGCGGCGATCTCCCCGAAGAAATCCCCCGGCGACATCGTGGCGGTCTTGTGCTCGTCAAGGATGCGCGGCACGTCCTGGAGAAAGACGCCGCGCTGTTTGAGGCCGACTTTGACGCCGCTGTCCTGCTCCAGCTCGGCAGCGGTGCGGACCTCGGGATCGCGCGGATTGGTCCAGAGCTGGGCGACGATTTCAAAGAGGCCCTTGCGCTGGGACTTGCGGCGGCCCAGCAACGACGCGGGCAGGCCGGGGTTCAACACCACGCGCGCATGGCCGGACAAAACGAGAAACGCCGATGAGCCGTAGTCGCCCGCGCGCACGATGATCTCGCCGTTCTTGAAGCGCCGGATGCGGGCGTCGTTCTTGAGGATGCCCCGCAGCGGCGTGCGCTTGGAAAACTTGCCCGCGTCCATCTCGCTGAACGGACGAATCTCCATGAGCCGGCTCACGTCCGCATCCGTCATCTCCGGGTCAAACGAGCTGTCCCACCGCTCGGGCTTGTCGATGACGAAGTGAACTGTGTCCATGCGCGTCAGGCGTCGAGGACGAGATCGCCTTTCGGGCGGCAGATGCAGGTCAGGCACGAGCCGCCCTCGGGGGCCGCGTCGGGCTGCTTCACGTAGTCCACGGTGCCGGACTTGATGGCGACGGAGCACACGCCGCAACTGCCCGCGCGGCAGCCGGACTCGATGCGCAGCCCTTGTTCGAGAGCGAAGTCGAGAAGGTTGGTGGCGGCGGAATTCCACTCCAGCTCCTTGCCGGACTTGGCGAAGATGACTTTGCACGCAGGACCGGCGACCGCGCCGGCAGCGGCGAGGGGCGCGGCCTTTTTCTTCACGGTGGCCGGGCCGAAGGCTTCGTAGTGAATGTCCTTCTCCGGGACGCCCCAGGCTTCGAGGCCGTCGTTGAGCGTCTTCATGAACGCGCCGTTGCCGCACATGAAGAACTCGTAGTTGTTCGAGGGCAGCATCTCCTTGAGAACCTCGATGGTGACGCGTCCCTCGCGGTCGTAGTCCCCGCCCTTGGATTCGCTCCCGCCCGGGCGGCTGTAGCAGATGACCACGCGGATGTTCTCGAAATTGCGCAGCTTGTTCAGGTCTTCGCGCAGCATGTGCTCGCCGCCGCTGCGGCAGCCGAAGAAGAGCCACACCTCGCGACGCGACCCGCTCTCGGCGACGGCCTTGGCCATGCTCAACATCGGCGTCAAGCCCACGCCGCCGCCCAGCAGGCAGATGGGAGTGTTCTTCGTCATGTCGAGGTAGAAGTGCCCCGTCGGCGCCTTCACGTTGAGGATGTCGCCTTCCTTGATGTGGTCGGTGAAGAAGCCGGACGCGACGCCGTGGGGCACGCCGGGTTTGTCCGGCGGCGCCTTCTCGCGCTTGATGGTGACGCGGTAAAAGTCGGACCGCATCGGGCTGTCGGACAGCGAGTAGCAGCGCACGACAGGTTTGTCGCGGCCCGGGATGTCGAGGCTGAAGGTGAGATACTGGCCGGGCTTGTAAGGAGGCAGCGGCTTGCGGTCATGCGGGACGAGGTAGAAGGAGTTCACGTCCTCGCACTCGGTGGACTTCTGCGTGACGGTGAACTTGCGGTAGCCGTTCCAGCCTTGGATGACTTCCTGCGCCTCTTTGAAGCGATACTTCGCGGCGAGCACCAAGGCCTCCAGACGCTCGCGGTCCAGCCGCTGCTGATCGCGCTCATGCACCAGCCGGGTGACCGAGGAATAGGCCATCAACACCAACTGGCTCGAGAGCACCGCCAGCAGGATGTAGCCAAGCGCAAGCCCCGTGTTGCCTCCCAGCGCCGTCTGAATCTGCTCGATGATGGCTAGCATATCCGTGATTGGCGCGGCCTCGACGGGCCGCAGGTTTCGGCTGACGGCGGCCATTGTTCGGTTCCGCCGGGTGTTGCCAAGTTTTTTCCTGTAAAGGCCATTTACAAATCCGCGCTTGCTTTCACCTCCGCGTGACCGTGGAATTTCGCCCGCACCAATGCGCCACGTCTCGCCAGGAACCAACTGCCTCCTTCTGCTGCTCGCCCTGCTTCCCGCCGCCTCGCTGCCGGCCTCCGACGCGCCCGCGC
>JACRKB010000168.1 GCA_016235545.1 Verrucomicrobiota bacterium | reverse complement strand
TCGCCGACCGCGATGGCCTTCTTGTCACAAAGCATCGTGGGGCCGGCGTCATCCTTCCAAAGCGAGTCGCCGCGCAACGGGGCCGCCAGAGAGGCGAGCAGCGCAAGCAGAAGGGTGGCGCGGGGCAGCAGTGGCACAGCGGTCCCGGCTGTCTCGGTCTGAGCGACGAGACGCTGGCTTGGCTGAGTTTGGCTCGCGCGGGCGCCCGCCCTGGTGCGGTTGGCGCGGCCCGTGAGCTGACGTCCGAAGGCGAGCCACTCCGAGAGATTGGGCGGCAGCGTTTCCGCTGCGTGCAGGCGCGTGCCGACAGGACTAGAGCTGGACGAGGATGGTGTTTTCATTTTGGACTTTGCCGCGAAATTCGCGGCGGGACAGTGGATTGCGGACTCGCACGAACTGGCCAGACAGGCCGTCCTCGAGCAACTCCACCTTCGTGGAAATCTGAAGCGCGCCGTCCTGCACCAGCGCTTCGAGCGTCTGGCCACGCAGCACGAGCGGGCGCACGCGGAAGGAGCGCGCGGTGAGCGGCACACCGGCTGGGACGTTCTCCACGAGCTCGAGGCTGGTCTCGACACGCGGCAAGGCGTCCAGCGCCTCGCGGGACAGGATCAAGTCGCGCCGCTCGCGCACGACATCGGAGTCGGTTAGCGGCTGGCCGCGTTTCAGCAGGGCACCGGCCACGAGCACCTCGCGCCAGACGCGCGCCTGTGTGATGGCCGACCATGTGCCGAAGGTCTCGCGGGTCCCGCGCAGCTCGAAGCGCACAATCATGTTTGGGCCGACGCCGCTGGTGGGCAGGTCTAGCAGCTTCAGTGTGAACGGCTCGTCAGGCACAATGGCTGCCGTCCACGCACGGGCGAAGACCAGTTCCAGCTCGCCACGCTGGCGGACATGCTCGCGTTGAAGCACGTCGGTGAGGAGTTCCTTCAACTCGGATTCGCCAAGCAGGCGCGTGCGGCGCGTGATGCGGGCCTGTGCGGCGCCGGTCCAGTTGGTGGCTGTGAATCCAGGCGCGGACTTTTGCAGAAGCGCGGTGATCTGGTCGCGCGTGAGGACAAGGGACTGCCCGACGGCGGGCGCATCTGTCACGCGCAAATGCGGCTGCGGCGAGCCGTCATCGGCAGAAACCAACTGCTGTAGGAACACGCCATCGCCGGTGACGGTCGCACCGGGCAGGAGCGAGAAAGAAGCGGTCTGGCCCGCCAGCGGGAAGGCGAGAGCCAGCATGAAGCCAGACCGGTGGAGGAGTTGGCGGAGGAAGCGCTTCATCAGCGGCGGAGGTTGTTGGACATCTGCATCATCTCGTCGGCAGCCTGGACAGCCTTGGAGTTAATCTCGTAGGCGCGCTGGGCGATGATGAGGTTCACCATCTCCTCGACCACCTTGACGTTGGAGAGTTCGAGATAGCCCTGCTGCAGCGAGCCGAATCCATTCTCACCGGGATTGCCCTGCTCCGCCGTGCCGGAGGCGGTGGTCTCGCGATAGAGATTGCGACCGATGCTTTCGAGGCCGGCGGGATTATTGAAGCGCACAAGCTGCACCTTGAACGTCTGCTTGCCGCTGGCACCGATTGTGGTGACCTCGCCGTTGGCGGAGATGTTGATGGCTGTGGTGCCGGGCTGAATCGGCTGCCAGCCGCCCTGCACGACCACGCCGTCGCTTGTGACAATGCGTCCGTCGGAGGCGGTCTTGAATGCGCCGTCGCGGGTGAAACCCTTCGTGCCATCGGGGAGCTGCACTTCGAAGAAGCCATCTCCTTGCACCGCCACGTCGAGCCGCTCGCCGGTCGCCGAAAGTTCGCCCGTCGTGAAAACCTTCGAGGTGGCGACAACGCGCGAGCCGTGGCCGACCTGCAAGCCGGTGGGCACCTGGTTGCCCGCGCCCGACTCGGAACCGGCATTGCGGACGTTCTGGTAGAGCAAGTCCTGAAACTCGATCTTGGATTTCTTGAAGCCGGTGGTGTTGACGTTCGCGAGGTTGTTGGCGATGACGTCGAGGTTGACCTGCTGGGACTGCATCCCGGCGGCGGAGGAGTAGAGGGCGCGAAGCATAGTCGGGTAAGGAGTTAGAAGCTAGGAGCCTGGAGATTGGGAACAAGAAGCCGGTTCATTCTCATTTCGGAATTCCACATTCTCAATTTCAGGTTCCCGCCAGCTCGCTAATGGCCTTGCCCATGCGCTCGTCCTGGAGCTGGACCATCCGGTGGTTGGCCTCGAAGTGGCGCATGGCCGTGATCATGTTTGCCATCTCGATGACGGGCGAGGTGTTGGCTCCCTCGAGGAAGCCCTGCCGGATGCTCGCCCGGGAGGAGTCGGTGGGCTGGAGTTTGGAGTCCAACGCGGCGAACAAGCCGCCGCCGACCGGCGCGAGGAGCTGGGGCGTGTTGAACTCGACGACCTTGAGACGACCCTTGCGCGCCGCGCCTTGGCTGATGTCTCCGTTGGCGGCGATGGTGATGGGGTGCGGATCGTTGGGGTCAAGCTGGAGGGTGCCGTTGCTGCCCATCACAAGATGGCCGCTCTTGGTGACGAGCTGGCCCTGGGCGTCCACATGGAACTCGCCGTCTCGCGTGTAGCCGGCCGTGCCGTTGGGGAGCTGCACTTCGAAGAAGCCGGGGCCGTCAATCGCCGTGTCAGTCTTCACGCCGGTGAACTTCAGCTCGCCATTGCTGAAGTTCGTGTAGCCCTCCATGCGCGGCAGCGTGAAGTGCGCCGGCTGCGTGGCGCTGGCCCCGCGCGCGCCCATCAGCCCGGCCTCGATGGCGGAGAAGGAGATGTCCTGCTTCTTGAAGCCAGGGATGGAACTGGCCGAAAGATTCTGCGCGATCAAATCCTGCCAACGGCTGCTCGCGTTCATCGCGGCGGCGGCTTGAAAGAGGCTCACGTTCATTGCGAGGTTGCTCAGCAGTGGATGTGCCAGCGGCTGGAACATGCTGTTTTGGCGGGAAACTCCCTACCTACACGCGATATCTACCGGCAGTTCATTCCAGCACAGGCCGCCGACAAGAAAGTTTTGCCGCGGGGTTGGCTTGGAGATTCCGTTGCAGATCTTCCCCATTCGAACTTCCAGAGCAGGTGTGGTGTCAGCCGCGGGAGGGAGGCAAGTCCACCCATGTGCTCGCCTCAATACCTGCACGCCAGCTCGAAGACCTCGCCACAGCAGCACTCCACGCGAATATGCGTCACCTGTTCGCCATCGCGCTGCAACGTGACCCTGGGAGATCCGGAGGAGTGCTCCACATGGACGCAGGAAGCGGCCTGTCGGACCGCGGGCTGCAGCGGCTGAAAGGCCGGGGCAGCGCTTCCTTGCGGGATGACTTTCAGCCGGAACGCAGCTCCCTCCGCCGCCCAAGAAGGCGTCGGCACGGCCAGGGGGGCAAATGCATCGGTCATGGCGGGTTCAGTTGCCGAGCTTGTCGGCGACCTTGAGCATAAGCGAGACTCGGCGGTTGATCTCGTCCTCGGGATCGAAGCGTGGCATCGGCTGTGTGTCGGCGTAGCCGGAGACTTTGCGGATTTGTGAGAGCTTCACGCCGTGTTCCAGCAGGCTGCGCCGCGCCGTGTTGGCCCGCTCCGAGGTCAGCTCCCACGCACCGTAGTCGTCACGCACGGGCTTGAAGCCTCGCTCCGTGTGGCCCTCCAGCTCGACCCGGAAGCTCGGATACCGGGAGACCTGCCACGCCAGCGTGGAGAATACCCATCTGCCATACTCGGTGAACCTCGCCGAATCCTTGTCGAAGACAGGTTTGCGGTTGCGGTCGAAAATGCTGATGCGCAGACCCTCGTTGTTCATCTCGAGCTTCACGGTCTCGTCGTTGTCCAAGTCGGGGTGTTTCTGCAAGGTGGCGAGCAGGTCTTCGTTGAGCCGGCGAAGCATGTTCAACTCGACGGCGGAGGCAGAATCGAAGTTGCCCTGGCTTGATTTCACCGCCTGCATCTCCTTGTTCGGGATGATGCCGGTGGACTGTTTGGTGAGAGTGGAGAACGGGTTGCTGAATGAGCGCGCCACGGCCTCTTTGATTTTCACGTCCTGCGAGCTGAGCCAGAGCACCATGAAAAGCGCCATCATCGCCGTGACGAAGTCGGCGTAGGCCACCTTCCATGAGCCGCCGTGATGTCCGTGTTTCTTGGCCATGCTATTTGCCGGGGCTGTTGAGGGCTTTGAGCATTGCCTCCAGCTCGTCGGAGGACGGTTTCACATCGCTGGTGAGCCCGCGGCGCGCGACCTCGATGGCCATGAGCGGGGCCATGCCATTGGCGAAGCCCACCACCGAGGTGGCGATTGTGCGCAAGTAAGCCGCCTCCGCGACGCCGATGAAGGCGAGGTTCACGGCGAGCGGGTTGAGGTAGCCGTAGGAGATCAGGATGCCGAGGAAAGTCCCCACCAGCGCCGCGCCGACTTTGTGGCCGATCTCCTCGATGGGACCGTTGATGGCGCCCATCGTGACGACGATGCCCAGCACCGCCGCGACGATGCCAAAGCCCGGCATCGCGTCCGCGATCTTGGTCAGCACGTCCACCGGCGCGTGGTGCTCGTCTTCCTGGCACTGAAGCTCGACATCCATGAGCAGCTTGAGCTGGTCCGGCTTGATCTTCCCGTCGATGATCGGCTTGAGGCCGTTGCAGAGGAACTCGATCGCGTGGTGGTTGTTCACGAAGCTGGGATACTTCGTGAAGATGCTGCTGTTCTTCGGGGTCATCACATGCTCCTCCAGCGCGATCATGCCGTTACGGCGGCCCAGAAGGAACAGCTCATAGAGTGCCTTGAGCAAGTCCTCGTAAGACTGCTTGTTGTAAGGCGCGCCCTTGAGTGCGTGGAGAATCTGCTTCATGAGATCCACCAAGACCTTCTTCGGGGACATCACGATGAGCGCCCCCGCCGCAGCCCCGCCAATGGTGACAAACTCGGAGAGATGCAACAGGGACACCGGATGCCCGCCGGCCATCGAGAACCCGCCCAGCACACATACCAGCACCACGATACCGCCAATGATGATCGTCATGACAAAGGTGAGTTAGGACGGGAACGCGTCCTTCCGTTTCAGGTGCGCCTTGATCGAGAGAATGGCCTGCGAATGGATCTGGCAGATGCGCGATTCCGTCACGCCGAACGCCTCGGCAATCTCCCGCAGCCTCATGTCCTCGAAGTAGTAAAGGGCGAGCACCTTGCGCTGCATCTCCGGGAGCTGCTGGATGCGCGCAGCAATCATTTCCGCCAGTTCGCGCCGGTTGATGCCATCCTCAGTGCTGACAGCAGATGGATCCGCCACGCTCTCGTAGTTCGTCGCGCCATCGTCGGTGTCGGAGCTTTGCGCGGCGTCCAGACAAACGAAGGTTGCCGGTCGCACGTCCGAGAGCCAGCGCTGATACTCGGCCAGCGGGAGGTTCAACTCGCGCGCGACTTCGTGGTCGGTGGGCAGGCGCCCGTGACGGCGTTCAATTTCCTGCACCGCGCACTGGATTTTTCGCGCCTTGCCATGCACCGAGCGCGGCACCCAATCCAGCTTTCGCAGCTCATCGAAGACCGTTCCCCGGATGCGGATGCGCGCGTAGGTCTCGAAGGATGCTCCCGCGCTGGAATCAAAGTTCCTCACCGCGTTGAGCAAGCCCACCAGGCCCGCACTGTGCAGGTCATCGGCATCCACGTGCGACGGCAGCGACATCGCCAGCCGGCCTACAATGGTCTTCACCAGCGGCAGGTATTGGTGAATGAGATTCTCCTCAGGAGCGCTTCCGGCGGAGGCGTCATGCCGATACCGTTGCCACAAATCCGCAGCGGGCTGGGCACGCGGTGTCCAAGGGACTTCGTTGGCTTCAGTCGGGGCGGAACAGGTCGCAGTCATACGCTATTTCCCTTTGCTTGAAATGGCAGCGGTCTCGGCAGGCTCGGCGGTGGCGAACTTTTCCTGCCGGGCCTGCACGAAGCATTGAATCCACATCCGGCCCCACCAGCGGAGCAGCAGGCCGCCGCCGAAAGCAGTCACGCTCGCGCGCCAGAGGGCGTCCGGCCACGCGCTGGTCTGTGCCAGCCCGAAGCCGGCTCCAATCAGGAACCCGAGCAGGCCACCAAGTATCATCAGGGTTTTCATTTGCTGCCGTCAGGTTCTTAGCAGGTGGTTTGCCAGCGCTCGCGGGAGGTTGGAAAGGTGCTGGAATCCCTCGCTTTTCCAGCAAATGTCGCAGAAAGCAACTTCTCCGGACTGGCGGCGCAAAAGTCGCCCGGAACATTTTGCCCGGCACCGAGGAAGCGCAGCGCGAACTTTGTGCCCAAGACCAAGTTCCACAACTTCCCCTGCCGTGGCTCCTCGTCCAGGTGCGTGAGCACCAAGTCGCTGATCGGCAAGTGGGACCACGCGCGCGCCTGCGCGAGCAGGAGCTGCGGGTCGTAAGCCGCGTTGAGGACAAGATGGATTTGCGCGTCCGGCCACGCCGCAAGCCGCTGCCGCAAGTCCGCCATCGCGACTCCATCCCGCGCATCCAAGCCGGGCAGGTCCACGAAACCAATCTCGCCGGAGCCATCGAGCATGCCCTTATCCCAGTGCCGCTCGACCGGCACACCAAGGATTTCGCCATGAACGCTCAAAAGCTCCGCTGTGTTCGCCGTCTGGCCGTCGAGCCGCCACACGCGCGCACGGTGGCCGCCGAGCAGCACGGCTTGCGTCAGCCACTTGCACAACGCGGTCGTCTTGCCCGCACCGGGTGGCCCCACAAAAACATGGAACGGACGCGCCTCCTGCGCCGACGTGAGGGATGGAGTCCGCCACCACTGCGCAAGCACGTCGCAGGCGCTTGCCAGTTCCTCGGTGAACGCCGCGGGCGGAGCCGTGCCGTGGAGTTGTTGCAATCGCTCGACCAAGCGCTGCGCATGCAACGGCAGCAGGCCGAGTTTTTGGAGCAGCGAGCCGACGCGCCAGCCGCTGGCGTCCGGCGGAGGCTCACACGCAAACTCCAGCATGGACTCCGCCTGCGCTGACACGGCCGCTTCCGAGCGCGCGGGCTGCACGACCAACTCACGCAGCGCCGCGATTTCGCGGCGGAGTTCGCCGAAGGTGTCCGCTTCGGCGGCCGGAGGGTCAGGCAGCGCGGCAGTGACTTCGATGCGCGGCTTCTGCCAGAGCCGCGACAGCCCGGCGGCGGGAAGCTGCCGGACGTTGAACACGACGGCGTCGGGCCCGAGTTGCGCGCGGATCTGGGCCACGGCCTCGGCGGCGGAACCGGCGGTGAAAGTCTGCGCGGTCATCAGAAGAACCAGAAGCCAAGTTCCAAGTTCCAAAGCAGCTCAGCCCAAACTCGGAAGTCGAAGGCTGAAGGCCTGCCACATGTTCGAGAAGGCTTCGGGCAATCCACCAGCAACGCAGCGGCTGGAAGCCGCCGGCACGGGTTCAGGGAATGGGTGGGAAGTTCCAGTGGCATCTTCATCAATCCGGGCAAGGCACCACCGCCGTGTTTTGCACCTCCACTCGCGCGGGGACTTCGTTGTAGGCCAGCACCGCGAGGTCGGCGAAGGTCGTCTCGAAGAAGCGTCGGAAGGCGAGGCGGATTTGCGGCGCGCAGAGCACCACGGGCGCGTGGCCCGTCGCGAGCATCTGCGAGACAAATTTCGAGAGCGAGTCCACGACGTGCCGGGCCAGGCGCGGCTCCATCGTCAGCGAAATCTCCGTGGGCGACTGCCGCAGGCCCAGAGCAATCTGCTGCTCCAGCCTCGGGTCTAGCGTGATGGCACGGAGCGCGCCGCTGTCCTGCTGGAACGGTCTGGCAAGCTGCGGACCGAGCGCGCGGCGGGCGTGCTCGGAGAGTTCATCGGGGTTCTTCGTCAGGTGCGCGGAGTCGCCGACCTTCTCCAGGATGCCTGCGAGATTGCGGATGGAAATGCCCTCGGCCAGCAGGTTTTGCAGGATGCGCTGCACCTGTCCGACGTTGAGCTGCGCGGGGATGAGTTCGTTCACCACGGTCGGGTGCGTCTGCTTCAAGTTGTCGAGGAGCACCTGCACGTCCTGACGCGTGAGAATCTCGTGGCAGTTGCGCCGGACCGTCTCGGAGAGGTGCGTGACCAGCACGGAAGCGGCGTCCACGACGGTGTGGCCGCTGACCTCCGCGTGCTTGCGTTCCACGTCCGTGATCCAGGTCGCCGGCAACTGAAACACCGGCTCGACTGTCGGCACACCCTTGAGCTGCGTCTTGCTGTTGGTCGCGTTCATGGCGAGCCAGTAGCCGGGCATCAGCTCGCCCTTGGCCATCGCGTGGCCCTTGAGCAGAAAACGGTATTCGTTGGCGCCAAGCTGGAGGTTGTCGCGCAGGCGCACGGGCGGGATGAGCAGGCCCATGTCACTGGCGAAATTCCGGCGCACACCCGTCACGCGCTCCAGCAAATCGCCGCCTTTGCGTGTGTCGGCCAGGCTCACGAGGCCGTAGCCAAGCTCGATTTGCAGCGTGTCGAGCGTGAGCAGCGATTCCATCTTGTCCGGCGCAGCGGCCGCGGCTGCCGCAGGCGTGCCGGGCTTCGCGGCACCGGCGGCGAGCTTGAGCACGCCGTCCTCGCCAGTTTCGTGGAACAGATTTTGTCGCTTCATTGTCTCGGCGAGCAGCCACACGCCGATGGCCAGCCCGAGGAACGGAACAGTCGGCAGGCCTGGAATCAGGGCCATGATGAGGAGCATTCCCGCCAGCAACATCAGGACGCGCGGCGAATAGAAGAGCTGCTTGCCGAGTTCCTTGCTGAGTGCGTCCTTCGACGCCGCGCGCGTGACGAGGATGCCCGCCGCGACGGACGTGATGAGCGCGGGGATTTGCGAGACGAGGCCGTCGCCGATGGACAACAGGGTGAAGCGCTCGAGTGACTCGGCGATGGTCATGCCCTTCTGCATGACTCCGATGGCGAATCCGCCAAGGACGTTGATGAGAGTGATGAGGACGGCGGCGATGGCATCGCCGCGGACGAACTTGCTCGCGCCGTCCATCGCGCCGTAGAAGTCTGCCTCCTGCTCCACCTTGCGGCGGCGGGCGCGGGCCTCGTCCTCCTTGATGACGCCGGCGTTCAGCTCGGCATCAATCGCCATCTGCTTGCCGGGCATCGCGTCCAGCGTGAAGCGCGCGGCGACTTCCGCGATGCGCCCCGCGCCCTTGGTGATGACGATGAAATTGATGAGGACAAGGATGGCGAAGATGACCATGCCGACGACGTAGTTGCCGCGCACGACGAAGTTGCCAAACGCCTCGATGATGTGGCCGGCGTAGCCATCGAGCAGGATGAGGCGCGTGGAGGCGACGTTCAGCGCGAGGCGGAAGAGCGTAACTATGAGCAATAGCGTGGGGAAGCCGGTAAAGTCCGCCGGCTCCTTCACATAAAGAATCACCAGCACGATGAGCAACGCCAGCGCGATGCTGAGGGCCAGCAGGAGGTCGAGGATGAACGGCGAGACGGGCAGGATGAGCAGCAGGATGATGCCCAGCAGGCTGCCGGTGAGCCAGAGGTCACCCTGGCGCAGGAGACGGCCGAGGTTGGATGTGAGGGTGGCCATCTAAATGGGGAATTGGGAATGGGGAATTGGGAATGGGGAGAAAGGAAGCGCACCGTGTATCGGCAGCCTCATTCGCCAATCGCCAATCGCCATTCGCAGTTTCATCTCAAGTTTCCTTCCACGTAGTAGCGGTAGCGGTTGACGCGATAGACCCACGCGAGCACTTCCGCGACCGCCGCGAAGAACTGAGCAGGAATCTCGCCACCGACCCGGCCATACTTGAACAGCAGCCGGGCAAGCGGCTTGTTCTCGAGAATCGGAATCTGGTGCTGGCCTGCAATTTCACGGATGCGCAGGGCGTTCAGCCGCGAGCCTTTCGCCACGATGACAGGGGCCTTCATCGACTTGCGGTCGTAGCGCAGCGCGATGGCGATGTGCGTGGGGTTGACCAGAATCACGTCGGCCTTGGGCACATCCTGGAACATCTTGCGCTTCGCCAACTGCATTCGCTTGCGCTTCTGCTGGGCTTTCATCTCTGGGTTGCCCTCGCTGGCCTTGCCCTCCTCCTTCACCTCCGCCTTGGTCATCATCATGTCCTTGCTCATGCGGAAGACCTGCCACGCGTAGTCCGCCACCGCGATGAGCACGAGCACCCCGCCCACGCGCCAGAGGATGCGCCCGGCAGAATCCATCAGAAACTCGGCAATCCTTGCCGGACTGACCGCGGTGAAAAAAATGGGGTCGTCGAGGACGCGCTTCACCTCGCCGTAGGACAGGCCGATGATGACGGCGAGCTTGAGGCCGTTGGTGGCAGCCGGCATCAGCGCGCGCACGGAGAACATCCGCTGCAAGCCCGCGATGGGATTGACGCGCTCCCACTGGGCCTCCAACGCCTCGGACGCAGTTCGGAAGCGGCTTTGCATCCCACCCGCCAGCAGGCCACCAGCAAGGCCCGCCGCGGCCACCGGCCAAACGCATTGTCCGAAGGTCAGCATTCCTCCCACGAAGTAGCCTTGCATCCCATCAATGGTGACCGGCCACTCGTGCAGGTGGCCGAACACGCCGGTCATGCTCAGGACCAAGCGATGCCACATCTCCGCACCCGTGAAGGACAGCGCGGTGAGACCGCCGCCGAGAACGAAGACCGTCTGCACCTCGGTGCTGCGCGGGAACTGGCCGCGCTTGATGGCCTCCTCCAGCCGCTTGGGCGTCGCCTGCTCTGTTTTGTCGCCGCCGTGGTCCATTGCTTAGGAAAGCAAAAGGCAAAAGGCAAAAGGCAAAAGGAAGGCACCAAGGACGTTCGAGCCAAAGCCGCGCACTTTTTCCTTTTTCCTTTTTCCTTTTTCCTTCATTGCCCTGTTCCTCCGAGCAAGCCCGCCACCGTGAGCACGTCCTGCGGCAGGCGGCGCAGCCCGTTCGTGATGTGCTGCGCCATTAGGTTCAGCGACAGGCCGAACACCATCAGGCCCGCCAGCGTGCGAATGGCGAAGCTCTCGGTGAAGACGTTCATCTGCGGCACCGCGCGGCCCAGCACGGCGAAGACGAGCGAGATGACAAACGACACCGCGACGAGCGGCGCGGAAATGAGCAGCGCGACGAGGAACATCCGGCTGGTCTGCCCCACCACGTTCGCAAACACCGCCTCGCTCAAGCCCGCGCCGCCGACTGGCAGCACGCGGTAGCTCTGTTGGAACGCAATGAGCAGCCAGTGGTGCATGTCCAGCGCAAGGAACAGCACGGCGGCGAGGTAGTAGAGAATCGTTCCCGGTGCTTCGGAGCGGCTGTCGCTGAACGGATTCAAGGTGGCGGCCATGCCCAGCCCCATTTCCTGCGTGATGATGGCTCCGGCCACATCGAGCATGTAAAACACCATCCGCGCCACAAAGCCGAACAGCACGCCCACGCCGACTTCCTTCACCATCAGCAGCACGAACTGGCCGAGGCTGACGTTCGCCAGCGACATCGGCGGCAGGCCGGGCGCGACGAGAAAAGCGGTCAGCACGCCCCGCGCGAGCCGGAGCTGCACGGGGCGGTTGCGCGCGGTGAAGACGTTCATCTGCGGCACCGCGCGGCCCAGCACGGCGAAGACGAGCGAGATGACAAACGACACCGCGACGAG
>JACRKB010000167.1 GCA_016235545.1 Verrucomicrobiota bacterium | reverse complement strand
CCTGCGTGCAGGTGCTGCGGCGCGAGCTGGAACTCATCCGCGACGCCGGGGCGGACATCGCGCAGATTGACGACCCGCACCTCTGCCTCTTCGTGGACCCAGAAGTGCGCGCGAAGTATTCCGACCCGGACGCCGCCGCCGCGTGTGCCGTGGACATGATCAACGAGGTCGTCAGCGGCGTGAGCGGCTTCAAGATTGCCGTCCACCTCTGTCGTCGCGCCGGTGGACGCGCGCGGGGCGAAGTCGAGCACGGCGGTGGTTACGGCCCCATCATCCGCCACCTGAACCGGCTGAAGGTGCAACACCTCACGATGGAGTTCACCACGCCCAGCGCGGGCGACATGGCCGTCTTCAAGGAACTGCGCGAGGATTTGGAAATCGGCCTCGGCTGCGTGGACGTGACGCCGGGCAGGATTGACTCGGCGGAAACCATCGCCGCGCGCGTGCGGCAGGCGCTGAAGTTCCTCGCCCCCGAACGCATCACCTTGAACCCCGACTGCGGCTTCGCCCCCGGCTCCGGCGCGGTGGTGAGCATTGACGAGGCTTACAAGAAACTCTGCAACGAGGCCGAGGCCGCGCGGATGCTGCGGGCGGAGGTTGCTTGAAGCCGCGACTTGCCTAGAATCCGCCGCGCTTGCATTCCGTCTGAACCTTCGCTGAAATCGCACCACACATGAAACTGACCACATCACTGTTTGCCATCGCCGCCCTGAGCGCCGCGACTTCCTTCGCCGCAACAAAGCCCGACTTCGCCAAGGACATCGGTCCGCTCATCGCCAAGAACTGCCTCGAATGCCACGGCCCAGAGAAGCAAAAGGGCAAGCTCCGCCTCGACTCCAAGGATGCCGCGTTCAAGGGCGGCGACAGCGGCCTCGCGGGCATCGTCCCCGGCAAGTCCGCCGACAGCCGCATCTACAAGGCCATCACGCTGCCCAAGGGCCACGACGACATCATGCCGCCCAAGGGCGAACCGCTTTCCAAGGCGACCACGGACCTCATCAAGGCGTGGATTGACGCAGGCGCTGACTGGCCATCGGGCTTGAAACTCTCCGCCACCGGAGCCGCTGCGGGTGGAAAGAAGGAAGCCGACCTCGGACCTGGCCCGAAGCCGACCAGCGCCGAGACCAAGGCCGTCGCCGAACTTGCGAAGGCCGGCATAAGCGCCCGTGAAATCGCGCAGGGGAGCAACTGGCGCTACATCAACCTCCGCGTCGTCGGCAAGAAGTTCGACGCGAAGACCTGGGACCAAATCAAGGACGTGGGCAACCTCATTGAGTTGAACGCAGCCGGTGTGGAACTCACCGACGCAGACCTCGCGAAGGTGGGCAAGATTACCAATCTCCGCCGCCTCAACCTCGCCAACGCCACGGTGAAGGATTCCAGCCTCGCCGGCCTAAAGGGCCTCGCGAACCTCCAATACATCAACCTCGTCGGAACGCAGGTCTCGGACGCCGGCCTCAAGCAACTCGCCGGGCTGAAGAAGCTCCAAAACGTCTATCTCTTCGAGTCAAAGGCGACTGACGCCGGAGTGGCCGAGCTGAAGAAAGCCCTGCCCACCGCTCGCATTGACAACGGTGCGGATCTGAAAGCCTTCGCTGCTGCCTCCGCCGCAAAGGCCGAGGCGGACAAAAAGGCCGAGGATGCGAAGAAGGCCGAAGCCGCGGCCAAGAAGGACGAGAAGAAACCCGACGCGCCCAAGGCCGACGAGAAGAAGGAAGAGCCGAAGAAAAAGAAGAAGAAGTAGCGGCGGGCTTCCAGCCAGTTCATTTCAAGCACGGGCCGACCAGCAAGTCGGCCCGTTTGCTTTGGAGCACGGACGCCCACGCCAGTGTGAAGCTGTTCAAAGTGAAATTGCGGACGTGGGCGTCCGCACTCTTACCCCAGCGCCTCGATGGCCGCCTTCGCCTGCGCGAGCTTCGCCTGCCAGTCGGCGAGACGTTGCTTATGCTCTTCCAGCACGGCTGCCGGGACTTTCTGCGCGAAGCTCGGGTTGGCCAGCTTCTGCTCCACCTTCTCAATCTCGGACTGAATCTTCGCCGTGTCCTTTGTCAGGCGGACCCGTTCGGCGTCCATGTCAACTAGCCCGTCGAGCGGCAGGTAAAGCTCGCCCAGCTTGGTGAGCGCGGTGGGCGTGCCTTTCTTGGGAACGTAGTTGGGATCGAGTTCGAGCGACTCAGCGCTGAGGAGCAGGCGCAGCACCTCGGCCTCGCTCGGGTCGAGCTGGCCGGCGGGCTTGAGGGTGAACTTGCCCTTCTTGCCCGCGCCAATGTTGAACTGTGTCTTGAGGTTGCGGCCTTGCGTGACGAGTTCGAACTTCGCGTTCGCAAACGTCTCCACCGTGTCGTCGAGGCCCCAGGCTTCCTTCTCCTCGTCAGAGAGCGGCTTGGGCCAGCGGGCGAACATGATGGTCCGGCCGCCCTGGTCTTCCGGCATGTCCGCCGAGTAACCCATCCCGTGCCACAGTTCTTCCGTGATGAAGGGCAGCAGCGGGTGGAACATCCGCAGCAAGTGCGAGAGGACGAAGTCAATTACGGCGACCTTGTTCGCCTTGAGCGCGGCATCCTCGCCAAAGAACGCGGCCTTGCTCGCTTCCACATACCAGTCGCAATACTCGCTCCAAAAGAAGCGGTAGAGCGTCTGCACGGCTGTGGCGAAGTTGTAGCTCGCGAGCGCGTCGCTCACCTCGCGGATGGCCTGGTCCAGGCGCAGGAGAATCCAACGGTCGTCGCTGGAGAGGAGTTTTGCGTCCATCTCGCCCTGCACTTCGCCGCCTTGCATCTGCCGGAAGCGGCAGGCGTTCCAGAGCTTGTTGCAGAAGTTGCGGCCCAGCTCCACGTCCTTCTCGTCGAAGAGCACGTCCTGGCCGAGCGGCGCGCTGCGCATCGTGCCGAAGCGGAGGGCGTCGGCGCCGTAGCGGGCGATGAGGTCGAGTGGGTCGGGCGAGTTGCCGAGCGTCTTCGACATCTTGCGGCCCTGCTTGTCGCGGATGATGCCGGTGAAATAGACATTCTTGAACGGCATCTCGCCCATGTTCTCGTAGCCCGCCATGATCATGCGAGCGACCCAGAAGAAAATGATGTCCGGCCCGGTGACAAGGTCGGTGGTCGGGTAGAATGCGCGGAGGGTTGGAGTGTTGGAGTCTTGGGTCTTGTCGCCCGTCCAGCCCATCGTAGCAAACGGCCAAAGCCACGAGCTGAACCATGTGTCGAGCACGTCGGGGTCTTGGGTCCAATTCGCCGGGTCGGGGGGCGGCTCAATTGAAACCCATCGCACACTCACGCCCTCTTCAATCGAAGCCACGTCTTGGTAAGCATCGTTCTGCGATTCAATGAGATTGTGAATTTGGTCCTCTGTGAATGCACCGGGCTTGGGATACCAAACCGGAATTCTGTGGCCCCACCAAAGCTGGCGGCTGATGCACCAGTCCTGAATGTTCGTCAGCCAGTGGTCGTAAACCTTCGCCCAACGCTGCGGATGGAACTGCATCTTCCCCGCATTTGGCCCCAGCCCGGAGGGCTGCTGGAACTTAGCCCCGGAAAACGCCCGGGGTTCCTCGCCCCCAAAAAGTTGTCCCGCCCCGGCAGGGGCGGCGGAACCTTCCCTCACCCCTCTGGGGTGTGAGCCAATACCACCAACAACCCCCGGACGTTGTCCGGGGCTAAGTTCCGACAGCCCTCCGGGCTGAACGCCATCGCCAGATTGAGCCACACACGCCTTCGACACCTCCACGCTCGGATACTTGAGGAACCATTGCTCGCTCAGGCGCGGCTCGATGGGCACATCCGCGCGCTGGCTGAAGCCGACGTTGTTCTCGTATGGCTTCTCCTCAATCATCGCGCCCAACTCGGTCAACTTCTCCACCGCCACTTTGCGCGCCTTGAAACGGTCCAACCCGCGCAGGTCCGCGCCGGCCAGATCGTTCATCGTGCCATCCGCGTTCATGATCTCTATCGGCTCCATGAACGAAAGCTCGTCAGTAAACAGAGTTCTCTCAATCCTTGATCCAGCCCATTTGGTGATCCTCTGGCATATCTCGAAGTCCGCCTTGTCGTGCGCGGGCGTCACCTTGAGCACGCCGGTGCCGAACTCGAAGTCCACATGCTCGTCGCCGATGATGGCGATGAGCTTCTGCTCGCGCGGCAACTCGGCGGGCAGCGGTCGCACGATGTGCTTGCCGATGAGATGCGCGTAACGTGGATCCTTCGGGTTCACGGCCACGGCGGTGTCGCCGGGAATGGTTTCCGGTCGCGTCGTGGCGATGGTCAGCCACATGCCCGACGCTTCCGCCACCTCGACCTTGAAGTGATACATGAAGCCCTTCTGCGGCTTCATTTCCACTTCCTCGTCGGACAGCGCGGTCTGCGTGGCGGGGCACCAGTTCACCATGCGCTTGCCGCGGTAGATGAGGCCCTTCTTGTAGAGGTCCACGAAGACGCGCTGCACGTTGCGCACGTAGTCCGGGTCCATCGTGAAGCGCTCCCGCGTCCAGTCGCAGGAGCAGCCGAGTTTCTTGAGCTGCGCAATGATGATGCCGCCGTGCTTTTCCTTCCATGTCCACACGCGCTTGATGAACTCCTCGCGCCCGATGTCCTGCTTGGTCTTCTTCTCCTCCTTGCGGATTTGCTTCGCCACCATGCCCTCGGTGGCGATGCCGGCGTGGTCGGTGCCAGGGAGCCACAAGACTTCCTTCCCGTCCATGCGCGCCTTGCGGCTGAGGATGTCCTGGATGGTGTTGTTGAGCACGTGCCCCATGTGGAGCATGCCAGTGACGTTCGGCGGCGGGATGACGATGGAATACGCCGGGCGCTTGTCGGAGACGCGCGCGGGCTCGGCGGTGAAGCAGCCCTGCTTCACCCAGAAGTCATACCATTTGTCCTCAACGGACTGCGGTTCGTAGGCTTTGGGAATCTCGGTCATGGGAATCGTTGTTTAGCCACGGATGAAACACGGATTGAACACTGAGCCAGACGCGAAGCGAATCCGTGCTTCTTCCGTGTTCAATCCGTGGCTAGAAATCATTTGCGCAGCAGCGCGAACTCCAGGCTGTCCACCAGCGCATGGAGGCTCGCCTCGATGATGTTCTCGCTCACACCAACGGTGCCCCACTCGCGCTTGCCGTCGGTGGAAGTGATCAGCACGCGGGTCTTGGCTGCGGTGCCAGCCACGCCATCGAGGATGCGCACCTTGTAATCGGTGAGCGTCACCTTCTTAAGCTGCGGGAATGACTTTCCCAGTGCACGGCGGAGCGCACCGTCGAGCGCGTTCACCGGGCCGTCGCCCTCGGCGACCTCGTGGTGAACTTCCTTGCCGACGCGCACCTTGACCGTGGCTTCGTTGGACGAGGACTTGCGGCTGCCACGCATGGAAACGTGGTAGTCCTCCACGGTGAAGAGCAACTCGGGGTTGTGATCGAGGATGCCTCGGATGAGCAGTGCGAGCGACGCCTCGGCAGCCTCGAACTCGTAGCCGCTGTGCTCCAGCTCCTTCACGCGATTCAGGATTGCCTTCGTCTCCGTCGCGTCGTCGGCGAGCTTGAAGCCGAGGTCGCGCGCCTTGAGCAGGATGTTGCTGCGGCCCGAGAGGTCGCTGACGAGGATGTTCCGCTCGTTGCCGACGAGCGCAGGGTCGATGTGCTCGTAGCTCGACGCGAGCTTCTGCACCGCGTTGACGTGCGCGCCGCCCTTGTGCGCGAAGGCGGAGGAACCCACCCACGGCTGGCGCGGGTTGTGGCGGAGGTTCGCGATCTCATCCACGAACTGGGATAGCTCCTTCAACTTGCGGAGCGACGCGGCGGGCAGACACGCCTTGCCCATCTTCAATTGCAGGCAGGGAATCACGCTCGTCAGGTTGCAGTTGCCCGTGCGCTCGCCGTAGCCGTTGATGGTGCCCTGGACTTGGCACGCGCCGGCTTCGACGGCGGCCAGCGCGTTTGCCACACCCACGCCAATGTCGTCGTGCGTGTGGATGCCAACACGGCAATTCAATTTGCCGATTGCGACCTTCGTGATGGCGGCGATTTCGCCTGGCAGACAACCGCCGTTCGTGTCGCAAAGCACGACCATGTCCGCGCCGGCCTGCTCCGCCGCCTGCCAGGTGGCGAGGGCGTATCCGGGGTCAAGCTTGTAGCCGTCGAAGCCGTGTTCGGCATCGTAGATGACGAATTTCCCGTGGTCCTTCAGGTAACGCACGGTGTCGCCGATCATGCCGAGATTCTCGTCCGGCGTGCAGCGCAAGACCTCCTTCACATGCAGCATGGAGGTCTTGCCGTAAATGGTCACGACCGGCGTCTCGGCCTCGATGAGCAGGCGCACTTGTTCATCGCTTTCCACAGCGACGCCTTTCTTGCGCGTGGATCCGAACGCGGCGAGCTTCGCATGCTTGAACCTCCTCCGCTTGGCCTGCGCGAAGAACTCGATGTCCTTCGGGTTGCTGCCCGGCCAGCCGCCCTCGATGTAATGAATCCCGAAAGCATCAATGCGCTCGGCGATGCGGAGCTTGTCCGCGACCGAGAAGTTGATGCCTTCACCCTGCGAGCCATCTCGCAGGGTCGTATCGTAGAGTTCGACATCTGGTTTCATCACAACCCGCCGCAGCGGGAGCGTGTTTTCTACGGGAACGCAGCCACGGTGGCAAATCCCAATCGCTGCCAGGCGTTTGCAAACCCGCCGCTTCTCCCGTATTCCCACCCCATGCCGCTGCACATCATCACCGACGAACGCTGCGTCAACTACCACTCGCCCGGCCACCCGGAGCGGCCCCAACGCATCACGCGCACGCTGGAGAAACTCCGCGGCCAGCAGGAACTCAAGCTCACTTGGGACAAGCCCGCCGATGCGCCGGAGGAAACCATCCTCCGCGCGCACACTAAGGAACACCTCGCCCGCGTGAAGGCCGCGACCGACGCCTTCGACGGCGACACCCCCGCACATCCCGGCATCCACGAACACGCCCTCCGCTCCATCGGCGGCGGACTCTGCGCACTCGCCATCGCGCGGAAAGGCGGGATGCCCTTCAGCTTCCTGCGCCCACCCGGCCACCACGCGATGGGCAATCGCGCGATGGGTTTTTGCTACCTAAACCAAGTCGCCATCACCGTGCTCGAAGGCCTCGCCACCGGCGCGAAACGCGTCGCCGTCTATGACTTCGATGTCCACCACGGCAACGGAACCGAGGCCATCCTGCTCGGAAGACCCGGCGCTTTCTTCCACTCCATCCACCAGCACCCGTGCTATCCCGGCACCGGCACACAGAACGTCGGCGACAACTGCTTCAACTACCCCGTCGCCCCGCGCACCCCGCGCGACGACTACCGCAAAGTCCTCACTCGCGCCCTCGACGCGCTCAAAGCGCAGCAGCCCGACGTGGTGGTGGTGAGCGCCGGCTTCGACGCCTACGCGCGCGACCCGCTCGCGCAGGAGACGCTGGAGGCCGAGGACTTTCAGTGGCTTGGCAAATCCCTGCGCGACCTCGGCGTGCCCGTCGTCAGCGTGCTCGAAGGCGGCTACAGCAATGATCTGCCCGAACTGGTTCTGGCCTACTTGCGCGGGTTGGAAGGAGGTTGAGCCGGAACCATGCAGTTGAGCCACGGATGGAACACGGACAAGGAGTTTCATAAGGAGACCAGGAATGGAGCAGGCAGACAGCAGCAGCAGCATCCTTCGCCTCCCTCATGCCTTCCTGCCCTCCTTATAAGAATCTTCTCCTGCATCCGTGTTTCTTCTGTGTTCCATCCGTGGCCAAAAACGGTTCCAGTTGAACCCACGGCAGGTCGCGCGCTCCTACTTGGAATCCGCCACCGCCTTCGCCCAGTCCTTCAAGAAGATGTCCAAGCCTATGTCCGTGAGCGGATGGTCATAAAGCATCTTCAACGTGTCGAAAAACATCGTGCAAACATCCGAGCCGGCGAGCGCAGCCTGAAGGACGTGCTCCGGGTGGCGGATGGCGGCGGTGAGAATCCGCGTCTCATAACCATAGTTGTCGTAGATGGAGCGAGTTTGCCGGACGAGGTCCATTCCCATGTGGCCCACGGCGTCAAGCCGGCCCACGAACGGGCTGATATACGTCGCGCCGCACTTGGCGGCGAGCAACGCCTGTAGCGGCGAGAAGTTCAGCGTCACGTTGGTCTGGATGCCGTCGGCAGATAGCTCTTTCACCGCCGTCAAGCCCTCCCGGATGACCGGCACCTTCACCACGACGTTCTTGCCGAGCTTCGCGAGCTTGCGGCCTTCCTTCACGATTTCCCTCGCATCGAGCGCGATGGTTTCGAGGCTCACGGGACCATCCACAAGCGCGAGGATTTCGCGATAGACCTCCAGCGGCTTTCGCCCCGTCTTCATCACATGGGTCGGGTTGGTGGTCACGCCGTCCACGATGCCCCAGCTCAGGGCTTCCTTGATCTGCGCGACGTCGGCGGTGTCTATGAAGAGTTGCATGATGGGATGCGGATTTGCGGCAGTCTGCGCCGGGCAAGTTCGCGCGGCAAGCGGGGACATGGAAGGACAGTTCGGATGGACGCATCTCAGTTTCTTGCAGGCCGAATGTTGCGAGTGATGCAGTTGGCCGCTCCTCCTGCTCGTAATCCTGATCCTAACCCTGCTCCAGTGCGGGGAAGGGCAGGATGAGCAGGATCAGAATCAGGATTACGAGCACAGTGAAAAGCCGTGCATTTCTCCCGGGCGCAAAATCAGACGCAAGTTCGCCAAAATTCCGCTCCCCTGCCCGGCCCGGCCCTGCTTCGCTCCTGCCGTGAACCTCGCCGTCCTCGGTTGCTCCGTCGCCTTGGTGATGGCGTCCGCCGCCGCGCTCCCGTGCGGGGCAGCGGATGGCTTCGCCCTGCCCGACGAGTCGCTCTACGCGATGGGCCGCCATGTTTATGAGCGCAACTGCCTCGTCTGCCACGGCCGATGGGGTGACGGCGACGGCGAGATGTCCAAAGGCATGGTTCCCAAGCCGCGCAAGTTCTCCTCCGGCATCTTCAAGTATCGCTCCACTCCCGCCGGCGCGCTGCCCACGGATGACGACCTCATCCGCACCGTGCGCGGCGGGCGGGCGAACACCTCCATGCCCTACTTCACCCATCTCTCCGACCGCGAAGTGCGCGCCGTGGTCGAGTTCATCAAGTTCTTCTCCCCGCGCTGGCGCAAGCCGGAGAACCACGCCGCACCCGTGAAGCTCCCCGACCCGCCCGTGTGGCTCGCCGAACCGTTGGGCGCCACCCGGCGCGCGGAGGCGGGGAGGCTTGTCTTCGTCGCCGCATGCAGCCTGTGCCACGGCGCGGAGGGCGACGGCAAAGGCCCGTCCGCACTCACCCTGCTGGACGCGTGGGGCGACCCCTGCCCGCCAGCAAACCTCCGTGCTCCCGCGCTCCGCAACGGTCGCGCTCCCGCCGACTACTTCCGCGTGCTCACGCTCGGCATCCACGGCACGCCCATGCCGTCCTTCGCCGAGGCGTTGACGGAGGAGCAACGGTGGGAACTGGCCGCATTCCTCGGCACCTTGCACCGCACGGAGGCTGCCGCCGTGACTCGGTGAAGCGAGCACAGACGAACCCTGCTTGCGCTGCGTAGGCGGGCTACTTCTTCCGCGCGAAGACGTGGGTGGCGTGGCCGTAGAAGACTTCGGCGCTTTCCATCAACGTCTCGGAGAGGGTCGGGTGCGGGTGGACGCAGAGGGACAGGTCCTTCGCGGTCGCGCCCATCTCGACGGCGAGCACGCCTTCGGCGATGAGTTCGCCCGCGCCGTGCCCGACGATGCCCACGCCCAGCACGCGCTCGGTGGCGGGGTCAATGATGAGCTTGGTCAGGCCGTCGGTGCGGTCGAAGGTCAGCGCGCGTCCGCTCGCGCCCCACGGGAATTTCGCGACGGTGACTTCGATGCTCTTGGCCTTCGCCTCGGCTTCGGTAAGGCCGCACCACGCGACCTCGGGGTCGGTGAAGACGACGGCGGGGATGATGGCCTTGTCCGCGCCGGTCGCCTCGCCGGTGATGATTTCCACGGCGGTGCGGGCCTCGCGCGACGCCTTGTGCGCGAGCATCACGCCGCCCGCGATGTCGCCGATGGCGTAGATGGCGGGGTCGCTGGTCTGCTGATGGTCGTTGACGATGAGGAAGCCCTTTTCGTCGAGCTTGGCCTTGGTGTTTTCGAGGCCGAGGTCTTCACTGTTCGGCGAACGGCCGACGGAGACGAGGACGCGGTCGTAGAGTTCTTCCTTCTGCTGGCCTTCGTGCTCGGAGATGACTTTGATTTGCTTCCCGGCGGTGGACATCTTCAGGACCTTCGCCTTCACGCGCACCTCGGAGAAATTCTTCTTCGCGTAAGCCATCACGGGCCGGGCGAGGTCGGGGTCGGCCCCGAGGAGAATGCTGTCGAGCGCCTCGATGACGGTGATTCTGCTGCCGAGCGCGGCATAGACGGTGCCGAGTTCCATGCCGATGTAGCCGCCACCGATGACGAGCAGCTTCTCGGGAATCTCCTCAATCTCCAGCGCCTCGGTGGAGGTCATGACGCGCGGGTTGCCGAGGTCGAAGGCCTTCGGCAGCGCGGGCTTGGAGCCGACGGCGACGATGGCGTGGTCGTAGGT
>JACRKB010000172.1 GCA_016235545.1 Verrucomicrobiota bacterium | reverse complement strand
GCACTGCTGGGTGGGAAGAAAGATGGAGTGGCGAAGGGATTTGGCGGGCCGCCCAATCCTGCAGGCCGGCGGCCTGCGCTCCCCAGCCAACTGCATCGTTCCGGCTTAGCCACTCGTGGTCGTATGCCCCGGGGCGTTGCCCCGGACTGGTTTGCTGTGCTCCTTCGGAGAGCTGACTTCGGAATTCGGGACAAGGCAGGAGGCATGAGGTGTGGAGGCTTCGGCTCCACCTTCAACCTCATCCCCCTCCGCTCCGGGTTGCCCCGTTACTTCGCCGTCATCCGGCGGGTGATGTATTCGCGGACGACGGGGAGTTTGGCCTTGGCGAGGAGGAGCGCGCCCTTGGCGGGGTCGGCGGCGACGATGGGCTCGGTGGCATACCAATACATCAGCGGGAGGTTGTGGTCGGTGGCGTCCTCGGCGTGGGCGAGGAGGGCCTCCACGATGGGCAGGCGCTCGGCCACGGTCAGGCGCTGGCAGGCGCTGGCGAGGTAGAGGCGAACGAGCGGGGATGCGTCTTCCTTTGCAAGCCGGGCGAATTCTTTCAGCGCGGCGTCGCCGGGCTTCTTGTTCTCGTTGAGTAACTGCACCGTCCACGCACGCACCTGCTCGGTCTTGCTCTTCAGTTGGTCGAGTGCGGCTGCCGGGCTTGGCCCTTTGGCTGGCTCCAGTCCCTTCGTGACGTGCAACGCCCAGAGCGCCCGCAACTGATGCGTCGGCTCGACGCTATCCGCCAGAACCTTGCGCAAGGAATCGTGAATCACGCGGCGGTTGGCTGGGATGAAGAATGTTCCAGGCAGGTCTCCGTCGGGTTCCGGCACAAACTTCACCTTGGTTCCGCCTTTGCCATCCGGACCTTCGTTGGTGAACACAAACTGAGTGCGCTCCTGAAGCAATCTCCGCGCGTGCCGAACTTGCCATTCGTTTTTGCTGAGTTGCATCTTCACCAAGTCGTCGTCGGACAGCTTCGCCAAATCCACCTGCGTCCCCTTCTTGTCGCCGTAGCTGATTTTGTAAATCCGCCCGTTGCTGCGGTCATGCACGTTCGGGTCGCGCTGGTTGTGGCATTGCTGGCGGTCATACCAGTCAATCACGAAGACGTTGCCGTCCTGGTCAATCATCTGGTTGAGCGTCTGCGAGGAGCGGTCGTTGAAGTTCAAGAAGTCCGGCGCGTGCTTGCCCACGTAGCCGCTGCCCTTGCGCTCGGGGCTGTCCACGTTCAGGCGCTGGCCGTGGATGTTCCCCATGAAGAGCTTGCCGTGATATTCCTTGGGCCAGCTCCCGCCGAGGTAGCACATGAGGCCCGCGTGCGCGTGGCCGCCACCGGCGGAGTCGGAGCGCGCGTTGCCGCCGTGCGGGGTCGCGCCGAGGAAGTGGCGGTGGTCGGCGATGGTCTTGAGGTCGTCGTAGATGAAGGGGTTGATGGGCTGCACTTTCGCGTCCTTGAAGGTGTAGGAGTTCTCCGGCTGGCCGGCCTGCGGGCTGAAGCTTTGCTTGAAGTAGTCCGGGACGAGCCGGCGGGCTTCCTCGAAGTTCGGCGCATAATGCTGGCCGGCCTGCCGATGGTAGCGCCCGCCCTGCACCATGTGGAACAGGTGCGGGATGACGCACGCCTCGATGAAGCAGTGGCCGTATTCGTTGAAGTCAATGCCCCACGGGTTGCTCGTGCCCTCGGCGAAGACCTCGAAGCGTTTCTTCACCGGCTGGTAGCGCCACACGCCGGCGTTGATGAACTGCCGCTCGGTGTCCGGCGCGCCGGCGACCTTGACGTGCGAATGCGTGAAGACGCCGTGGCAGCCGTAGAGCCAGCCGTCCGGCCCCCAGGTGAAGGTGTTGAGCATCTCATGCGTGTCGTGCCAGGCGAAGCCTTCGAGCACCTTCACCGGCTCGCCGGCGGGCTGCGGGCCGTTGGCCGTTTCCTTGATGGGGATGTGCAGCAGCCACGGCGCGGCCCCGACGAACACGCCGCCGAAGCCATACTCGATGCCCGTCGCGAGGTTCAGTCCCTCAATGAAGACCGTGCGCTTGTCGTGCTTGCCGTCGCCGTCCGTGTCCTCGAAGACGACGATGCGGTCGTCGCCCTTCTCGCCGGGCTTGCGGATGGGATAGGTGTAGTTCTCGATGACCCACAGCCGCCCACGGTCATCAATGCACATCGCGATGGGCTGCTTCACGTCCGGCTCGGCGGCGAAGACCGTGACCTTGAAGCCGGGCGGTAGCGTCATCGCCTTCACCGCCTCGTCGGGCGAAAGGCCGTTGAACTTCACGTCGTCGAGCGGCGCGGGCGGCGGGGCGGGGGCCTTGGGCGCGGTCTTCTGCGCGAGCGCGGCCAGCGCCTTGCCGGACATCTTCAGCTCGTTAGCGAACACGGGCCGCTCCTCGTAGAGCTTGAAGTCATCGAAGTTCAGGTGCCCCCAATGCCCGCCGGCCTGCTCGTCAACGACGCGGATGAAGACTTCCTTGTTCTGATGCCGCTCCAGGTCCGCGACCACGGGCGCGAGCGTCTCGGTGGAGTTGTTCGTCTCCTTGAACTTCTCCGGGTCGCCGCCGGGCGTGGAGAAAATCACGTTTCCGTTGCCGGTGTTCACAATCTCAACGCGCGTGGACGTGTAAGGCCCTGCGGCCACGAGGAACGCGGCGTAGCGGTGCGTGAGGCGGAAGGGTTTGCTCGTGAGCGTGCCGGTCGCCTCGTCGCCGAGGCCGCGCTCGTAGGTGCCAATCCAATACTTGCCGACGTGCGCGCTCTGGTTCGGCGCGCGGCGCGCGACCACGGTGTCGCCGAGGATGGGTTGCTTCTTGAAGGCGTCGCCCGTCGCGGTCCAGTCGCGCAGGTCGCCGGTCTCGAAATCGGTGTTGAGCGGCTTGCCATCGAGGCCGACGGGGAGGACGCCCTTGGGCGAGAGCGGCGGGTTGGCCTTCACATCCGCAGCGGCGAGCTGGACGGGCGCGGCGGCCTTGGCCTTCTTCGCGGGTGCGGCTTTCTTGTCGCCGTCCTTCGCAGGCGCGACGACGGCGGGCGTGCCGTTGGG
>JACRKB010000169.1 GCA_016235545.1 Verrucomicrobiota bacterium | reverse complement strand
TTTTGCAAACCGCATCGCCAGCCATCTGGGACAAACCGTTGAAACGGTTTGCCCTCGCGCCACCCGCTTTCACCCGGCTGAAGCCGGGTGCTAATGAGAGGTTCTCAAATCCTGATTTGCGCCCCCCCCTCGCCGAACCACCTTTGAATCCAGCTTGCGAGGAGGCGCGTCTGAGATACAGTGCCCAGCACTGCAATGAAAACATCGCACACAACCCAGCCCGCCAACCGCCAAGGATTCACCCTCATCGAACTGCTCGTCGTCATCGCCATCATCGCGATTTTGGCGGGAATGCTGCTGCCCGCGTTGAGCAAGGCGAAGTTGAAGGCAAGCAACACACAGTGCCTTAACAACACGAAGCAGATGGGACTGGGGTGGCAGGTCTACATCAGCGACAGCGACGGCAAGCTCATGACCGCCCGATATTTCTTTCCGAGCCTCTTTTCCGGGGCCGTGAACACTCAAGCATGGGTGTTGGGTGACCAAGCCGACATCTACACCTCCTATTCAGGAGGTCGGGATTCCACCAACGACAACTGTTTGCGGGACGGCCTCCTCTACCCTTATTTGAAGAATTTCAAGGCATATAAATGCCCTGCAGACAAATTGCGCTCAACTAATGGCGTTCCAAAGAACAGGAGCTACGCGATGAACACTTGGTTGAGCCGCCCCATGGCTACAGAAGCGGCAGGCGTCGGGGGCACGGTGAACGCTGGATATACAAGGTTCAAGAGCGAGGTGGACTTGACTGGGAATGTGTCCCCATCGGCGTTGTGGGTGTTCATAGATGAGCACGAAAGGGGAATAAACGATGGATCGTTCGCAATCGATTTGAATGGCGGATTTCCCAGCGGTTCGGCAGCGACCGGGGGGTTCCTTGACATTCCATCCGCTCGACACGGGGGAGCTTATGCGCTCACCTTTGCGGACGGACATTCCGAAATCTTCAAACTTCATCAGGTGCAACTCTTTGAGCGTTGGACCGGCGGAAACATATCGACCAACCAAGCGCCCCAGGACTGGCTGAAGTTGCGCAGCGTCAGCGGTTCTCCGTAACCTCTATCCACTGCTCATGCGCACAATTCTTTGTCTCGTTACTCTGGCAGGGACAGTAGCCTTGTTGGGCTGCCGCCGAAAGGCAGCTCCGGTCCAAGTCGGCTCTGCTCCTGAACCGCCCCCCGCCGAAGCCGCGCGTGGCCAAGGCTCAGTCACTTCCTCACCCACATCTCTTCCATCCCTTCGCGCTGTGGACACAGCACTGGCCCGATATGTTGAAAAGAACGGTGTGTTTCCTGCGCGATTGAGCGATTTGGTGAGCGCAGGATTTCTCAGCCAAATCCCCGCCGCGCCCCCAGGCAAAGTCCTTAAATACGACCCGCAGCGACAGTTCGTCGCTTTCGTGGACACGGGGAACTAAACCATCATCAACCTCATGACCACCACCGCCCCTCGAAACAAACAAGGTTTCACCCTCATCGAACTGCTCGTCGTCATCGCCATCATCGCGATTTTGGCGGGGATGCTTTTGCCGGCGCTGGGCAAGGCAAAATCAAAGGCCCACGCCGCCGCCTGCCAGAACAACCTCAAGACGCTGGCGTTGGCAGCCCGACTCTATGCGGATGACAACGATGATGTATTCTCCCGCTCCTTTGGAGGGGCTGCGGCCGAGCTCTTCTACCGCCAACTGGGGCCTTTCATCGGAAAGGCTGACAATACTGGACGGGCCGGAAAGGTATTCGAGTGTCCTGGCTTCAAGCCCATCGGGACCAACGTGACTGCCGGAATCAGCAGCGGACTGGGAATTTGCTACGCACAAAATGGGCGGTTGGGTTCCGCCGCTGCGACCAAAGTCCGCTTTGCACAGGTGCAGGACACCACCGGCACATTGATCCATGGTGACACCGACGGCTGGAATGCGATCATCTACGCAGACGATCTCGCAACTTTTCCAAGCGGTATCAACACAACGCTCTACCGCCACAGCGGCGGAACTGAAGCAAGTTCGCTGGGCAATCAATACACGCGCCCTCCATACAGTTTGCCGCAGGGTCCACGGAACGGCACCGCCAATCTGAACTGGGTGGACGGCCATGTTTCCAGCCTCAAGTTCGGCAGCAACGCGACCCGCAATTTCACACTCGAATTGGACTGACCCGCTCCGGGCAGTCACTTCGCCTCCTGTTCGTAATCCTCTCGATGAACCTGTGCCGGCCGCTTCCAGTTGCCCTCCGTGGGTAGAAGTTGTTTGCGGCGGCCCGGTCCAACGACCCGCAGCACCCCGATTGGAAGTCGCCCGCAAGGGTTTTTCCTGAAAACCGCAGTTGGTTCACGCAAAGGACGCGAAGGACGCAACGCCGAAGGGCATTTCTTCCAATTGCAGGCACCGGCAGCCTTCACCCAACGGGTGAGAGGTCGCGGTTTCAAAAGTCTTTTCCTTTGCGCCCTTCGCGCCCTTTGCGTGAGGTTCAACCGCGGAATATAGACTCAACTGCATCGTTCCGAATACTGAACACTTTGCAGTTCTTCAGCTCCCGCCGGGGCGTCACAGCTTGCGAATCTCCTCCCGCAAGGTGGCGAGGTCAGGATCGTTGAGCGCCAACTCCTTGATTTCATCCTTCTCGCCGCGCGCAATGGCCTTGCGCAGCCACTGGTGGGCCTCTGCGGGATTGCCGAGCTGGCAGGCGTAGCAGGCGAGGTTGTAGGGAATCAGGCTCGCTTCCGGGAATTTCTTCATCGCCGGCAGCAGCGCCTCGCGCGCCTCCTGCGTGCGCCGCAGCTCGTGCAGGCTGTAGCTGCGGTCCACCCAGCCGGACATCCGGTCCGGCGCGGCGATCAGCTCCAGCTCCGCGACGCGCAGCGCCTCGTCCCAGTGCAATTCCGCCGCGTGGACGCGCCACCAGACTTCGAGCGCCTCGGGATGGGCGGCGTTCGCGGACGAGATCTGCAGCAGCTCCGCGCGCGCCTCCGCCGCCGTGTGCAGGTCCAGCCAGCCGAGTGCTGCGTTCACAAAATGTTTGTCGGGATAACCCAGCGTGCTCATGCCAAGGGCAATTAAACACGCCAGACGCACTTGGCAAAAAACTTTTCTGCGCGGCGGCTGGGGATTAGAACCCTCTCATGCACAGCGATCAGCCAGACTGCGGAACAACGTCGAAGGTCGAAGGTCCAGGGTCCAAAGTCCAAAGCTCGGCGCGCTCGCATCACCGCCGACGCTTTGGACCTTGGGCTTTGGGCCTTGGATATTGGACTCTCCTCCTGCTGGGTTCAGCGCTCACCCTGCACGGTGAGGTTGCCACAAACACCCTCCCAACGCTCGCCGCCCTGCGCTCAAATCTGACCGCGCGCGTGGAGCATCCGCGCCTCGCGGCCGCGCAGCTCGGCGTCAAAGTAGTCTCACTGGACACGGGGAAAATTCTTTTTGAGCACAGCGCCGGCAAGCTGCTCAAGCCCGCCTCCAACGCAAAGCTCTACACCGGCGCTCTGGCGCTTGACCGGCTTGGACCGCAGTTCCGCATCCGCACCTCGATCTTTGCTGCGGCCAGGCCCGACTCTGACGGCACGTTGGCGGGCGACCTGACGGTCTTCGGCCGTGGGGACTTCTCGATGGCCGCGCGATTCAACGGAGGCGACTACGCGAAGTCGTTGGAGCCGCTCGTCAACGCGCTGGTCGCCGCCGGCATCAAGCGCGTCACGGGCAACCTTGTTGGCGACGAGAGTTTCTTCCACGGCCCGCCCTTCGGCAGCGCGTGGACGTGGGACGACTTGAACTTTTACTACGGAGCCGAGATCTCCGCGCTCACGCACGAGGACAACGTCGTGGACATCGCTTTCAAACCTGCCGCCGCGCTGGGCCAGCCAGTCACATTCACCACGAAGCCAGCCACGCAGTTCCTCCAGTTCATCAACCGCACCACGACCGCCACCAACGGCGCCAAGCGCACGATCGAGCTCTATCGCCCCGTCGCGCAGAGCACCGTCTATCTGCACGGCTCGCTTCCTGCCGATGACAAGGGGGCGGTTGACGCCATGCCCGTCCCGCGCCCGGCGATGTGGTTCCTCACGCAGCTCCGCACCGCCCTTGCGCAACGCGGCATCACCATCGATGGCCAGCTCCGCACGCGCGACTGGCTCGCGGCCGAGGCCGCACCGGTGGATTACGGCAAGCAGGTGGAAATCGCCTTCACCGAGTCGCGCCCGATGAGCGAGCTCGTCGAGAAAATGATGAAACCTTCGCAAAATCTTTACGCGCAGTTGCTGCTGCTCCAGGTCGGCGCGCGCACGCACAAGCCCGGGCAGACGACGGAGGAGGCGGGCCTGGCGGAGATGCAGAAATTTCTCGCCGAGGCCGGGGTGAAGCGCGGCACCGTCCTGCTGGAGGAAGGCTCCGGACTCTCACGCGGATGCCTGCTCACGCCGGACGCGTCGGTGCAGCTCCTCCGTCACATGGACAGGCATCCCGCCGCCGCCGCCTTCCGCGCGACGCTTCCCATCGCAGGAGTGGACGGCTCGTTGAAATCGCGCTTCGCCGGCACCGCCGCGGCCCGCAACGTCCTGGCAAAAACCGGCAGCCTCCGATACGTCAGCAGCCTCTCCGGCCACGTCAGCACCGCGGCGAAGGAGCGCCTCGTCTTCAGCTTCATGCTCAACGCCTACACCGGCACGACTTTCTCCGGGCGCGAGTTGATTGATGAACTCGCGGTGTTGCTGGCGAGCTTCAGCGGCAAGTCGGACGGGCCGTGAGAGCCGCTTAAGAAGGGTCTGCTTCGCGGAGAATCACCCAAACTCGCAGCGCCTCGGTCGCGCCCCAGGCTTGCGCGTCGCAGCCGCGCTGGGTGTGCGGGGCGTCGCCGTCCACGATTTCGGGGAGCTGGCCGAGACAGCCGGTGTTGAGCAGGTCGCTCGCACTGCCGAGATAGGCGCGGGCGGCAGCGACCGATTCGGGCGCGAGGTCGTGCGCGCGGGCGAGGGCCTCGCAGAAGACGGGAAAGGTCCAGGTCCACGCGGTGCCGTTGTGGTAGGCGGGCTTGCGGCGCGTGTCCTCGTCGCCTTCGTAGCGGCCCCAGTAGGGATTTGCCGGGTCGTTCAGCAGGCGTCCGTCGTGGCTGTAGATGGGCAGCGGCGGCGTGATGGGCAGCGGCGCAAGCGAGCGCAGCGCGCCGGGAATGACGAGGTGACGGAGCGCCGCGTCCACGGTGCGACGCGCGCGCTCGCCGTTCACGAGGCCGAGGCTGATGGGGAACAGGCAGTTGCTCCGCAGCGCCTCGTCGCGCACCGCGTCGCGCGCGGAGATGCCGGACTTTGCGAGCAGCACGTCGGCGAACCAGCCTTTGTCCGGAAGCCAAAAGAGTTCGTTGAGCGAGCGCTCGGCGCGGGCGGCGATTTCACTCCAAGCCTCGCCGTCGGGCGCGACGCCGATACGGTCGAGCTGGCGCAGCAGGCGAATCCACAGCGCTTGAATCTCTACCGGGTAGCCCTCGCGCGGCGTGCTGGCGGGAAAGTTCGTGTCCATCCAGGTGAAGTGGCTCGGACTCCAGACGAGACCGCTCGCGGCATCCACGCGAATGCCGTTTGGCGTTCCGTGCAAGTAGCCGGTCGCAATGGTGCGAAGCACGTCGGCGATGGTGCGGCCCCTTGCGTCCACTGGCGTCACGTAGAGTTCGCCGCTGGCCGTGTGCGGTTCGCCGTCGCCGTCAGCGAAGTCCTCGCACACGACGCCATACCACAGCGGCGCGTCGCTCGTGTCGCGGTTGCTGGCGTTGTCGCCGTAGATGGCGTTTGGCAATGTGCCATCCTCTGCGAAGCGCCCGAAGGTCACGAGAATCTGCCTCACCTCGTCGCGCAACCCGGCCGCGAGCAAGCCGCGCGCGCAGATGAGCGTGTCGCGGCCCCAGTCGAGGAACCACGGGTAGCCGGCGATGACCGTCTTGCCCGCATCGCGCCGGACGACGAACGCGCGGATGGCGCGGTTGAGCACGGACGCGAAGTCGGCTGGAGCGCGGACGCCCACATCCGCAGCCGGTGTTGACGCGGACGTGGGCGTCCGCGGTCCGGGTGCTGCGACGGGCACTGACAGCAATTCCAACTGCGCCTCCATCGGCGTGCTCTCGGTGATGAAGTCGAAGAGGGCGCGCGTCTTGGAGGCTGCAACTTTCGGCGCTGGCTCGGCGACCAAGGCCGGATGGGACTCCGATGAGTCTTTTGCTCCTCCTGTAGCGGCGCTCTGTGAGCGCCGTTCGGGTGCGGGACGGCGGTCACAGACCGCCGCTACAGGGGCCGCCGACGCGAGGGGTCCGGGCCCGGCGAACCGAAACGCCGCGAGGTCGAACTGTTCTTCCACCTCCGCACTCGCGGCGAGCGTGACCGCCTCGCCCTTGCGCAGCGGCAGTTCAAACCAGCCGGGACTGTAAGCATCGCCGCAGCCTTCCTGCCCGCGCGTGGCCTCCACGGGATGTGGCACGTTCACGGACCACTCGCCTTCGTGATGATAGCGCCCCGTGTCGGCCCAGACTTTGAGTTGTCGGCTCGGCTCGGGTGTGAACGCAAAACCCGCGCGGCCTTGGAGAGAATGCGAGTTGGAGCCGAGGTGATGCTCGCTGCCGGGGTTGCGTTTCGTCTCGCAGTGGAAGCTGCGGTCCTCGATGTCGAAGCGAACCGTGAGGCTCACGCTGCAATCCGATGGCAGTTCGCGGCCCAGCGCGGGCGCGTGCGGCGGACGGACGAAGCGGAGCAACGTCGTGTTCTTGCCGGGCACCATGTCGGCGAGCAGGTGAATCTCAACACTGCGTCCGTCACCCGCGTTGGCGACGAACTGCCAGACCGCCGGCGGGCCAGGCGTGAACGCGACGAGGTTCTCGGCGTTGAGCGCGGTGATGAAGCCGTCGGCGTTCACCCACGCGCGCAGGCGCTTCACGAAGACGTGGCGGTCAACGGGGACGGCCGCGTGCAAATTCGCGCCGAGGAGGCAATCGTATTTTGAGCGGACGGTGCCGAGGTCCACGCAGAGGCGGGCCATGGCGCCGGAGCCGCTGGTGAGGAGGGCGAGGGAGGAGGAGTGATTAGTGATTAGTGATAACTGACTAGTCGGCTCGGGTGGGAGGAAGCGAACGGTGCTGCTGGAAGAGGCGGGTGTGGAGCTGAGTCGGTCGAGGGAGAGAACGGCGTCGCCGGTGAAGTCGCCCGGCGGGAAACAGGCGATGTGGCCGTCGGCGACGGGGATGGAGTCGGCATGTGCCGGCGACTTGCAGTCGCCGTCGGTGGGCTGCGAACGGTCCGGACGGCGGCTGAAAGCCGCCGGCACGAGCGTCGCGCGGAACGGCGCGGTGTCGCGGACGAGCAGCCAGTGGCCGGGCGGGACGAGCAAGACGCGTTTCGTGTCCGCAAGCGTCCATTCGACGACCGAGGTGTAGGTGCTGTCCGGCGCGGCTGCGAGTCGGGAGAGAAATCCCTTCGCATCGGCGTCCACTTGTGCGGCCAGTTCGCGCCAGTTCACGGAGCCGAGTTGCTCGATGGGCCGGGCGTGCGCGAGAGCAGTGAGGGCGAAGGCGGCTTGGGCGCGGGCGCGGCGGTAGGCTTCTCCGTGCAAGCCCTGCGGTTGCTCGGCGGCGCTCAGGCAATGCGCGGCTCCGGGGGCGAGGGTGAAGGTGACTTTGCTGTCGTGGCACTCGTGGCACGGGAGAGAGCTTTCCGTTTCCGACAGTAAGTCGTGCCGCACCACATCGGCGGCGAGGTCTAGCGTGAGGCGATGCTCGCGCTCGGGGTCGGTGTTCACAAGCACGAGCACGGAGTCGAGGCGCTCCTCGGAGTCGCGGCGCAGCGCGTGGATGGCGGAGTCGGAGGGGCTGAGGCGAGTGAGCTTCGCGCCGTCGTAGAACGCGGGATGGTCGGCGAGCAGCGCGTTCAATCGCGCGAGTTCTGGGACGACGTTCGACTCGCTGTCCCACGCGAGCGCGCGGCAGGAGTGGACGTTTATCTTCTCGGCGCAGAGCCACTCGACGCCGCAGGTGAAGCCGAAGCCGCCGTTCACGCTCGTCAGCGCGGAGAGCTGGTTGCGCAGCAGCGACCAAGTGCGCCCGCGCTTCGCGAGCCGGTCGTTGTCGTGCGTCTCGCTGTAGTGGACCAGCGTGCCGACGCGGTGGCTGTGCTTGTGCGCGTGGTCGAGGTAACCGGCGACTTGCGCGGGGCCGAACTCTTGGAACAGCTCGGAGTAAGCCCACTGCATCCCGCCCTCGGTGAGCAGCGTCTCCGTGTCGCCCCAGCCGCCGCCGAGACCTTCGAGGAGAAAGAGCGTGTCGGGAAACTCCTCGCGGACGCGCGCGATGATGTGCTGCCACGCGGCCGCGGGGACCTTGTAGCCGGCGTCGCAGCGGAAGCCGTCCACGCCGCGCCGGCACCACGTCAGCAACGCTTCGGCGATGTGTTCCCAAAGCGCAGGGTCGCGTTGCGCGAGCTCGACCAAATCTTCCCAGGTGTTGCCCCACGCGCCGGGGCTCTCGAAGTGGCCGTCGGCTTTGCGGAGGAACCACTCGGGGTGATTCTCCTGAAGCCACGAGCCCCAGCCGGTGTGGTTGATGACGATGTCGAGGAAGACGCGCCCGCCGCGCGCGTGGACGGCGGCGGTGAGTTCCTGAAATTGCTCCACGCCCGTCGTGCGCTTATCGAACTCGACCAGCGCCGGGTCAACGCCCGTCAGCTCCTCCGCTGCGTAGGGACTGCCGAAGCGGCCGAAGCGCGCGAACGTCGTCGGGGTGGGAGTCACCGGCAGCAAATGTAGGATGCGGCAGCCAAGCGTGCCGAAGATGTGCGGGAGCTGGCGCGTGAGGTCGCGGAGTTTTCCGGACGGCGGGATGACGGTGTAGCCGAGCTTGTCCAGTTCGTTCATCTGCGCCTCCCGCGCGGGGTCGGCAGTGGAGACGAGCGACTTCGTCTCGCCGAACATCCGGGTGAAGGCGCAGTAAATCGTGTTCGCCGTGCGGTAGAAGTTCGGATGAACGCTCACGCCGAAGTTGTCGCCGTCGGGCCAGTGCTGAAAGCCGTTTGGGTCGAGCACGTAGGGTTTCGACTTGAACCAGCCGACCTCCGTGAGCGGCAACGTGAGCTGCCATTCGCCATCCACCCAGCGCATCGGGATGTCGCGCCACGAGGCGCCGGCGAGCGGGACTTTCTCGAACTTGCTCTGAATGATTTCGCGGCGGATGGCGGCGGCGCGGCCGAGATTCGTGCGCAGACGTGCAGTCCAGCCGGCGTCGGCCCACTCACGCGCGCGCGGGTGCGCGAGCGTGAAGGTGAGGCTGTCGCCGACGAATTGGACGCGGCGCTCGCCCGCGCCGGGAGTCATGCTCGGTCGTTCCATGTGTGCGGCGAGGATGGTGCGCGCGACGGGTGAACTCAAGAACACGGTTGAAGTGGGAGCGGATGATTTGCCGCGAAAGGGCGCAGAGAACGCAAAGAGCAGAGAGGGAGTTTGCCCGCCGCCGTGTTTGTCTTCTCTGCGCCATTTCGCGGCAAATCCGTTTTGGAATTCGGGTTGAACTGTCGGCGCTCGCCTCGCAAACTCGCCGCACCACTTCACCCGTGAAACACACCAAGGAACAACAACACCTCCACGAAGCCCACGCCGACCCCGTCGCGCCGTGGCGCAAGTGGGGGCCTTACGTCTCTGAGCGCTCGTGGGCCGGCGTGCGCGAGGACTACAGCGCGGACGGAAATGCGTGGGCTTACTTCCCGCACGACCACGCGCGCTCGCGCGCATACCGCTGGGGTGAGGACGGGCTGGCGGGGATTTGCGACCGGTATCAGGTGATGACCTTCGCGCTGGCGTTGTGGAACGAGCGCGACCCGATTCTCAAGGAGCGCCTCTTCGGCCTCACGCCCAACGAGGGCAATCACGGCGAGGACGTGAAGGAGTATTACTTCTACCTCGACTCCACGCCGACGCATTCCTACCTCAAGTGGAACTACAAGTATCCGCAGTGCGCCTATCCCTACCAGCAGCTCATCGACGGCAACAAGCGACGCGGCCCGACCGACCCGGAGCTGGAGTTGCTCGACACCGGCGCTTTCCACCAGGACCGCTACTTCGACGTGTTCGTCGAGTATGCGAAGGCCGGCCCGGAGGACATCGTCATCCGCATCGAGGCCATCAACCGCGGCCCCGACACCGCGCCGCTGCACATCCTGCCGCACCTGTGGTTTCGCAACCGCTGGTCGTGGGGCGACGACGAGTATCCCGAGCCGCGCATCCGCATGGGCGAGCCGAGCCGCACGCATCTCACGCTCGTCGCCGATGATTCCTGCTGTCTCAGCATCGGGCGGCTGCCGTTCAGCTACCGTCTCGGCGCTTACCAGCTCTACGCGCAGCCCGGCGGGCGACCGCTCTTCACGGACAACGAGACGAACGCGGAACTGCTCTTCGGCGCGAAGGCGAAGAACCGCAGCCGCTTCGTGAAGGACGCCTTTCACCGCCATCTCATCCACGGCGAGCAGTGCGTCAACCCGCAGCAGTTCGGCACGAAGTCGTGTCTTGATTACCGCTTCGACGTGCCGCCGGGAGAATCCGCCGTCGTGCGGCTGCGGCTCACGAACCGCGAGATGGAGCGCCCGCTCGCGGGAGTGGAGACCGCTCTGCAATCACGCCGCGATGAGGCTGACGAGTTCTACGCTGCCCTTCAGCCGAAGACCACCACCGCCGACGAGCGCCGCGTCCAACGGCAGGCGCTCGCGGGGCTTTTGTGGAGCAAACAGATTTACCGCTTCGACGTGAGCAAATGGCTCAAGGGCGACAACCCCGCCGAGCCGCCGCCGGAGTCGCGCGCGAAGATTCGCAACCGCCACTGGCAGCACCTGAACTCCAAACGCATCATCTCGATGCCCGACAAGTGGGAGTATCCGTGGTTCGCCGCGTGGGACCTCGCGTTCCAGGCCGTGCCCTTCGCGCTCGTGGACGCGGAGTTTGCGTAGCAGCAGCTCTGGCTCCTGCTGTTCGAGCAGTTCCAGCATCCCAACGGCCAGTTTCCCGCCTACGAGTGGGAGTTCAGCGACATGAACCCGCCCGTCCACGCGTGGGCCGTGTGGCGCGTCTATAACATGGACCGCGTCCGCAACGGCAAGGCGGACCGCGACTTCCTTGAGCGCTGCTTCCACAAGCTGCTGATGAACTTCGCGTGGTGGGTCAACAAGGTCGATCCCGCCGGCAACAATGTTTTCGAGGGCGGCTTTCTCGGCCTCGACAACATCACCGTGCTGGACCGCAGCGAGAAACTGCCCGACGGCGCGACGCTTCAGCAGTCCGACGGGACGGGCTGGATGGGGATGTTTTGCCTGAACATGATGCGCATCGCGCTGGAGTTGGCGCGGGAGAACAAGACCTACGAGTCCACGGCCACGAAGTTTTTCGAGCACTACGTCTACATCGGTTCCGCGATGAAACACATGGGCGAGGACGGCATCGAGATGTGGGATGCGCAGGATGGTTTCTTCTACGATGTCCTCACGCATCGGGACGGCAGCCATGACAAGTTCCGCGTGCGCTCGCTCGTCGGGCTGATACCGATGTTCGCCATCGAGCGGCTAGAGGAGAAGTGGCTCGAGCCGTTCCCTGAGTTCCGCGCGAACATGAACTGGTTCCTGAAGAACCGCGCCGACCTCGTCGAGCGCTGCGTCACCACGCTCGACACCGACGAGGGAAAGGTCCACGTCCTCGCCGTGATGAACCCGGAGCAAATCCACAAGCTGCTGCGCGTCATCTGGAACCCCGGCGAGTTCCGCTCGCCCTACGGCCTGCGCAGCCTCTCGAAGCACCACGAGCGGCACCCCTACGCCCTCGGCCACCGCAGCATCGGCTACGAGCCGGGCGAGTCCATCGCCAAGCTCAAGGGCGGCAACTCAAACTGGCGCGGGCCGATTTGGTTCCCGACGACCTTCATGATGATTGAGACGCTGCGCAAACTGCGGAAGGCCTACGGCGGCAAGTTCACCATCCCCGGCCACAGCGAGGACGAAACGCCCATCAACCTCGACGAACTCGCCGGCGGTTTCGCCGAGCGCCTCATTCGCATCTTCGCCCGCGACGCCGAGGGTCGCCGCGCCGTCTTCGGCAAGAACGAGAAATTCCAGAACGACCCGCACTGGCGCGACAACGTGCTCTTCTACGAATACTTCCACGGCGACACCGGCGAAGGTTTGGGGGCCTCGCACCAAACCGGCTGGACCGCGCTCATCGCCTCGGTGATTGACGAGTGGCGGAAGTAGCGGAACGCCGCTTTCCGAAGCGGCATTTCCATCTCCCAATCGGATGGAGCGCGGACGCCCACATCCGCAGCCGGTGGCTTTCGTTGACCTTTGGCTGCGGACGTGAGCGTCGTCGCTCAATGCGACGGGCATGTTGCTTCCTTCTTCTCATCTCATACTTTGTCGCGCCTCGCCGTGCTTGCTGCTTCACTCTCCCGCATGGCTTCGCTTAACGAACTGCTCGGGTCCGACTCCGGCAGCACTTACCAACTCCGCTCCAAGGCCCCTGGCCCGGCGGGCAAGCTGCCGCTCGATGCGGACATGCTGCTGCACCAGCCCAGCGGCAATCTCTTCGGCTGGACGCAGAACGCCGGCATGGGCTGGAACCCCGCCGAGCTGGGGCGGAAACAGTTTCTCATCCTCAGCACCGAGGGCGGTCGCCGTGCGCCGGACGGTTCGCCCATCGCGCTGGGGTATCACACCGGACATTGGGAAATTGGCCTGCTCGTCGAGGCGGCGGCGAAGGAGTTCAAGCGGCTTGCGGCCATCCCCTTCGCCGGGTGCGTCTCCGACCCGTGCGACGGGCGCACGCAGGGAACCACCGGCATGTTCGACTCGCTGCCGTATCGCAACGACGCGGCAATCGTCTTCCGCCGGCTCATCCGCTCGCTGCCCACGCGCAGCGGCGTGCTCGGCATCGCCACATGCGACAAGGGCCTGCCCGCGATGATGATGGCGCTCGCGGGGATGCGCGACCTGCCCAGCGTGCTCGTGCCCGGCGGCGTGACGCTCCCGCCCAGCAACGGCGAGGACGCCGGCGCGGTGCAGACGCTCGGCGCGCGTTTCTCGCACGGCCTCGTTTCGCTCGCCGAGGCGGCGGAACTCGGCTGCCGCGCGTGCGGCACAGCGGGCGGCGGCTGCCAGTTTCTCGGCACGGCGGCGACCTCGCAGGTCGTTGGCGAAGCGCTCGGCCTTTCGCTCCCACACAGCGCGCTCGCGCCGTCGGGCGAGCCGGTCTGGACGGAACTGGCCGTGGCTTCCGCGCGCGCGTTGGTGGAGTTGGAAACGCGCGGCATCAAGTCCAGCGACATCCTCACCGACGCCGCGATTCGCAACGCGATGGTCGTCCACGCGGCCTTCGGCGGCTCGACGAACTTGCTCCTGCACATTCCCGCCATCGCACACGCAGCGGGGCTGAAGCGCCCGGCGGTGGAGGATTGGATTGCCGTGAACCGCCAGGTGCCGCGCCTCGTGAGCGTGCTTCCGAACGGGCCCCTTCACCATCCGACCGTGCGCGTGTTCCTTGCCGGCGGCGTGCCGGAGGTGATGCTGCACTTGCGCCGCATCGGCCTGCTGGACACCAGCGTGCTTACCGCCAGCGGCGCGACGTTGGATGAAGTTTTGAACTGGTGGGCAGGCAGCGAGCGCCGCACGAAGTTCCGCGAACTGCTCCATGCGCAGGACGGAGTGGACCCGGATGAAGTCATCTTCTCTCCCGAGCGCGCGAAGGAACGCGGCCTCACGAGCACCGTCACCTTCCCGCGCGGCAACCTCGCGCCCGAAGGCGCGGTCATCAAGAGCACGGCGATTGACCCGAGCGGGGTGGACGCCGGCGGCGTGTATCGCAAGGAAGGCCCGGCCAAAGTCTTCACCAGCGAGCGCGCGGCCATCGCGGCCATCAAGGAGAAGCGCATTGCCGCCGGCGACATCCTCGTGCTCGCCGGCTGCGGCCCGATGGGCACTGGAATGGAGGAGACCTACCAACTCACCAGCTCGCTCAAACACCTGCCATTCGGCAAGCACGTCGCGCTCATCACCGACGCGCGCTTCAGCGGGGTCAGCACGGGCGCATGCGTCGGGCACATCGGCCCCGAGGCGCTGGCCGGCGGGCCGCTGGGCAAACTCCGCGACGGCGACCTCATCCGCATCGTGGTGGACCGCAACACGAACACGGGCAGCGTGGACTTCGTCGGCGAGAGCGCACGCAAGTTCACCGCTGAGGAAGGCATCACCATCTTGGCGAAGCGCCCTCCCCGCGACGACTTGAAGCCGAACGACAATCTCCCCGACGACACGAAGCTCTGGGCCGCGCTCCAAGCTGTCAGCGGCGGCACGTGGGGCGGCTGCGTCTTCGATGCCGACGCGGTGCTCGCGCGGCTGCGGATTTGAATTCACCACGAAATTTGCGTTGAGCATCCCGGGGGAATCGGCTTTATTGCTCCCGTCGCCACAGCCACCGCCCGAACCAGCCACGCGCCATGGAAATCACCGACTCAGTCGCCACCATCCTCTCTCACAAGGGGCAGGTGCCCGTCCACTCCGTCGCGCCGGGGACGATGGTCTTCGACGCCATCAAGCTCATGGCCGAGCGCAACATAGGCTGCGTGCTGGTGATGGAAGGCGAGCAGTTGCTCGGAATCCTCTCGGAGCGCGATTACACGCGGAAGGTCGTGCTGCAAGGCCGGTCCTCCAAGTCCACCACGGTCCGTGAAATCATGACGACCGAGGTGATCTGCGTGACGCCCCTGCATGGCGTGGAGGACACGTTGCGGATCGTCACCGAGAGCCGCGTGCGCCATCTGCCGGTGAAGGACGGCGCTCGCATCATCGGCCTGATCTCCATCGGTGACCTCGTGAAGTGGGTCATCAACGCGCAGCGCTCGGCGTTGAGCCAGTTGGAGGCATACGTCGCCGGAGGCTATCCGGGGTGAACAGCCCTTCGGACGAGGCTGTTTATTGAGGGCAAAGCGGACGTGCTGAATTTCTCCTGCTCGTGAACCTGCCCTGCTGATCGAAACGGAAGCGGAGGGTGCAAGATGGGAATCAGGAATGGGAGCAGGAGCGGAAAACATGCCGTGCTGCCGGGAGGGAAGCGCGCCGCTCGTCCGGGTTGGAGGCGGACTTTTCCCTTCCCATCAAGTCCGTCGCCGCTATCTTCGCGCGGTCGCTGCAGTCGCAGCGGTCCGATTCGTTGGTCTCCACCCAGCAGAGCAGGGCAGGGGAGCGGAGTCGGCTGATGGGTAGCCGCAAGTCTTGGATTACGAGCAAGAGCCACTGATGGACGCCGCGCACATACGCAATTTCAGCATCATCGCCCACATTGATCACGGGAAGACCACGCTGTCCGACCGGCTTCTCCACCGCACGGGCACGGTCGCCACTCGGGACATGGAGGACCAGCTCCTCGACGCGATGGACCTCGAGCGCGAGCGCGGCATCACCATCAAGGCGCACCCGGTCACCATGTATTACACGGCGAAGAACGGGGAGGAGTATGAGCTGAACCTCATTGATACTCCCGGCCACGTGGACTTCGCCTACGAGGTGTCGCGGTCGCTCTCGGCGTGCGAGGGCGCGCTGCTGATCGTGGACGCGGCGCAGGGCGTCGAGGCGCAGACGGTGGCGAATGTCCACCTGGCGATGAAGCAGAACCTCACGATCATCCCGGTCATCAACAAGATTGACCTGCCGCACGCCAACATCCCGATGGCGAAGCAGCAACTCGAAGACATCCTCGCGATTCCAGGCGAGACGGCGCTGCTGGCCAGCGCGAAGGAAGGCATCGGCATCGAGGACATACTCGAAGCCATCGTCCACCGGATGCCCGCTCCCAAACCGACAAACGTCCCCTCGTTGCAGGGATTGATTTTTGACTCGTTCTTCGACACCTACAAGGGAGTGGTCATCCTCGTGCGCGTGATGAACGGAGAGTTGAAGGCGGGCACGCAGGTGAAGCTGCTGCACTCCGGCAAGACGGTGGAGGTGAAGGAAGTCGGCTCGTTCCGCCCGAAGCCCTACACGCGCGACAAGCTCACCGTGGGCGAGACGGGCTACTTCACAGCGAACATCAAGACTCCGCGCGAGGTGAAGGTCGGCGACACCATCACGGACCCGCGCCAGCCCGCGCCGGAGCTGCCGGGCTTTCAGGAGATTCACCCGATGGTCTTCTCGGGCATCTACCCAATCAACACGGCGGACTACGAAGGCCTGAAGGTGGCCATCGCCAAGCTCCAGCTTAACGACTCGGCGCTGACCTTCATGGCGGAAAGCTCGGCGGCGCTGGGCTTCGGGCTGCGGTGCGGCTTCCTCGGCCTGCTGCACATGGAGATCGTGCAGGAGCGGCTCCGGCGCGAGTTCAACATGGACATCATCGCGACCTACCCGAGCGTGATCTACAAGGTGAAGCTGACCGACGGCACGGAGAAGGAAGTGGACAACCCTGCGTTCCTGCCGGACACCACCTACATCGAGCACATCATGGAGCCGATGGTGAAGGCCTTCGCCATCTGCCCGAACGAGAACATCGGCGACATCATGGGGCTGATTAAGGAGAAGCGCGGCGACATCTCGAACACCGAGACGCTCGACATCCGCCGCGTGATGCTCACGGCCAAGATGCCGCTGAATGAAATCCTCATTGATTTCCACGACCGGATCAAATCCATCACACGCGGCTACGGCTCGATGGACTACGAGCCGGTTGGCTACGAGATCAGCGACATGGTGAAGCTGGACATGCTGGTCAACGGCGAGCTGATGGACGCCTTCTCCTGTCTCGTGCATCGCGACAAGGCTGAGGCCCGTGGCCGCGCCCTTGCCGCCAAGCTCAAGGAAGTGATCCCCCGGCAGCAGTTCGGCATCGCCATCCAGGCGGCCATCGGCGGGAAGTTCATCGCCCGCGAGACCGTCGGCGCGATGCACAAGGACGTGACGGCGAAGTGCTACGGCGGCGACATCAGCCGCAAGCGCAAGCTGCTTGAGAAGCAGAAAGAAGGAAAAAAGCGCATGAAGATGTTCGGTTCGGTGAACATTCCGCAGGAGGCGTTCATCGAGGTGCTGAAGACATGAGGCAAGAAAGCGTGTGACCGTGAAGATCTCCATCGTGTTCCGTGTTCCGTGTTCCGTGAATCTGGGTGAAGGTTCACAGATGAAATCACGCAGCACGAAGCACGGAGCACGCAACAGGGCGCTGGAGGGAGACCGATGATGCGCGGTCAGTTCCTATTCGAATGGTTGTCAGCCGTGTTCGCGTGGCTGACTTCCACCTCGATTCGGCAGGCGACCGACCTTCGCAAACACGTCCTCAACCTCCTTGCGGCGCAGCGGGACCTGCTTGCGCCCGAGGGCATCACGGCCATTGAGGCAGCCTGCGCGAAGCTCCGCACGGCCGTCGGCGCGAAGGCGGACAAGAAGGCGCTGATGGCGGAGATGACGGCTGTGGAAACGGTGGCCAACCAGTGGCTCAAGCCTCATCCCCACGCGGGCTGGCGGGAAAACATCGAGGTGGTGCTGGTGGCCATCGGCGTGGCGATGGCCATCCGGACATTCTTTCTCCAGCCGTTCAAGATTCCCACCGGCTCGATGCAGCCCACGCTCTACGGCATCACTCACGAGAGTTCGCGCAACCAGGCGGAAGTGAAGTTCCCGGGTGCGCTGGATTCGTTCGTGGATTCGTGGTTTCGGGGGGTTACCTACTACCACGTCGTCTGCGAGGCGGATGGAGAGCTGCACGCGGTCGAGCAGCCCAAGACCGTGATTCCTCTGCTCGTGAAGAAGCAGCGCTTCCAAGTTGGCGAGCGGACTTACACGGTCTGGTTCCCGCCCGACCAGTTGTTCGGCGGTAACGCGAACCGCTCTGGGTTGTATCCCGGCCAGCAGTTCCGCAAGGGCGAGGACATTCTCAAGCTCAAGGTCACCAGCGGCGATCACTTGTTTGTGGACCGGCTCAGCTACAACTTCCGACGCCCCGAGCGCGGCGAGATCATCGTCTTTGAGACGAAGGGCATTGAGGGCCTGCCGCAGGACCAGTTTTACATCAAGCGCATGGTCGCACTGGGCGGCGAGCGCGTGAGCATCGGCGATGACCGGCACCTGCGGATCAACGGCCAGCGTCTCGACGCCAGCACGCCGCGTTTTGAAAACGTCTATCACCTCAGCGGTCCGCCCGACGACAGCAAGTTCTCAGGCCATGTGAACGAGCGAGTCGCCCAGCAGAACCGAGGCGCCGGCCTGGCTCCGTTGTTCTCCGATGAGCGCCACGAGTTCACGCTTCGCCAGCGTCACTACATGGTGATGGGCGACAACACGATGAACAGCCTTGATTCCCGCAGGTGGGGTGATTTCGCGCAGGAGAACGTCATCGGCAAATCCGCGTTCGTCTATTGGCCCTTCCTGAACCAGGGAAACCGTCCTGGTCGCTTCGGCTGGTCGCATCGCTGAGAGGGTCCATCCGCATGCGAAGGCACTCAGAGGGGAGTCGAGTCGCCCTTTCAGGTCTGAACACTGAGCCCTGAACACCGCTTATCCAAGATTCCGCAGTTGAACCTCACGCAAAGGGCGCAAAGGGCGCAAAGGAGAAGACTTTTGAAACCGCGACCTTTCACCCGTTGGGTGAAGGGTGCCGGTGCCTGCGTTTGGAAAAAATGACCTTCGACGCCACGTCCTTCGCGTCCTCTGCGTCAACCAACAGCGGTTTTTGGGTTGGTTCTTGAGGCATGAACCCGCCGTGACATTGCCTGCGCGGCGGGCTACGCTCGCCCCGATGTTGCTTCCGGAAACCTCCGGCCCCTGTCCACGTGCATGATGAAGACGCTGCACCGCTATGTCGCACGGCAGATCCTCGCCACGCTCGCCATGACCGTGGCGGTGTTCACGGGGTTGTTCCTCATCGTCAACGTCCTCAAGGAAATCCTGCCCCTGTTGCTAAGTCCGCAGGTGCCGTTCGTCAGCGTGCTCCAGGCTGTGGCCATGCTGCTGCCTTTTGGGTTGATCTTCGCGCTGCCGATGGGGTTGCTGACCGCGACGCTGCTGGTCTTCGGGCGCTTGAGCGCGGATCAGGAGCTTACTGCTGTCAGGGCGGGTGGCGTGAGCCTGGTTGCACTCGTCACGCCGGTTCTGTGGATCGGGCTGATTGCCAGCGGAGTATCCGCATTTGCCACGCTGGAGCTTGCTCCGCGCTGCCGCGTGGCGTTCAAGGAAATGACCTACGCTCTGGGCATTGCCCGGCCCACGGCGCTGCTCGTCGAGCAGCGTTACATCACGGAGTTTCCAGGCTGGACCATCTACATCGGCAAGCGGCGTGGCGACGCCGAGTTCGAGAACGTGCTGCTTTATGAGATGCGCGAGGGACAGTTGGTTCAGCGCATTCATGCCCGCCGTGCTCGGGTCACGGCCAATCCCGGCAACCGCGAAATGCTTTTCCAGCTCTTTGAGGCCGAGATTTTTACACGCTCGCTTGGCGGCGAGAGCGGGTCGGCCACCAATGTGGTTGGGGATTTAAGCCCTGTATTTTTCGATGAGGCGCCGCCGGTGCGCCTCGACCTGTCCGCGGCGCAGCCCTCGCAGGGGCAGCCGAAATTCAGTGAGATGACCTTCGTCCAACTTCTTGCTGAACGGCGCGAGCTTCAGCAGCGCGGCATTGATGCCACACCGGTGCTGGTGAACTTGCATCGGCAAGTCTCGTTTTCCTGCGCATGCATCAGCTTCACACTCATCGGCATCCCGCTGGGTCTGCGCGGGCACCGGCGAGAGACGAGCTTCGGCATCGCGGCGGCGCTGCTGCTCACCGCGGTCTATTACAGCTTCATCATCCTCGGCCAATCGTGGGAGACGCGCCCGCAGTTGTATCCGCATCTCATTGTCTGGGTGCCCAATTTTCTCTTCCAAGGCCTCGGTGCATGGATGCTGTGGCGGGCCAATCGCGGCCTCTGAAGTCGCTTTCCGCGTTGACCTTTTTCGGGGGCAGCGTTGAATTCCGGCCATGCATCCAGCTTTCTCGCGCTACGCTGGCATTTGCGCATCACTGTTCGCTGTCCTCCACTGCCTGACTTCTCCTGCTTTCGCCGCCGTGAAGTTGCCCGGCATCTTCTCGGACAACATGGTGCTTCAGCGTGAACTGCCGCTGACTTTCTGGGGCTGGGCGGAGGAGGGCGAGATGGTCACGATCGAGTTCCAAGGGCAGAAGGCGAGCGCCGCTGCTTTTCGGCAGTTGCCGAATCCGTTGAGCCGCTGGCAGGTCAAGCTCGGTCCGTTCAAGGCCAGTGCTGCGCCTGCGTCGCTCGTGGTGCAGGGTAAGAACCGCATCGAGCGCAAGAACATCCTCGTGGGCGACGTTTGGATTTGCACCGGCCAGGCGAACATGGAATTCCCCCTCAACAAGTCGGCCGATGGGGAGAAGGAGATCGTTGCCGCGGATAACCCGCTCATCCGCCTCTTCACCGTCCCGCGCGCGAAGTCGAACGAGCCGGCATCTGACGTGCGCGCCTCGTGGCAGGAGTGCCGTGCGCCGGGAGGTTTTTCCGCAGTGGGCTACTATTTCGGGCGCGACTTGCAGAGGGCCGTGGGTGTGCCCATCGGACTTGTCGGCGTGTATCACGCCGGCACTCCGGCGGAGGCGTGGGCGAGTCAGAGCACGTTGAGCGGCCACCCGGAATTGCGCCGGGACTTCATCGAGCGCTTCGAACGGCTGCGCGGTGACTACGCCGCCGCCGTCCAAAAGTTCAGCTCCGAGTCCGACGAGTTGAAGAAGCAGGGAAAACGTCCGGGAGGACTGCCTCCGAAGCCGCCCGTCATGCCCTCATGGATGGGCGCGGAGCTGTTCAACGGCATGGTTGCGCCAGTGGTGCCCTACGGCATTCGTGGAGTCATCTCGTATCAAGGCGAGGTCAACTCCGATCGCGCCGCGCAGTATCGGGTGCTCTTTCCCGAACTCATCAAGGGCTGGCGACAGGCGTGGGGGCAGGGCGAGTTTCCCTTCCTCGCAGTGCAACTCGCGCCCTTCGACAGGAACCGCAACCGTCCGCTGGAGCAAATCACCGCCGCGCCGGAAGACTCCGACTGGGCGCGTCTGCGCGAGGCGCAGTCACTCACAGCGAAGGCCGTTCCCAACTACGCGCTCATCGTCACCACCGATGTCGGTGAAAAGGATGACCTGACGCCTGCGAAGAAGGAGCCTGTCGGCGCAAGGCTCGCGCTCGCGGCGCGGGCGCTGGCCTATGGGGAGAAGATTGCGTCCATCTGCCCGGGCTTCCGCGAAATGACAGTGCAGGGTGAAAAAATCCTGCTGCGCTTCGACCACGTCGGCGCGGGCCTTGAGGTGCGAGGTGGAACACTCACCGGCTTTGCGCTCTGTGGTCAGGACAAGATATTCGTGTGGGCCGACGCGCAGCTTCAGCCGGACAACTCGATTGTCGTCAGTGCTGCCGCTGTCCCAAAGCCCGTCGCCGTGCGCTTCGGCTGGGCGGACTTCCCGGTGGTGAACCTCTTCAGCAAGGACGGCTTGCCCGCGTCGCCGTTCCGCACTGACACCTTTTCGTCGCTTCCACCACCGGCTCCTGCGAAGAAGAAATAGGCTTCAGTTGGAACCGTTCCACCCGATTTCATTCCGAATTGGAATACGCTTTCCCTCCCTGCGAAAGCGGCTTGGCAGATCGGAGCCGCTCAACTGACGAGGTTGACGAAGATGAAATAGGGTTAGGAATATGAGCATTGGCGAAAGAGCGGCTTCGGTCCTCCTCCGCGTAACCCTGCTCCTGCTCCTCCATTTCTCACGGGGGACCAATCATGCCTTGAGTCATGCACTCCGCCGCTTCATCGTCCACGCCACAACACACCCGCATGGCCACTGACTGCCCCGTCTCCGCACTCGACCGCGCTCGCCGCAAGGCCTACCGACGGCTCCTGCCGCTGCTCTTCATCTGCTACGTCATCGCCTACGTGGATCGCGCGAACGTCTCCATCGCCAAGCTCACCATGACGAAGGACCTGCCGGGCTTCGACAACGCCGTCATTGGCCTGGGCGCGGGGATGTTTTTCCTGGGCTACTTCCTGCTCGAGATTCCTGGCACGCTGCTCGTGGAGCGCTGGAGCGCGCGCAAATGGATCAGCCGCATCATGGTTTCGTGGGGCATCATGGCCGCGCTCACCGCGCTGGTGAAGACGCCGGAGCAATTCTACGGCGTGCGCTTTTTCCTCGGCCTTGCGGAAGCCGGCTTCTTCCCCGGCATCATCGTCTATCTCACGCACTGGTTCCCCAGCCGCGACCGCGCAAAGGCCCTCTCCTGCTTCCTCGTCGCCACGCCTTTCGCGCAAATCATGAGCCCGAAGATTTCCAACGCACTGCTCAAGATTGGCACCGACGAGGTGGTCAACGGCGTCACGGTGCATCACCCGGAGTTCATGGGCCTCGAAGGCTGGCAATGCGTTTACATCTTTTGGGGCATCCCTGCAGTGGTGCTGGGCGTCGTCGTGCTCTTCGCAATGACCGACCGGCCCAGCGAAGCCAGATGGCTCACAACTGATGAACGCGATGCCTTGGAAGCCGAACTCGAACGCGAGCGCGCCGCCCGCTCCCAAGGCAGGCGCATGACTGTGCTCGAAGCTCTGCGTCATCCGAAGGTTCTCCTCCTCGCGCTGGCCTACTTCTGCATCGTGACGGGCAGCTATGGCATCGAGTTCTTTCTGCCCAGCATCTTGAAGGACTGGTATGGGCTGACCTTTGACAAACTCACATGGCTCGTGATGCTCCCGCCGATGCTCGGGCTGGCGGGGCAGCTCTTCGTCGGCTGGAGTTCTGACCGGCACAAGGAGCGTCGTTACCACGCCGTAGTGCCCATCGTCATCGGCGCGTGCGCTGTCGGCCTTGCACCCTTCACGCGCGGCGGGTTGTGGCTCACGGTCGTGTGCTTCATGGTTGCGTTCGCCGGGTTCAAGGCCTACATGCCGGCCTTCTGGTCGCTGCCCAGCCTCTTCCTCACCGAGGCGGCGGCGGCGGGCAGCATCGGCCTCATCAACTCCATCGGGAACCTCGGCGGCTTCCTTGGCCCCACCGTTCTGGGGGAGGTGGAGAAGCGCACCGGCTCCTTCGTCGGTGGCCTCTGGTTCCTCTGCGCCTCGATGACTGTCTCGGCGGCGGTGATTTACTTCCTCGGGTTGGGGAACAAGGAGAAGGCGGTGGGGTGAGTGGCGATGGTTCCGCACAGGGTCATCTCAATACCGAGCCATGAAAGCGAAGCCGACCGGACAAGCAGGGGACAGAACGCTGTTCCACCTCAAACTTGCTGGAGCTCTTTTCGCGTTGTTGATGGCTGCCTGGTTTGTCCACCGACAGTTTGCAACGCCGGAGATCAGGGTGAACAAGCAACCGTTCGCCTCTCTTGGCGAATACGCGGCAGATGAACTGGGGGCTATTTTGCCCGGAGGGCGCGTGCAGGTGGTCTATGACGTGCCAGACAAAACCGCAAATCAGCACCCACGTTTCGGCAAGGCGATTGAGATGCAGGGTGTGCAGGCGCTCGCGTTCAAGGCTCGCCTCGCTGGGAGAGGCCGATTCACTTTCGACGCGGATGTGAAACTGCCCCGTCCCGTGATGGCCATGCAGAGCGCGTGGCCGGCAGGCGTCTTTCAATCGCTGGTGCAGAGAGCAGACACAACCTTGGTGTTGTTCAGCAGCCTTCCCGTGTTGGGCGACCCGGAGAGGGCGTTGATTCAGCAAAGGAAAGGCAAGCTTGTCGTTGTGGGCATGGCGCTGCCGGCGATTCAGCCCGCCGTCCGGGCCAGGCTTGTGAATTTGGCAGTCGCCAACCGGGTTCCGATCCCCCAGAGCACCGGCGCAACTGAATCACCAGCGGACTGGGTGAAACGGGTATATGCCGTCGTGGTGCCCGAGAGCGGCAATCCTTGAAGCTGAGCGTGCTACCTGCCCAAAGCCCAGTAAGCGTCATTCGTCCCGCCGTAGGTAATCGGGCTGGCCTTGGGAACCATCTCCGCATGAGAGTCCATGAATGTCATGGCGGTTCGCTTGGAATGGTGCAGGCCTATGTTCGCCATCTGAAAGCTTGGGGTGAAATTGAGCGGATCGGCCCGGTCTCCGCCCGGTTGGGAACTGGAGAAAGCCAAAGCAGCGGACCCCGGTGTGGGCATATAGGGCCGGCCATCGAGCGCGTCGAACATGAACACCTTGCTGGATGAATTGATAATCATGTCGAGGCGGAAGGCATTGTGAACTCCTCCAGGGATGGTCCCTCCCTCGCCAGTCTGAGGCGATCCGTTCTCTGTTCCAGGCCCCATGCCGTTGATGCCAAGATATGGGTTGACCCGATATTGCGAGCTTGTGATCCAGTCGAACCCGTAGGTGCTCGCGGCCACAAATGGAGCCGGCACACCCACAGTTGGCCAAGAGGGACAGGTGAAGCTCTTCGTGCCGGCCATATATTTTCCCATCAGCGAAGCGCCGTTGCATGCCCCGTAGTTTGCCCCTGTGTTCGGCAGCCCGTAGGGCAGGAGCGACGGGCTGATCCAACAAAAGGGCGTCTTGGAATCCTGATCGGCACTGTAGACCGACAGGGCGATCCCGAATTGCTTCGTGGTGTTCAAACACGCGATTCCCTTCGCCTTCGCCTTTGCTTGCCCCAAAGCCGGCAGCAACATTCCCGCCAGGATCGCGATGATGGCGATGACGACGAGCAGTTCGATGAGCGTGAATCCGCGCGCGCCGTTGAGCCGCAAAGCGGAGGTGTGCTTGGCCTTCATGATATTGCCGGAAGTTGCAGTTCGTTTTGCGTGCCTCGCCGTGAGTGACAACCGTGAACCGCAGGTATCGGCTTGACGCTTGTTGGCTTTGGCTTCGCAATCTATGACGCATCGTGCGTGCCGTCATTCAGCGGGTTTCCCAGGCCAGCGTCACCATCGCCGGACAGGTCAGGAGTGCCATCGGGCGCGGCCTGCTCGTGCTCGTGGCGGTGGAGGATGCCGACACGCAGGAGGACGCAGAATGGCTCGCGGGCAAGCTGGTCCGCCTCCGCATCTTCCCGGATGATGCCGGGCTGATGAACCTCTCGGTGCAGGAGGTGGGCGGGGAAATTCTCGTCGTGAGCCAGTTCACGCTCTTCGCCAGCACGAAGAAGGGCAACCGTCCGTCCTACCTCCGCTCCGCGCGGCCCGAGGTGGCGATCCCGCGCTACGAAGCGGTCGTCGCCCGGCTCGCGGAGGAGCTGGGCAAGCCCGTCCACACTGGCGAGTTCGGCGCGGACATGCAGGTGGCGCTGGTGAATGACGGCCCCGTCACCATCACGATGGACACGAAGGCGAGGGAGTAGCCGCTGGCTTTAGCCGGAACGATTCATCAGCCACGGATGGAACACAGACGAAACATGGATGTGGCCGAGGAACTGGCAACCTTCCAAGGAGACGAACACGGACACCAATCGGTGGTGGCGCATCTCACTGTCCTGCAGACCGGACGCGAGTCGGTGCTTCGGGCTGAAAGCCCGGCATTCGCTAGCCTGGGGTGAAGCCCCAGGTCAACGAGGCCACGAGGAAGCCGAGCGCTGTAAGCGCGTCACCTTGGAAACCGGGCGGCGGCGTGGC
>JACRKB010000171.1 GCA_016235545.1 Verrucomicrobiota bacterium | reverse complement strand
TCGACACGCGCGCCGCGTTGCTCACAGGTGGCGATGAAGGCGCGGCCATCGTGCCCGGCAAGCCGGACGAGAGCCTGCTCATCAAGGCGCTGCGCTGGACGCGCGAAGACCTCCACATGCCGCCGAAGAAGAAGCTACCGCCGGAGGTCATCGCGGACTTCGAGAAGTGGGTGGCGATGGGCGCGCCGGACCCGCGCACCGGCGAGGTGGCCAAGGCGCGGCGCGAGATCAGCATTCCACAAGGCCGCGACTACTGGGCGTTCCGTCCGCTCAAGCCGGTGACGGTCCCGACTGTGAAGAACGCGGCGTGGGCGAAGACGCCGATTGACCGCTTCATCCTCGCAAAGCTGGAGAAGGCGAAGATCACGCCGAGCAAGCCGATTGCGCGCGAGCAGTTGCTGCGGCGCGCGACCTTCGACCTCACCGGCCTGCCGCCGACGGTCGAGGCACTGGCCGCCTTCTCCCTCACACCGTCTCACTCTCGCACCCTCACACCTGCTAGTGGAGAAAGTGAGAGCGGTCCCTTCGCACAGGTCGTGAACAAGCTCCTCGCCTCCCCCGCCTACGGCGAGCGCTGGGGCCGGCACTGGCTCGACGTGGTGCGGTTCGCGGAGAGCGGCGGCTATGAGTTCGATGGGTTTCGGCCCGGCGCGTTTCACTATCGCGACTGGGTCATCCGCGCGCTCAACGACGGGATGCCTTACGACCGTTTCATCCGCTGGCAGCTTGCGGGGGACCGCATCCAGCCGGACTCGGTCGAGGGCGCGAGCGCGGCGGGCTTTCTCGTCGCCGGGCCTTACCCTGGCCAAATCACGGCGAAGACCATCGAGCGCATTCGCTACGACCAGCTAGACGACATGGTCTCGACCATTGGAAGCGGCTTCCTCGGGCTGACGCTCGGCTGCGTGCGCTGCCACGAGCACAAGTATGATCCCATCCCGCAGACAGATTACTACGGCATCGCCGCGGCGCTCGCGCGCACGGTGCATGGCGAGCTGAAAATCGACCGCGCTCACGAGGAAACGCAGCGCAAGCTGGCCGCGCACAAGCTGGCCGGCGAACCGTTGCTTGCCGCGCTGAAGCAGTTTGAAGCCGCGCAGTTCCCGGCGCGCTTCACCAAGTTTCTTGAGACCGAGCCAGCCAAGGAAACCAACGCCGCGCCGTGGCAGATGTGCGACGTGACTTCCGCCGAGGCGTTGGCCGCGTCGCTCGAAGTCGGCACCAACGGGGTCGTGCGCTACCTCGGCAACAAGGCCAAGGACGACACCTACACGGTGAAGGCCACGACTTATCAGCGCGGCCTGCGCGCGCTGCGCTTGGATGCGCTCGCGGACGCGGCGCTGCCTGCGAAGGGCCCCGGCCTCTCTGACAACGGCAACTTCGTCCTCACCGACTTCAAGGTCACCGCGCGCCCGCTCGACGCGAAGTCGAAGGACAAACCCGTCACGCTCAAGCTCAAGGCTGTGGTCGCGTCGTTCGAGCAGCTCAGATTTCCGCTTGCCGCCGTCACGGACAATCGCGCGAACTCCGGCTGGGCCATCGCGCCGCAGTTCGGCAAGGACCACGCGGCGGTCTTCAGCATTGAGGGCGAGCCGGTGGGGTTCGAGGGCGGCACGGAGCTGGAGTTCCAAATCAAGTTCACCGGCTTCTTCGGCATCGGCCGGCTGCGGCTGGGTTTTAGCAACGACAAGACGCCCGCCACGCTGGCGCAGGCGAAGGATGAACAGAACTTGCGCGAGCTGCAAACGGTGCTGGCCACGACTGGCGGCGCGCTGAACGAGACCAATCGCGCCGCGCTGTTCCGCTGGTATGCCAAGTTCGACACCGAGGCGCAGCGGCTCAAAGCCATCGTGCGCGAGCACGCGGGGAAGACGCCGAAGCCTGACCTCGTGCCCGTGTATTCCACGAAGGCCGGCGGGCAGGACGTTCACCTGCTGCGTCGCGGCGAGGTGGACAGCAAGATTTCCAAAGCCGACCCGAACTACTTGCAAGTGCTCAACACCGCGAGCGAAGGCGTGAAGCGCTGGCTGCCGAAGCCCGAGGCCGACCCGCGCATCGCCCTCGGCGACTGGCTCACCGACGCCGAGCACGGCGCGGGCAGCCTGCTGGCGCGCGTGATGGTGAACCGCGTCTGGCAGCATCACTTCGGGCGCGGCCTCGTCGCGACGCCGAACGACTTCGGCGTGCAGGGCAAGCCGCCGACGCATCCTGAGTTGCTCGACTGGCTCGCGGGCGAGTTCGTGCGCGGCGGCTGGCAGCTCAAGCCCTTGCACCAGCTCATCATGGCCAGCGCGGTCTATCAGCAAGGCGCGGAGCTGAAGCCGGCGAATCTCAAGGCCGACCCGGAGAATAAACTCTGGTGGCATCGCCCAGCACTTCGTCTCGAAGCCGAGGCCATCCGCGACGCGCTCCTGACCGTCGGCGGACGTTTGGAAGCCAAGCTCTACGGCCCGAGTGAGACGAACTACGAGTCGGCACGCCGCAGCGTCTACCTCCGCGTCAAACGCAGCGAACTCATCCCTTTCCTCACGCTCTTCGACGCGCCCGAGCCAGCCGCGAGTGTCGGCGAGCGCGGCGCGACCACGCTGCCCACTCAGGCGCTGGCGATGATGAACTCCACCTTCGTGCGCGACATCGCCGACCGACTCACGAAGCGCGTGCTCCAGTCCAGCGTCGAGCCAGCCGCAGCCATTGCGCAGGCCAGCCGCATCGCGCTCGGTCGCGCGCCGAGCGCAGCCGAGCAGGCGCGGCTCGTGAAATTCTACGAGAAGCAGCTTGAGATGCTCGGTCCGCCGTCTGCCGACCCGAAGGCCACCGTCGCGCAAGCCGCCAGCGCCCTCACCGAAACCTGTCTCGTCCTGCTCTGCATGAACGAGTTCATCTACGTGGACTGAAGCCCCCGATTTTAGCCACCGATGAAACACGGATTAAACACGGAGAAGAGCTTACCGCCGTCGCTGTTCCCCATCCGTGTTTCTTCCGTGTTCAATCCGTGGCTAAAAAGCAGTCTCCTTCTCTGATTTATGTTCGGCCAATACGCTCCCAACGAACTCGTTCTCCCCTCGCGCCGCAGCTTCCTCCAGCGCTCAGGCCTTGGCCTCGGCTCCGTAGCACTCGGCACGTTGCTGCAAGAGCAGACCCGCGCCGGTGCTGCGCCGGTGAACCCGCTCGCCGCGCGCCCGCCGCTTTTCCCCGCCAAGGCCAAGCGCATCGTGTGGCTCTTCATGCCCGGGGCGCCGTCGCAGGTGGACACCTGGGATTACAAGCCCGAGCTCCAGAAGCGCAACGGCGAGGTCCTGCCCGGCAGCGACCCGAAGACAGGTTTCTTCACGACGAGCGGCAAGATTCTCAAGTCACCCTTCGGCTGGAACCAGCACGGACGCTCCGGCGCGTGGGTCTCGGACATCCTGCCGCACCTCTCGCAGCATGTGGACGACATGGCGTTCATCCACTCGATGCACCTGCGCGCGAACAACCACGCGCCCGCCGCAATGGAACTCATGTGCGGCGTGGACCGACCTGGCCTGCCCAGTGCGGGCGCGTGGGTGACTTATGGCCTCGGCGCGGACAACCAAAACCTCCCCGCCTTCGTCGTGCTGCACGAGACGCGGCCCCGTGGCGACGACCAGATTTGGAGCGCGGGCTTTCTGCCCAAGACCTACCAGGCGCTCACGCTCGACGCCCGGCGCAAGGAGGCAATCGACAATCTCGCCCGCGCCAAGGACGAGTCGGAAACGCAGCAGCGCGCCTCGCTCGACTTGCTGGGCTCGCTCAACCGCGACCACGCGCAGGCGCGTCCGACGCAGGCCGACTTGCTCTCGCGCATCAACTCCTTCGAGCTGGCCTACCGGATGCAGCTCGCCGCGCCCGAGGCGATGGACATCGCGAACGAGTCCGCCGCCACGCGCCAGCTCTACGGCCTTGACCGCAAGGAGTCCGAGACGTTTGGCCGGCAGTGCCTCATCGCCCGCCGGCTCCTGGAGCGCGGCGTGCGCTTCGTGCAAATCTTCGCCGGCAAGGGCACTGGCGGCGACGGCAGCGTGAACGACGTGCCCTGGGACGGACACAACAACATCGAGACGAATCACCGCTCCTGCGGTGCCGCCACGGACCAGCCCGCTGCCGCGTTGCTCACAGACCTCAAAATGCGCGGGATGCTGGAGGACACCATCGTCGTCTGGGGCGGCGAGTTCGGCCGCACGAGCGATTCGCAGGGCAGCTTGGGCCGCGACCATAATCCGAAGGGCTTCACCATCTGGCTGGCTGGCGGCGGCGTGAAGGGCGGCGTCCACTACGGCGCAACCGACGAGTTCGGCTACAAGGCCGTCGAGGACAAGGTCCACGGCAACGACTTGCACGCGACGATTCTCCACCTGCTCGGCATGGACCACGAGAAGCTCACCTACCGCCACAACGGCCGTGACTACCGCCTCACCGACGTGGGCGGAAACTTGATTCGTGAGATTCTCGCGTGAGCACTCCACCTCCGTGAAGCCGACCGCGCCCGTCCTCCTGCTGCTGGGCGTGCTCAGTTTGGCGCGTTTGTCCGCCGCGCCGGCGGAGGGCTTGTCGGAGGAGACTTTCCGCAAGCGCACAGAATGGTGGAGCCTGCAACCCGTCCGGCAGCCTGCCCCGCCCGCAGTGAAACAAGCGGCTTGGTGCCGCACCGAACTGGACCGCTTCGTTCTCGCCGGTCTTGAAACATCAAAGTTGCGGCCCGCGCCAGAGGCTGACCCTCGCGCGCTCGCACGCCGCCTCAGTTTCGTCCTCACCGGCCTCCCGCCGCGCGCCGAGGATGTCGAAGCCTTCGTGCGCGAAGTCTCACTTTTCCACTCTCCCACTTTCTCACCCGCTCCCGCACGGGCAGGTGAGAAACTGGGAAAGCAAGAAAGTGAGAGCGCTGCCTACGACCGCCTCGTGGATTCGCTCCTCGCCAGTCCGCACTTCGGCGAGCGGTGGGCGCGGCACTGGATGGACGTCGTCCACTACACCGACACGCACGGCTACGAGTGGGACGCGCCGGCCAAGCACGCATGGCGCTACCGCGACTATCTCGTCCGCGCCTTCAACGCCGACGTGCCGTTTAAGCAACTCCTCCTCGAACAACTCGCCGGCGACCTGCTCCCGCCGCGCGTGGACTCGCGCACCGGCTTGAGCGAAACACTCCTCGGTCCGATGGCCATGCGCATGGGCGAGCGTCGGCATGGCGACAATGCCTTCGCTGACGGTGTCACGCAGGAGGCGATGGCCAACATCATTGACACAGTCAGCAAGGGCTTCCTCGGCACCACCGTCGCCTGCGCGCAATGCCACGACCACAAGCTCGATGCCATTTCCCAGCGCGACTACTACGCGCTCGCCGGCACCTTCATGAGCACCCGCTGGGGCGCACGCAGCGCCGACGCGGTGGACCCGAACCTCGAAGTGCTCGCCGAGCTCCGCCGACACAAGCAAGCCCTTCGCGCCGAGCTGGCGAAACTCTGGCTCAACTCCCGCGAGCCGCTGCTGGCGAAACTCACCGCGCTGCCCGCCGACGAAAAATCCTCGCCCGCCTTCCCCGACTCGCTCGCGTCGCTCTGGCGGCAAACGCTGCTGCGCTCGACCAACGTCGTCACCCTCGCCACCGCATGGCCCAAGCTGCGCGAGGAGTTTCAGCGCGAGCGCGAGAAGCGCGTCGCCGCCAATCAGACGAACCTCACCCTGCTCGCCGACTTCACTCGCGCGGGCATGGAGTGCGGTTGGCGCTGGGACGGCCTCGGCATGAAGCACGGCCTCGTCCGAGACGGCGAGCCTGTCGTGGCCGACGAGGGCGAGGCCGCGCTCGCGCAGCTTCTTCCCGCTGGCCGCTGGTCGCACGCGTGTTCGCAGCGACTCGCCGGTGCGGTGCGCAGCCCGCTCTTCGCGCCGGAGACGGCGATGACTTTTTCCGTCGGCTACGCGGCGGGGCGGCACGCCGCGCGCGCGTTCATCGTGGACCAGGCCTTTCACTCCGAGCGCCTCGCCTTCCTCAACCAGCCGCAGCCCGCATGGCTCACGCTTACCGCCGGCAACTTCGACAAGCTCGCCGGTGGCAACGACACCAGCCGTGCCCGCCGCGTCTATCTCGAGTTCGCCACCAAGTCGCTGAACAACTACTTCCCGCCGCGCACCGGCTACGGCGGCTTGAAGGAGAGCGACGTGGCCGATGAGCGCTCGTGGTTCGGCCTCACGCGGGTTTACAAGCACGCCGTCGGCAAGGCCCCGCAGGATGAACTCGCGCGTTTCGCCCTGCTCTTCGTCAGCGAGGCCGCGCCGGAGTCGAAGGAACAACTCGCCGCGCGCTTCGCCGACACGTTGCTCGCCGCCGTCACGCGCTGGGCTGAGGACCGCTGCGACAGCGAGGACGTGCGCTTGCTCAACGAAGCGCTCGTCGCGAAGTGGCTGCCGAACGAAGCGACCAACTCCACGCTCGCACCGCTCGTCGCCGCCTATCGCACGACCGAGAAGCGCCTCCAGCCCGACCGCACCATCGGCTCGGCGGATGATTGGAATGAAGCCCGCGACGAACGCCTCAGCGTGCGTGGCGCTTACACCGAGTTCGCCGACGTCGTGCCGCGCGGCAACATCCGGCTCCTCGGTGGCCCAGCCACACGGGCCGTGCTGGATTCGAGCGGGCGGCTCGAACTCGCCCGCAGCATCGCCAGCGACGCCAACCCGCTCACGGCGCGCGTCTTCGTGAACCGCGTCTGGCTGCACCTTTTCGGCGAAGGCCTGGTGCGCACGCCCGATGACTTCGGCCACCTCGGCGAGAAGCCCGTCCATCCCGAGTTGCTCGACTACCTCGCCGCGCGTTTCGTGGCCGAGGGCTGGTCGCTCAAGAAGCTCGTGCGGCTCCTAGTCACGTCCGCGACGTGGCGGCAGGCCAGCACGCCCAGCGAGGCCGCGCGCGTCGCCGATGCCGAGAACCGCCTGTGGCACCACTACCCCCAGCAGCGTCTCGACGCCGAGTCCATCCGCGACGCGCTGCTCGCGGTGTCCGGCCGCCTCGACCCGGCGCTCGGCGGCGATCCGATTGACCCGTATCGCACGGCGCAGGACGCGGCGAAGCGTCTGTTCAGCGGGCCGCTGGATGGCCTCGGTCGCCGCAGCCTCTACTTGAAGATGACCTTGATGGAGCCGCCCAAGTTCCTCGCGCTCTTCAACCAGCCCATCCCGAAACTCACGACCGGCAAGCGCGACGTGACCAACGTCCCCGACCAGGCGCTCGCGTTGCTCAACGACCCGTTTGTCCTCGCGATGGCGAAGCACTGGGGCGACCGCGTGCTGAAGGACGGTGCGACAACTCCCGAAGCCCGGGCCAAGATGATGTTCGCCAGCGCCCTCGGTCGTCCGCCGCGCGACGAGGAGCTGTCGCGACTCGTGAAGCTCGCCGGCCGCTCGGCGGAGTTGCACGGCCTCGCGCCCGGCGCGCTCATGGCCTGCGCGCCCGTCTGGCAGGACGTGGCGCACGCGCTGTTTAACGTGAAGGAGTTCATCTATGTCCACTGAACGCGGCAGCCAAGAAAACGCTTCGACCGCGCCAATATGGACTGCGGTGGCAAGCGGAGCGCGACACCGCTTTTCGGAGCTGCGGAGCAGTGTTGCGAGGCCGACCGCTCCGCGGGACGACAAAGCGCCGTCGCCGCTGCGCTCTGCCGGCGCAGTCCAAAATGGCGCGTCCGTGAATCCACTTTGCCCCGGTCGCATCTCTCCCGCCGCCACACGCCGCAGTTTCCTCCAGCAGTCCAGCCTCGGCTTCGGCTGGCTCGCATTCGCCGGCCTGTTCGGGCGCACGACCGCCTCGGCCATTCCGCATTCCCCATTCCGCACTCCGCATTTCCCCGCCCGTGCCAAGCACGTCATCTTCCTCTTCATGGATGGCGGCGTCTCCCACGTGGACACGTTCGACCCCAAGCCCGAGCTCACGAAGCGCAACGGCCAGCCCGCGCAGTGGCGCGCCGACGAGCTTTCCCAAAGCGTCAGTGCGAACCGCAAGTGGCTGAAGAACCCGTGGGAGTTCCAGCAACGCGGACAGTCCGGCCTGTGGGTGAGCGACCTGCTGCCGCACATCGCCAGCGTCGCGGACGACCTTTGCGTCGTGCGCTCGATGGTCGGCGAGACGCCGTTGCACGGGGCGCAGAGCCTCTTGCTCCACACGGGTCGCAGCATTGGCGCGGCACCGAGCCTCGGTTCGTGGGTTTCCTACGGCCTCGGCACCGAGAACGAACAGCTCCCGAGCTACATGCTGCTCAACAACGACTGGGTGCCCAACGGCGGCTCGCAGAATTTCGCCAGCTCGTTCCTCCCCGCGACGCATCAGGCCACGCCCGTCCGCGCCAAGGGCCGGCCGGTGGACAACATCACGCCCGCCGACCCCGCCGCGTTGCAGCGCGCGAAGCTGGACTTCCTCCGCGAACAAGACTCGGCCACCGCGAAGTCCCTTGGCGGCTCGGACGCCATCGAGTCCGCCATCAAGAACTACGAGACGGCCGCGCGGATGCAGTCGCTCGTGCCCTCGCTCTGTGACGTGAGCGGCGAAAGCCCCGAGACGCTGCGGCTCTACGGCGTGGACCGAGCGAATGACTTCGACAAGTTCTACGCGCTGCAATGCCTGCGGGCGCGGCGCATGGTCGAGGCGGGCGTGCGCTTCATCGAAGTCACCTGTCCGCTCACGCACAACAACAACGCGCCGTGGGATCAGCACGGCGAGCTGCGCAAGCGTCACGAGGAGAACGCCCGCATCACCGACCAGCCCGTCGCCGCGCTCATCCGCGATTTGAAGGCGCGCGGCCTGCTCGACGAGACGCTCATCCTCTGGGCCGGCGAGATGGGCCGCACGCCGCACTCCTCCGGCACCGATGGCCGCGACCACCACGTTAGCGGCTACACCATCTTCATGGCCGGTGGCGGCCTGCGCGGCGGGATGACCTACGGCACCACGGACGAGATGGGCATGAGCGCCGTCGAGCACCGCGTGGACATCCACGACCTACACGCGACGATTCTCCACCAGCTCGGCCTTCATCACGAGCGCCTCACCTTCCGCTTCGGTGGCCGCGACCAGCGACTCACGGACGTGCATGGGCGGGTCATCCAGGACATTCTCGCCTGAGAGGAGGCGAAATCGAATCGCACGGGAGGCCTTTCAAAGGCTGGATGCCTGGAAGTTGCATGCAAACGCGTCGGTGCGACGGAGGGGAAGACGCGCGCGGGTTGTCGGCTACCAAGTGCCTGCCAAAAAATGAGGAGCGGACAGCAATTCATCGCTTGTTCCTTCTGCGGTTCTTTGAGGAAAATTCTCCCCCGTGTTCTTTCTCGGCTTCCCAATTCCATCCGAAGTCACTAGCTTCACGCTCAATCGTTCGATGAAAAATTGTTTGCACCTTACATTCGCCGCGTCGCTCGCGCTCGTTTCCACCGCCACCGCCCAAGTGGACTTTGTGAAGGACATCCAGCCTTTGCTGGAAGCCCACTGCACCAAGTGCCACGGCGAGGACCAGAAGAAGGGCGGCCTGCGGCTGCACACACTCGCCGACACGCTCAAAGGCGGCGACAGCGGCACCGCGCTCGTGGCCGGCAAGTCGAAGGACAGCAGGCTCTACACCTCCACCACGCTCAAGCCCGATGACGACGGGTTCATGCCGCCGCCGAAGGAGGGCGTCATGCCCAAGGAACTGCAGGCGAAGCTTCGCGAGTGGATTGACGCGGGTGCGAAATGGCCTGCCGGCCTCAAGCTCGGCGTGACAAAGAAGATCAACTTCGCGAAGGACATCCAGCCCATCTTCGAGTTCAACTGCGTCTCCTGCCACAAGGAAGGCCATGCAAAGGGCGGGCTTCGCATGGAGACGCGGGAGCTCACGCTAAAGGGTGGCGAGAGCGGCGCAGGTGTCGTGCCTTTCCAGCCCGCGAAAAGCCCTGTCCACACCAGCACCATCGTGTCCAAGGATGATGAGAAGCTGATGCCCCCCGTGGCGAAAGACCCGTTGGCAAAGGAGGAGATTGAGTTCATCAGGTTGTGGATTCAGCAGGGGGCGGTCTGGCCCGACGGCCTCGTGCTGGTGCAGAAGAAGAAGGAAGTCATCGGTGCGAATGAGAACGAGACAGTCGCGACCATCCACAAGTTTATCACCGCGACGCACAAGGAGAAGACCCCCGCCGACATGAAGGCCTACACGAACGCCATCGTGGGCACCGAGGTGAGCTACTCGGTGGTGCCCATTCCGGCGGGCCAGTTTTCGATGGGCAGCCCGCTGGGCGAGAAGGGCCGCGATGCGAACGAGGGGCCGCAGCGCACTGTGAAGATTTCCCCGTTCTGGATGGGAACGCACGAGATCACTTGGAACGAGTTTGAGCTGTTCATGTATGTGGACGAGGAGAAGAAGTTCAAGGACCGCATCAAGTCCAACGACGCGATTGACAAGGTTTCCGACGCTGTCGCGCGCCCGACGAAGCCCTATGTGGAGATGTCCTTCGGCATGGGCAAGGACGGCTACCCAGCCATCAGCATGACTCAGCACGCGGCGAACAAATACTGCCAGTGGCTCTCGGCGAAGACCGGCCACTTCTACCGTCTCCCCACCGAGGCCGAGTGGGAATATGCCGCGCGCGCTGGCACCAAGACGGCCTACTCGTGGGGGGACGATGTGGCGGATGCGAAGCAATATGCATGGTTCGAGGCGAACAGCGATTTCAAGTATCAGAAGGTCGGCAAGAAGAAGCCCAACCCGTGGGGACTTTACGACATCCACGGCAACGTGGCCGAGTGGTGCATGGACCAATACGAGCCGAACTATGAAAAGGTGAAGACCGCCCTCGTGGACCCGTGGCTCAAGCAGGCCTCGCCCTATCCGCAGGCCGCGCGTGGCGGCTCGTGGGATGACGGCATCGCCAAGCTCCGCAGCGCCGCTCGCCGTGGCTCCGACAAGTCGTGGAAGCAGCAGGACCCGCAGCTTCCCAAGAGCATCTGGTATCTCACCGACGCGCAGTTCCTTGGCTTCCGCATCGTGCGTCCGCTGAACGTGCCGAGCGCGGAGGAGATGCTGCGCTACTGGAACAGCGGGCAGGAAAGGGAGTGATGCCAGTTCTGAATGCCCGTGGGTGGAATGCGAGCAGGACGCCTTGAGGCGTGCCTTCATCCCCTCCTCGGATGATGAGCGGGGGTCGCCAACACCTTCAAAAGCAACCCCTCATCGGGATCATTTCGCCGCCGGCGCGGGGCGGTTCTTGTATTTCTCGTGGAGCCGCGTGTGACGGCTGTCGAGGGGCACCTCGCGCCCGGCAATCCACATCCGCCTGACGTTGCTGCGGAGGTCGAGAATGTTGCCGTCGCTGGCGAAGAACGTCGCTTCCTTGCCAGCTTCGAGCGAGCCGAGGCGCCCGTCGAGGCCGAGCACCTGCGCGGGATACAGGGTCAGGCCCTTGAGCGCTTCCGCCCCGGGCAAACCGAAGGCCACCGCCTGCGCTGCGGAGTAGGGCGTGTTGCGAGCGAAGGTAGCATTGCTCGCGCCGGGACCTTCGCTGAAGAGCACTTTCACTCCGGCCTTGTGCAATGTCGCCGCGCCCTTGAAGTGCGCGTCGTAAGCGTCCGTGTCACGCGCAGGCTGGTCGAATGTGGACTCGAAGATGACGGCGACCATCTTCGCGGCAAGCTCATCGGCAACGCGCCACGCGTCGCGGCCACCGGCGATGGCAATCTTGTATTTGCGCTGGCCGGCCCACGCGAGCGCGGCCTTGATTTGGCGGACGTCATCGGCGTGGACGATGAGCGGCAGTCCGTCCCGCACAAAGGGCAGCATTGCTTCCCACGCGGGCACCTTCGTCGCCGGCTTGGCATCCCTGGGCGTCACGCCTCGCGCGCTGGCGTAGGCGTGCGCCTCGGCGAAGAAGTCGTCGAGTTCCTTGATGCGCCGGGAGCGCTCCTTTGACTGGTCGTCGGGGGACTTCGCCTTCGTGCTGCGGGCAAGCTCCTTGGGCGTCACGTTCAAATTCATCGCGGGCCAGAAGACGTGGAGCGCCACGGGGGCCTTGACGGTCATCTCCTCGGTCGTCCAGCCGGCGAGCGAGATGACGCCGGACTGCCCGCTGACCGTGCCACCCAGCGGGAGCACGAGCGCGTGTGTGATACCGTTGGCGCGCGTGACGGGAATGAGTTCCGAGTCCGGGTTGACCGAGAGCCACGCGCGCACATCGGGCGTGAATGCGCCGGTCTCCGTCGTGTCCTGTGTGGCGCGCACGGCGGAAATCTCCGTGAGGCCCAGCGAGCTGGTCGGCAGGATGATGCCTGGGAGAAGGTGCAGGCCTTTCAAGTCCACCGTGCGGTCGGCCTTGGCGGCGGGCGCTGACTTCGAGACAGAAAGAATCTTCGCGCCCTTCGCGAGCAGGAAGCCGGGCGAGAGAACCTCGCCGGAGACGGTGTGAACAGTCGCGCCGGAGTAGAGGACAGTTTCGTCGAGGCTCCACGGGGCGAGCAGGTCTTTGCCCGTCACGGCAACGGGGGCTTTTCCAATCTGCGCCGGGACGGACGTCAGCAGCGCTGACAGCACGGCGAGGCAGGCTGAGGTGGTTTTGGTTGCGGACATGGCGGAGTTTATGGCGGCTGCCTCGCGGAAGAGCAAGGCCGGCTTGCCTCACCCACTAGTTTCAGGAAAGCTCCGCCGCACATGAAAAAGAAAAACGCCGCCAAGTCCCCGTCTCTCGCCCGTCAGTGGTCCTCCATCGTCGTGGACGGTGCCGAACGCGCCGCCAGCCGCGCGATGCTCCACGCCGTCGGCTTCAAGCGCGAAGATTTCCGCAAGTCGCAGGTCGCAGTCTGCTCGACGTGGAGCCAGGTCACGCCGTGCAACATCCACATTGACCAGCTCGCCGTGAGCGTCGCGATGGGCGTCAACGAGGCCGGCGGCAAGGCGCTCGTCTTCAACACCATCACCGTGAGCGACGGCATCTCGATGGGCAGCGAGGGCATGAAGTATTCCCTCGTCTCGCGTGAGGTCATCGCCGACTCCATCGAGACGGTGGTGGGCTGCGAAGGCATGGACGGACTCGTGGCCGTGGGCGGATGCGACAAGAACATGCCCGGCTGCCTCATGGCGATGGCGCGGCTCAATCGCCCGGCGGTCTTCGTCTATGGCGGCACGATTCTCCCCGGTGATTTCCACGGCAAGCCGGTGGATGTGGTTTCCTGCTTCGAGGCCGTCGGGCTGCACTCGGCGGGCAAGATGAGCGACAAGGATTTGGCCGACCTTGAGGAAGTTGCAATCCCCGGAGCCGGTTCCTGCGGCGGGATGTATACGGCGAACACGATGGCTTCGGCCATCGAGGCGCTCGGCATGAGCCTGCCCAACTCCAGCGCGCAGGCAGCCGTGTCGCAGGACAAGACACGCGATTGCGAAGCCGCCGGAGCCGCCGTGTTGCACCTCATCAAGCGCGGCATCAAGCCGCGCGACATCATGACGAAGAAGGCGTTTGAGAACGCCATCACCCTCGTCATCGCCCTCGGCGGTTCGACCAACGCAGTGCTGCACCTGCTCGCGATGGCCAGCGCTGCGAAGGTGAAGCTGACCATTGATGACTTCACCCGCATCGGCAAACGCGTGCCCGTGCTCGCCGACCTCAAGCCCAGCGGCAAATATGTCATGGCCAAGCTCGTCGAAATCGGCGGCACCGTCCCGCTGATGAAGATGCTCCTCGACGCCGGCCTGTTGCACGGCGACTGCATGACCGTCACCGGCAAAACGCTGGCGCAGAATTTGAAGAACGCGCCGCAGTATCCCGCCGGTCAGGATGTGGTGCGCGGCTTCGACAACCCCATCAAGAAGAACAGTCACCTCGTCATCTTCCGCGGCAACCTCGCCCCCGGCGGCGCTGTCGGCAAAATCAGCGGCAAGGAAGGGCTTCACTTCAACGGCAAGGCAATCTGTTTCGACAGCGAAGAGAAGGCGCTCGCGGCGATTCTCGATGGCCGCGTGAAGAAGGGCCACGTCATCATCATCCGCTACGAGGGACCGCGCGGCGGCCCCGGCATGCGCGAGATGCTCTCGCCCACCAGCGCCATCATGGGCAAGGGCCTCGGCAAAGACGTGGCGCTCATCACCGACGGACGCTTCAGCGGCGGCTCGCACGGCTTCGTGGTCGGCCACGTCACGCCGGAGGCTTACGAGGGCGGCCCGCTTGCCATCGTGAGGAACGGCGACACGATCCGCTTCGATGCCGAGAAGCGCGAAATCACCCTTGGCATTCCCGCAGGGGAACTCGACAAGCGCCTCCGCCTCTGGAAGCGCCCCCCGCCCCGTTACACGCGCGGCGTGCTCGCGAAATATGCCGCCACCGTGAAGTCCGCCAGCGAAGGCGCGGTGACGGATGTGGACTTGAAGGTCTAGCTGACAGCATCTCCTGCGAACTCTGCCAACCGATGAAAGACTTGCTCGCATCGAACGTTCCCGAAGGATGGGTGAATTGGGCGAGCTCTCGGCAAGGGCTGCTGTGGGGCCTTGGATTGCTACTCGTTCTCAACACTTACATCAGCATTGTCATCTTCCGATCCAGCAACTTGAACCAGAAGGCGAAGCGATTCTTGGGACTGCTGGTTTGGCTGTTGCCTATCACAGGCTTCCTCCTGGCGTATAGAACGGTTTACCAAAACCGTAAAACACCACACGGGCCGGAACCGACTGGCAGGCAGTAGTTGAGTCACTGTTTTCTCCGTATGAAACGACCCAACACACACCCATCGCTCATCGACCAGATGCTGGACATGGCCGCAACGTGCCTCAACGCCGCGAGCTTGATTGTGTTGGCCCGGATGCGTCTCAACCGAAAGCAGGCCGCCCGTGTGGCCCAGTTCGCAGCCAAGGCGAACGATGGCCTGCTCACCCCGGCTGAACGCGCGGAGTGTGCGTCTTATGCCTACACACGCGTCATGCTCGCCACTCTTCAGTCCAACGGACGCCTCACCCTCAAGCGAGTTCAGAGTGTCTGACCATCGTCCGCCGAAATTCTACCGGAGGGAAGCTCCCCGATGAACAAACGCACCCTTCTCAAAGCCATCCTCGCCGCATTACGGGAGGAACTTCAGACCTTCACCAGGGCGGCCAACGCGGCGCGCGCGGAAGCCACCGATCCGCAGAGCCGCGCGGAGAACAAATACGACACCCGCGGCCTCGAAGCCTCCTACCTCGCCGCCGGGCAGGCGCGACAGGTCGCGGAACTGGAGTCCGCCATCACGGCTTTTGAGATGCTGCCTGCGCGCCAGTTCGCGCCCGGCGAAGTCATCGGCCTTGGCGCGTTGGTGGAGCTGGAGCAGAACGGCGAGCGCACGCTCTACTTCATCGGCCCCAGCGCCGGCGGCACCGAGGCGAAGTGCGGCAAGCGCGAGGTTCTCGTCATCACCCCGCAATCCCCGCTGGGCGGGCAGTTGCAAGGCCGGCAGCAAGGCGACTGGCTGAACCTCACGCGGGGCGTTGCCAAGCAGAGGGTCCAAGTGTTGAGCGTCGCATGAAGGCAGGGGGCGATTGAGAACCCTCTCCTCTCTCCTCTCTCCTAAAGCCCCGTTCCGCCCGTAGCTGGATCGATTGTTCAACCCTGCTTTTCGGCCCGGCAAATTCCCTGGCGCATCTCAGTTTCCAGCAGCACCAATGTGGCGAGTGAAGCAGTTGGCCCGCTCCTCCTGCTCGTAATCCTGATCCTGATCTTGCTCCGCGGGCCGAAGCACGAGAAGTGAGCAAGATCATGTTCAACTGCCAGACTCCAGGAGTTGGCAATCGAACGGGGGAAGACGAGCGGCTTTCCACATGGATTATTCGCTTGCCCCCATTAGTTTACCCTTCGATTGAAGAGACTTGAAAGAGCCTCATTGGAATGAGGATTTCGAGCAGGAGTGGAAAAACCACTGCGTTGCAGGAAACTGAGATACGCCCCACATCCCCCCGACCCGGTTTTCCCTGTTCCCTCCACGCCCCGGCCATGCCTAAATCCTCCCACGCCATTATGAAAACCGCCTCCTCACGCCGCCGTTTCCTCACCTCGCTATCTCTCGCCGCCGCCGCGACAGCTCTCCCCGCTGCCCCTCCCGCCGGCGATGGCAAGCTCCGCATCATCTGCTTCGGCGCGCATCCCGATGATTGCGAGCTGCAGGCCGGCGGAGTCGGCGCGCTTTGGGCCGAGCGCGGCCATCATGTAAAGCTGGTCTCCGCCACCAATGGCGACATCGGCCACTGGCGCGAGGCGGGCGGACCGCTGGCGTTGCGCCGCAAGGGGGAAGTCGAGGCAGCCGCAAAGATACTCGGCACCACCGTCGAAGTGCTCGACATCCACGACGGCGAACTCATGCCCACTCTCGACAACCGCCGGCTCATCACCCGCCTCATCCGCCAGTGGCGCGCGGACATCGTCTTCAGCCCGCGCCCGAACGACTACCATCCCGACCATCGCTACACCGGCGTCCTCGTGCAGGACGCGGCGTTCATGGTGGGCGTGCCCTTCATCTGCCCCGATGTGCCGCCGCTGGCTCGCAACCCCCTCTTCATGTATTACACCGACCGTTTCCAAAAACCCAATCCCTCCACTGCGGACGTCGCCATCTCCATTGACTCCGTCATCGAGAGGAAGCTCGACGCGCTCGCCGTGATGGAATCGCAGTTCCTCGAAGGCGGCGCGCTGGGGCACGCCGCGCTCCTGCCCCGGACACCGGCGGACAAACCCAAGCGCATCGCCGCCGTGCGAGCCAGCCACGCCGCGCGCTACCTCGGCATCGCCGAGCGTTTCCGCAAGGAGCTCAAGCAATGGTATGGCGACGCCCGTGGTTCCGCCGTCAAACACGCCGAGGCGTTCGAGATTTGCGAGTATGGCCGCCGCCCAGACGCCACAGAGATGAAGCAGCTCTTTCCGTTTTTTTCGTAACGACTTTTTTCCGCCCACCGTCCATTCTCAAACGACATTCATGAACAAACTCATCCTATCCCTCCTCGCCGCCACCGCGTTCACGAGCGCGGCCTTGGCCCAGAACCAGCCCGCCGCGCCCGCCGCGCCGCCCGCCTTCAAGAAGCTCATCACCACGATGGACCTCAAGAGCGGTGACACCGTCGTCTTCCTCGGTGACAGCATCACACACCAATGCCTCTACACCCAATACGTCGAGGATTACTTCTACACGCGCTTCCCGAACAAGCGCCTGCGCTTCCACAACGCCGGCGTCGGCGGCGACCGCGCTGCCAACGCGCTCACGCGCTTCGATGAGGATGTCACCAGCTTCAAGCCCAAGTATGTCACCATCCTCCTGGGCATGAACGACGGCACTTACCGCGATTTCGACAAGGCCACCTTCGACACTTACCAGAAAGACATGACCACTCTCCTGGACAAGCTCGCGGAGTCCGGTGCCACGGCCATCCCGATGACGCCCACCATGCACGATGCCCGCGCCGCGCGACTCCGCAGCAAGACGCTGGAGCCGCGCGACACTTACTACAACGGCGTCCTCGCCCTCTACGGCTCCTGGCTCGCGGAGCAGTCGCAAGTGCGCGGCCTGGGCTTCGTGGATATGTTCTCCCCGCTGAACCACCTCACGCTGGCGGAGCGCAAGAAGGACGCGAATTTCACCCTCATCAAGGACGCCGTCCATCCCGACGCGCCCGGACAGGTCGTCATGGCGCAGGCGGTCATCAACGACATCTGCCCCAAGACCGCCGTTTCCAGCATCACCATCGCCGAGAAGGCCGGAAAATTTGGCGCGACCGCCGCCAACGGCAAGGTCACGGACTTCTCCGCCACCGACACACGCATCGCCTTCACCTTCACCGGCAACGCCCTCCCGTGGGTGCTCCCGCCCGACGCCGCGCTGGGCTACAAGCTCACCGCCGCCGGCCACCGCAACAGCGGCGAGGTCTTCGCCGCGCGCGGGCTCAAGCCCGGCAATTACGAGCTGAAGATTGACGGCCAGAGCGTGGGCACCTGGACCGACGCGGTGCTGGGCTTCAAAATCGAATTGCAGGAGAACGACAAGACGCCGCAATACCAGCAGGCCTTGAAAGTCGCGCTGCTCAACAAGGAGAAGAACGACACCGCCACGCGCCCGCTGCGCAACCTCTGGGGCTCGCTCAAAGGCAAGCGCAGCCAGCTAGCCCAACTTGCCTCGAAGCAGGACCCCACCCACGCGGCGAAGAAGGAAGAGTTCGAGAAGTGGGCCGCCGGCGACTTCAAGACCGGCGTCGCCAAGCTCAACGCAGCCGTGGACGAGTTCGACGAGCGCATCTACCAAGCCGCCAAGCCCCTGCCCCGCAAATACGAACTTGTCCGCGTGAACTGACCGCGCGGCCCCGCCCCCTCCCGGCAGGGTGAGACTCCGTCGAACCCCCACCCTGCTCCATCCCGGCAGGGTGAGACTCCGTCGAACCTCATTTGCTGATGAATCCCGAACTCCGAAATGGAATGGCCGCGAAAAACGCAAAGAGCCGCAAAGGAAGAGATGGCGGCCAAGAGTGCGCGCAGTGAAACAGGTTCCTCGCTGTTTCCGGTGGAATGAACGTCAGCGGGGAAATCCGCGCCGGAGGCGCGCATGAAGGTAGCCGGTGGGAAGCTCCGCCCACGGAGCGCACCCACCGGTGTTGGCCCCAAGTGCCTGGCGCCCCGGCGGGGCGCATGAATCATCGCCCTGTCACCGGGGTGTTCATGCGCCCCGCTGGGGCGCGGTCAGGTTGGCTGGCTGACCGGTGGGGGCAACTCTTCCTGCGGTCGAGTCTTCCCACCGGCTACCTTCACTGGCCCCGCTGGGGCCGGGAACCGGGCCAGCTCAGCTTCCATTCCACCGAAAACAGCGAGCACCCGTGAAACAGCTCCGGGCAAAGTGATAAAAGCCCCTGTCTTCGTTGCGTCTTCTTCCGCTCTTTGCGGCCAACTTCGGAAATCTGGCTCAAAGCAGAGCTTCTGGCAGGAATAGTGAGGAGGGGGAGATTATCCCGCTCGCATCCAATCTCGGCTCGGCTGAGCCAATTGCAAAACTCCGGAAGATGGCAGGCGAATGGGGGCAAACGAATGAGTTTCCAAGGGGATTATTCGCTTGCCCCCATTCGCTTGCCATCCGTTTGAAGGGTTTTGAAAGAGCCTTGGCTCCTTCGTGTTCTATCCCCCGCGTTTGTCAGGTGTTCGCCTGACAACCCTTGTCAGGTATCATCCGGTTTGATTCTCACGCGGAGGCGATGAGATGATGGCAGCCGTTGAGGCGTTGCGGAAGTATGACGCGATTGATTTCGGCACGGGGAAGGTGTTCGCGGGGGACAGGTATTGGAAGGCTCCTGTGGAGCGGAGGATTTGGGCGCCGGCGGGATACGGTTGAGGTAATTCATACGGAGAGCCGGAGGGCGGGAAATAGTTTCTTCTGCCGGCGGTTGCGTGGTGGCAAGGGGAGGTTTCGTCCGTCACGCGGTTGCTTGGAAGGTGTCCGCCATGGGACGAGATTGGAGCATCGGAACTTTGCGCCGGGAGTGAAAGGCGCGGGATTCGAATCATGATTACGAGCGTGAGGCTGAGCCACGAGGCCCTCGCTTGCTCGTGATCCTATTCGTAATCTTGCCCTCCTTCGGAGCCTCCGGTTCATGGGTGGCAAACACGACCTCCCGGCTTGCCTGCCAGCGACGCTTTTGCCTACTGTCTGCGCGTGTCACAGCAGCAAACGCTACGGGAGCCCGCTTCATTTTCCGGCATTGGCCTTCACAGTGGGGGCCGGGTCAACATGACGTTCCTGCCAGCCCCGGCCGGGACCGGAGTCCGCTTCCGGCGGGTGGACCTTGACGGAAAACCGGAGATCGAGGCGCGCGTGGAGCATGTGATCGACACGAACCGCTCCACCACGCTGGGCAAGGGAAACGTGAAGATTCACACGGTCGAGCACGTGCTCGCGGCGTTGAGCGGCGCGGGCGTGGACAATGCGATCATCGAGCTGGATGCGAGCGAGCCGCCCATCGCGGATGGCAGCTCGCGCGAATACGTGCGGATGATTGAGAGTGTGGGGCTGGTCCCGCAGACGGAGTCGCGCGCGCCGTATCGGGTGGCTGAGCCGATCGAGTTGCAGGTGGGCGAGACGATGATGCAGGTTTTCCCGCATGACCGGCTGAAGATTTCGTGCACGAGCTCGGGGAGCGGCGGACGGTTCACGCAGTTCTTCAGCCTGGAAGTGACGGCGGAGACGTGGCCGAGGGAGCTCGCCGATGCGCGGACGTTTTGCTTTTTCGAGGAGCTGGAGCTGCTCTATAAGAACGGGCTGATCAAGGGCGGGAGCCTGGAGAACGCGGTGGTGATCCGCGATGACGCGGTGCTCACGACGGAGCCGTTGCGCTACGAGGACGAGTTCGTGAGGCACAAGATTTTGGACATCCTCGGGGACTTGTCGCTGCTGGGCCGGCCCTTGCTCGGTCACATCGTGGCCATCCGCCCGAGCCACACGGGGAACTGCGAGCTGACGCGGCAAATCACGGCGCAGATGCGCAAGCCAGAGAAGGCGGTGCAGACGTTCTCTCCGCCACCCGCAAAATCCGCCGACGAGAATCTCGTGCGCGACGGCGCGACGCTGGACGTGATGCAGGTGATGAAGATTCTTCCGCACCGCCCGCCGTTCCTGATGGTGGACCTGGTGACCAAGATCGAGGGCAACCGCATCGTGGCGCAAAAGAACGTGACGATGGGCGAGCCGGTTTTCCAGGGGCATTTCCCAGGCCACCCAATCCTGCCCGGAGTGCTGCAACTTGAGGCCGTCGCGCAGGTCGCGGGCATCCTGATGATGCGGCAGGCGGAGAACGCGGGGAAGCTGGCCTACTTCATGTCCGCCGAGGAAGTGAAGTGGCGCAAGCCCGTCCGCCCCGGCGACGTGCTGGTGATTGATGTCACGATGACCAAGATGCGCGGGAAGATCGGCAAGGCGCGCGGCGAATGCTCGGTGAACGGCGAAGTCGTCAGCGAGGCGAACGTGACCTTCATGCTGATGGACAAGGAATGAGGGATGAGCACGGGGAACATCCATTCATCGGCGGTCGTTCATCCCACCGCCCAGATCGGCTCCAACTGTCACATCGGACCGTTCTGCGTCGTCGGTGAGCACGTCACGCTGGGACCGGACTGCCGGCTGCATTCGCATGTTGTCATTGACGGACACACCACGCTCGGTGCGGGCAATGAACTCTTTCCCTTCGCGGCCATCGGCCTCAAGACGCAGGACTTGAAATGGAAGGGCGGCGTCACGCGCACCGTCATCGGCGACCACAACGTCTTCCGCGAGAACTCCACCGTCCACAGCGCCACGAGCGACGGCGACGCCACGGTCATCGGCTCGCACAACCACTTCCTCGCCTACACGCACATCGCGCACGACTGCCGCGTCGGCAGCCACATCGTCATGTCGAACGTCGGCACGCTGGCGGGCCACGTCATCGTGGAGGACCACGCCATCATCGGCGGGCTGGCGGCGGTGCATCAATTCTGCCGCATCGGGCGCATGGCCATCATCGGCGGCTGCGCGAAGGTGGTGCAGGACGTGCCGCCCTTTATGCTCGCCGATGGCAACCCCGCCGAGACCAAGGCGCTCAACAAGGTGGGCCTCGAACGCAACGGCATCTCCGAGGCCGCGCAGGCCGCCCTCAAGAAGGCGCACAAAATCCTCTTCCGCGACGGTCTCACCGTCTCCAACGCGCTCGCCAAGATCGAAGCCGAGCTGCCGCCGCTCCCCGAAGTGCAGCACCTCATCGCCTTCGTGAAAGCCAGCGAGCGGGGAATTTCCAAGTAGTCGGAGACTTCGGCCTGCGCTTCAGTCTGTAGCGGCGGTCTGTGACCGTGACGGTCTCGGATGATTGGCTGAACGCGGCGGTCACAGACCGCCGCTA
>JACRKB010000011.1 GCA_016235545.1 Verrucomicrobiota bacterium | reverse complement strand
CGTGTATGTCGTGCGGCGCGGCGTGAAGGAGGCGATGGAAGCCAAGGCTGACGTGCTCGTGCTGGACATGGAGACCAATGGCGGACGCGTGGACGTGACGGAGGAAATCATCGGCATCATCGGCAAGTTCCCCGGCCAGACCGTGACCTTCGTGAACAAGAAGGCGTTCAGCGCCGGCGCGTTCATTTCCTTCGCCACGCAGAAGATTTACATGGCGCCGCAGAGCGTCATCGGTGCCGCGGCTCCCATCATGGCTTCACCCACGGGCGGCGCCCAGGAAATCGGCGGCACGATGGAGGTGAAGGCATCTTCCGCCATCAGCGCGCTCGTGCGGGCCAACGCGGAGAAGAACGGCCACAACCCAGCCGTCGCCGACGCGATGGTGAAGAAGACCACGGAACTCAAGCTGGACGAAAAGGTGATCAACGAGAAGGGGCAGATTCTCACGCTCACAGACCAGGAGGCTGCGCGCACGTATGGCAAGCCCGCCAAGCCGCTCCTCTCCGCCGGCACCGTCGAGAACCTTGATGCGCTGCTCAAGCAGCTCGGCTTGGAGGGCGTGCAGGTGAAGCGCATTGAGCCCAGCGGCATGGAGAAGCTCGCCTCGTGGGTCAACACGATCGCGCCGGTGCTTCTCATCATCGGCATGGCGGGCATCTACATCGAGTTCAAGACGCCGGGCTTCGGCCTGCCGGGCATCATCGGCATCTCGGCCTTCGCGATTTACTTCTTCGGGGGCTACGTCGCGGGGTTGACCGGGCTGGAGTGGGTGGCGGTGTTCATCGTGGGCATCGGGCTTGTGGTGCTGGAACTGTTCTTCTTTCCGGGAACGCTCGTGCTGGGCCTGGCCGGCTTCGGCCTCATCCTCGCGTCACTCGTGATGGCGATGGTGGACATCTATCCTGGCGCGCCCAGCCTGCCGACACTGCCGCAATTGACGCTGCCGCTGAACGACCTCGTCCTCGCGGCGGTGGGCGCGGTCATCGTCATCCTGGTTCTCAGCCGCGTGCTGCCTCGCACCAGTCTCTATCCCGCTCTGGTGTCGCAGGGCGCGAGCGGCATGAAGACCCAGGAAGCATTGGCAGCAGCCCAGCAACAACGTCTCGGCATGGTTGGCGTGGCGCTCTCGACGCTGCGGCCCGGCGGCAAGGCGCAGTTCGGCAACGAAATCCTGGATGTAGTCACCGAAGGCGATCTCATCGAGAAGGGCGGCCAGGTCCGCGTCATCGGCAGCAGCGGCCACGAAGCCGTGGTCGAAGCCGTCTGAATTGCCGGCGACTTGCAGTGGCTAGGACAGAGAGCGGTTATCCGCAGCTCCGCAGCTTGCTCTCGCGTCGCCATTTTCCTACGCTCGCCGCAACTCTTCCATCCATGAAACCTCTCTCCGCCCTGTTCGCCGCCGCGCTGTTCACGGCAGTTCAACTCCCCGCCGCTGATGCCCAGCCCGCCGTCCGCGCCCGCTTGGAGGCCGAATACACGCGCCTGCTCGAACTCTACAAACACCTCCACGCCAACCCGGAAATCTCCTTCCAAGAAGTGAAGACCGCCGCGCGCGTGGCTGACGAGTTGAGGCAAGCCGGTTTCGACGTCACCACGAAGGTCGGCGGTCACGGCATCGTCGGTGTGCTCAAGAACGGCCCCGGCCCAACCATCCTCGTCCGCACTGACCTGGACGGCCTGCCCGTGCTGGAGGAAACCGGTCTGCCCTACGCCAGCAAGGCCCGCACGAAGGACGACAAGGGCAACGACGTGCCCACCATGCACGCCTGCGCGCACGACATCCACATGACCTCCTTCATCGGCACCGCGCGCGTGCTCAACGCGCTGCGCGACAAGTGGAGCGGCACGCTCGTCTTCATCGGCCAGCCCGCCGAGGAACGTGTCGGCGGCGCGAAGGCGATGCTGGCCGAGGGGCTTTACAAGCGTTTTCCCCGGCCCGACTTCTGCCTCGCACTGCACGCCGCGAGCGATTTGCCCGCCGGCACCGTGGGTCACACCGAGGGCTTCGCGCTCGCGAACGCCGATACCGTGGACATCCTCGTGCGCGGTGTGAGCGGACACGGCGCGTGGCCGCACACGGCCAAGGACCCCATCGTCCTCTCCGCGCAAATCATCCTCGGCCTCCAGACCATCGTGAGCCGCGAGACCTCGCCCACCGACCCGGCGGTCGTCACCGTCGGCTCCATCCACGGCGGCACCAAGCACAACATCATCCCCGACGAAGTCCGCCTCCAGCTCACGCTCCGCAGCTACTCGGATGAAGTGCGGGACAACTCCATAGCCGCGCTGAGGCGCATCGTGCGCGGGCAAGCCCTCGCCGCCGGCGTTCCCGAGAAGCTGATGCCCACCGTCGAGGTTTCCGACGAAGGCGCGAAGTCCACCTACAACGACCCCGCGCTCACCAAGCGCATCATGGGCGCGATTGGCCGCTCCGTGGGCGACGGCAACATCGTCGCGAAGAAACCCGTGATGGGTGCGGAAGACTTCGGCTTGTTCGGCCGCGTGGAGCCGAAGATTCCCATCTGCATCTTCTGGCTTGGCACCATCACGAAGGAATCCGTCACCGAGAGCATCAAGACCGGCAAGACCCTCCCCTCGCTGCACTCCAGCAAGTTCGCCCCCGTCCCCGAGCCGACGCTCAAGACCGGCGTGACTGCGATGACAGCGGCGGTGCTGGAACTGGTGGGGAAGAGGTAGCAGCGTGCCGGACGCCATCGAATGAGCTTCAAGAACACGAGCTGGCTGCGCGCCATGCTTGCTACGTGCGGCCTCATTCAAACGCGCCCTGCACTCATCTATGACTGATTCCCCGCTTGTTTGCGGGCGGGGCGGTCGCTACTTTCCGCGCGAACCATTAATTCACCACTGCTCTACTCGCCTCCTCCATGAACAAACCGTTCTCGCTCGCCACCAGCGTCCTCGCCGCCGCCTACGCCGTCTTCACCTCCGGCTGCGCCTCCACGGGTCACGACGACCACTCACGCCACGACCACAACCACGGGTTTGACAGCATCAAACAACTCGTCGCTGTCGTGCAGCCCACCGCCGGGAACAAGTGCTCGGGCGTCGTGCGCTTCACCGAGGTCGCCGGGGTCGTGTATGTCTATGCGGAAATCTCCGGCCTGACGCCAAACCAGCAGCACGCAATGCATATCCATGAGTTTGGCGACGGCACCACTCCTGACGGCATGAAGGCGGGCGGCCATTACAATCCGGAGGAAAAGACCCACGGCCTGCCTGGAACCAACGAGCGCCACGCGGGCGATCTCGGCAACCTGCAGGCGGACAGCACCGGCAAGGCGGTCTATCGCGCCGAATTCAACAACATCTCCATGATCGGCGTGAAGAACCCCATCGTCGGACGCGGCGTCATCGTCCACGCGAAGCCCGACGACGGCGGACAGCCGGTGGGCAACGCGGGCGCACGCATTGGCTTCGGCACCATCGGCGTGGCGAACCCGAAGCAGTGAGGGGTTGGGCGTGTTGCGTGTTGCGTGAAAAACCAAGGCGCACTGCCGAGTTCACGCAACACGCAATACGGAACACGCAAGGCCCAAAGCTCCGCTGAATTCAACCGCCCGTTCTCGCATCGAAAACTTCACAAATGAACTCCTCGCCTGTCACTCGTCGCGGTTTCGTCCAGTCCACCGGCGCTCTCGGCGCAATACTCGCGTTGAGCAGGCCGCCATCCGTCCTGCCCGCTGAAAGCCCTGGCAACCGCGTCGTTGTCGGCGTCATCGGCCTCTCGCGCGGCATGGCGCATGTCTCCGGGCATCTGGGCGTCAACAACGTCGAGGTCGCCTACGTGTGCGATGTGGACTCCGCGCGGCTTGCCAGCGGCCTCAAGACAGCCGAGTCCAAGCAGCCGACAGCGACCCGCAAGCCCCAGGGAGTCGGCGATTTCCGACGCATCCTCGACGACAAGAACGTGGACGCTGTCTCCATCGCCACGCCGAACTTCTGGCACGCGCCAGCGGCCATCATGGCCATGCAGGCCGGCAAACACGTCTATGTCGAGAAGCCTGGAAGCCACAATCCTTGGGAAGCCGAGGCCATCGTCGCTGCGGCGGCGAAACACAAGCGCAAGTGCCAGATGGGCAACCAGCGTCGCAGCTACGCCAATGTCATCGAGGGGATCCAAAAACTGCGTGAGGGCGTGATTGGCAAAATCCTTTGCTCCCGCAGCTATTACAGCGGCGCGCGCGCCTCCATTAAGAAGGGCCAGCTCGGCAATCCGCCGGAGACATTGAACTGGTCGCTCTGGCAAGGCCCCGCTCCGGAGCGGCCTTACAAGAGCAACCTCCATCCATACGACTGGCACTGGCATTGGCATTACGGCGGCGGCGAGCTGGCCAACAACGGGCCGCACGGGCTGGACGTCGCCCGCTGGGGTCTCGGAGTGGACTACCCGACGAAAGTCACCTTCCTTGGCGGACGTTATCACTTCGACGACGACCAGGAGACACCTGACACGGGATCGGCGCTCTTTGACTTCGGCCATTCCGGTGCCTCGTGGGACGTAAGCTCGTGCAACCCGCGCAAGGGCGAGAAGAACCCGTTCGTCGCCTTCTATGGCGAGAAGGGTTCCATGACCATGAACGGCGGCAACGACTACACCGTCTTCGACAACACGGGCAAGGAAGTGGAGAAAAAGACCGGCGGCCCCGGCGGCGGCGACATCCCACACTTCAAGAATTTCTCCGACGCCATCCGCGAGAACAAGCCGCTGAACTCGCCCATCAGCGAAGGCCAGAAAAGCACGCTGCTCTGCCACCTTGCGAACATCGCCTACCGCACCAGCTCAGTGCTGAACATTGACCCGAAGACCGGCCGCATCCTCGGCAACCCTGAGGCGCAAAAGCTTTGGAAGCGCGAGTATCGCCCCGGCTGGGAACCAAAGGTCTGAGCAGAGTGCCGGCGACCTCCAGTCGCCGTCTTTCGTTCTCCCGACCGAACAAACGGCGGTTTCAAATCGCCGGCACGGGAAAATGGAAACCCGGCCGCGGGGGGACAGAGAACGCGACCGGGTGCCGGGCTAGCCGCTCGGCTAGGCTCGCTCACTTCTTGTGAGCGACAATTCCTTCCTCCAGCCAGCCGAGCCGACCGGAGAGAACGCCTTGCGCCAGCTTGTAGCCCGCGCGGTCGGCGTTGTGATGCAAGCCGTCGAAGTGCCGTGCGATGCGCAGGCGGGCTTGCTGGCAAAAACATTCCACGAGCTGGAGCAGCGACTCCTTCTCTTCGAGGCTCTTGGCCTCCTTCAACTTCGCCTCGGCCCGCGCGCACGTCGCGGTGAGCGCGAAGATTTCCGTGCCGATGTCCACGAAGCGGCCGAGCAAGACTTGCTGCTTCTCCAGCTTCGGGCCGTTCAGCGCCATCGCGTGGAAGAGCGAACGCGCGAGCTTCCGCGCAGTGCGGCGGGCGAACTTGAGATGCTTCGCGAGCTTGGGATGCGCGCCCACCGACCCGAGCGACGGGAACCATTGCTGCGGATACCAACCGGCGTAGAAGAGTCCGGCTTTCATGGCGGCCCCGGCGCGAACGCCCAGGGGCAACTGAGAGTTCAGCACCGCGCCTGCCACTTTCAAATGCGGGTCCAACGCCTCGCGCGCGATGAAGAGCCGCATGATTTCGCTGCTGCCCTCGAAGATGGTGTTGATGCGGCAGTCGCGCAGGAGGCGCTCGACGGCGATAGGTTCCTCGCCGCGCTCCTTCAGCGACTGCGCGGTCTCGTAGCCGCGCCCGCCGCGAATCTGCATCGTGTCGTCCACGATTTCCCACGCGCGCTCGCTGCCCCAGAGTTTGCACATCGCGGCTTCGAGGCGGATGTCCGCCTTCTTGTCGCGGTCCACGAGGCTCGCGGTGTAGAGCGTCATCGCCTCCATCGCGAAGATGTTCGCGGCCATGCGCCCGAGCTTGTCGGCGATGGCGGCGTGCTTGCCGATGGGCGCGCCCCACTGGACGCGCTCGGCGGACCACTTGCGGCTGACTTCGAGACAGCGCTTCGCGAGGCCCGTGCATGCGGCGGGCAACGTGAGGCGGCCTGTGTTCAACGTGGAGAGCGCGACCTTTAAGCCCTTGCCTTCGCCGAGGATGATGTTCGCGCGCGGCACCTTCACGTCGGTGAAGCGCACGACGCCGTTGTAGAGCGCGCGCAAGCCCATGAAGCGGCAGCGGTGCGCGATTTCGATGCCCGGCGTATCCATGTCCACGATGAACGCCGTGACCTGCTTGCGTTCCTTGCCGTTGACGAGCTTCGGCGGTGTCTGCGCCATCACGACGAGCACGCCAGCCTTGAGAAGGTTGGTGCACCAGAGCTTCTCGCCGTTGATGACGAAGTGCTGACCGTCGGGCGTTGGCTCCGCGTGCGTCTGGAGCGTCGCGGGGTCCGAGCCGACGCCCGGCTCGGTGAGCGCGAAGGCGGAAATCTCGCCCTTCGCGCAACGCGGCAGCCAGTTCTTCTTCTGCTCGTCGGTGCCGAAGAGAATCAACGGCTGCGGCACGCCGATGCTTTGGTGCGCGGAGACGAGCGCGGCGAGGTTGCTGCAATAGCTGCCGAGCAAAACGGCGGCGCGACAGTAATTGGTTTGCGACAGCCCGAGGCCGCCGAGCGACGGTGAAATCTTGATGCCGAATGCGCCGAGCTTCGCGAGGCCCTCAATGACCTCGTCGGGAATCTCTCCGGTGCGGTCAATCTCGTCGGGGTCCACGTTGGCGCGGAGGAACGATTCCAGCCGCGCGAGAAAGGCGTCGCCCTGGTCGCGGTCCTCGTGCGACTGCACGGGATACGGCAGCAGGCGGTCCAGCTCGTAGCGGCCCATGAAAAGGTTCGCGGCGAAGCTGCCCTTCTCGGACGCGGCGTCGCGCGCGGACTCGGTCATCTCCAGTGCGGCGCGCTGGCCGGCGTTCATCTTCGAGGTGTCGATGACCTGCGCGGCGTCGTCACCGTGGGGTGTGGGGCGTGTTTCCATAGTGGGAGGTTCGAGCGTTTTCATATCAACACTCCTTTCTCGGGGTAGAGTTTACCATCCTTCGCAGCCAAATCCTTCAGCAAGGCGCACGGGGCGAAGCGTTCCTCGCCTTCGTCCACTAGCTCGTTCATCGCGCGCACGACATTCGCCACGCCGACCGTGTCCGCGTGACGCAGCGGGCCGCCACGGAACGGCGCGAAGCCCGCGCCCATAATCATCGCGAAGTCCACATCCTCCGGGCCGCTCACGATGCCCTCCTCCACGCAACGCGCGGCTTCGTTGACCATGAGCAGCACCATGCGGAGCGTGAGGTCGGCGCGGTCGAGGTTCGCGGCGGAGTCGTCCTTCACGAAGCGCTCGGCGGCTTCGCCCACTGAGGCTTCCTTGCCTTGGTGAATGTAAAACCCCTCGCCCGACTTGCGCCCGAGATGGCCACCCTTCACGAGCTTGGAGAGAACTTCCGGCACCGCCATGCGCCGGTGGTAATGGCTCGCCAGCGTCTCGGCCACATGCAGGGAAACGTCCGTGCCGACCTCGTCCACGAGCCGCAGCGGGCCCATCGGCATCCCGAAGTCGAGCATCGCCTCATCGAGGTCCATGACTTCCGCGCCCATCTCGAACAGCCGCGCCGCCTCGACGAGATACGGCATCAGCACGCGGTTCACGACGAAGCCCGGGCTGTCCTTCACGAGCACGGGGAGCTTGCCCATTGCTTGCACGAACTTCAGCGCGCGCCGCGTGACCTCGGCATCCGTGTGCGGCGTGTGGATGACCTCCACGAGCTGCATCCGATGCACCGGGTTGAAGAAGTGGATGCCCACGACGCGCTCGCGAGCGATGAGGCTCTCGGCCAGCTCGGTGACGGAGAGCGCGGAGGTGTTCGTGGCGAGAATCGTGTCCGGCCCGGCGAGCTGCTCCAGCTTGCGGAAGATGTCCTTCTTCAAGTCCATCTTCTCCACGGCGGCCTCGATGACGACATCCGCGCGACGCAGCGAAGGCAACTCGACGACCGGAGAAATCTTGTCCATCGCCGCGCGCGCCTCGACCGGCGTGAAAGTGCGGCGTTTCACGCCATCGGCGAAGAGCTTGCCTACCGTCGCCATGCCGCGACCAACGGCATCGGTGTTGATGTCGCGCAACATCACGGACACGCCGCGCGCCGCGAGCCATTGCGCGATGCCCGCGCCCATCACGCCCGCGCCGATGACGGTGGCGCGCTTCACTGGAGCGCGGACGCCCACGTCCGCAGCCGCGTGACCCGGACGTGGGCGTCCGGGCTCCAAGGTGAGTTTCTTCGCGCGCTCCTGGAGAAAGAAGACGCGAATCAGATTCTTCGCCGCCTCGGTCTGCGCGAGCTGGCAAATCGCATCGGCCTCCAGCTTCAACGCGCGTTCCTCCGAGCGGCCCACGCCAAGCGTCACGACTTCGAGCGCCTTGAGCACGGCGGGGTAGTGGCCGCGTGTCTTCTTGAAGAGCTTCGGTTGGGTGAGCATGGAGATGAGGTTGCCGGCGATGATGTTGTTCGTGGCCTTAATTTCAAGGGGTGTGACGCGATGAGGCTTGCGGCCAGCCTTTGCGACTTTCGCCAGCGCGACGGTGAGCAAGCTCTCGTTCGGCACGAGGTCGTCCACCATGCCGAGTTTGAGGGCCTGCTTAGAGACAACAGTTTTACCAGCGAGGATAAGGTCGAGCGCCTTCGGCAGGCCGATGAGGCGCGGGAGCCGCGTGCTGCCGCCCCACGCGGGCAGGATGCCGAGCAGCACCTCGGGAAGGCCGAGCTTTGTGGCCTTGTCGGGCGTGGCGAAACGGAAGTCGCACGCGAGGCAGACTTCGAACCCGCCGCCCAGGCACGCGCCGTGAATCGCGGCGGCAGTCGGCAGCGGGAGCGCGGCGAGCCGGCTGAAGACGCGCTGGCCAAACTCGACCATCTCGCGCAGCGCGTTCATCGGCGCGGTGGAAAGCGAATGCAGGTCCGCGCCGGCAATGAAGATGCCGGGCTTGGCGCTGACGAGCACGACGCCGCGCAAGGTGGAGTCGCGCTCGATGGCGTCGAGGTGGGCGTTGAGTTCCTCCAGCGTGGCGCGGTCGAAGATGTTCGCGGCGGAGTCGGGCCGGTCGAAGGTGAGGACGGCGATGGCGTCGGCGGTGACTTCGCGGTGGAGATTTTTGAACTCGCGCGGCGCGGGTGGAGATTGAGGTGCGTTCATCACGTCGAGTTTGAGTTGCTCAGGTGCGAGTAGGGTTGCCGTGCTCATAACGCCTCCAGCCAGATGGCTGCGCCCTGGCCGCCGCCGACACAGACGGTCACGAGCGCGCGCTTCAGGTTTTGTCGTTTGAGTTCCTTCAGGCTTGTCAGCACGAGGCGCGCGCCGGTCGCGCCGACGGGGTGGCCGAGGGCGATGGCACCGCCGTTGACGTTGAGCCGGTCGCGGCGGATTTCGCCGACGGGATACGCACGGCCCAGCATCTTCTTGGCGAACTTCTCCGACTCGCAGCACTTGAGAACGGCGAGTGTCTGGGCGGCGAAGGCTTCGTTGATTTCGACAAGGTCGGCGTAGTTCACAGCGAGACCGGTCTTCTCCTCGGCCTTCGCGATGGCGAAGACGGGACCGAGGCCCATGCGCGATGGGTCGCAGCCCGCGTAGGCGTAGCCCAGCAACGCGCCGATGGGCGTGAAGCCCAGCTCGGCGGCACGCTCTTCGGTCATCACGAGCAAGGCGACCGCGCCATCGGTGATTTGCGAGGCGTTGCCGGCGGTGACGGTGCCGTGGCGGCGGTCGAAGACGGGCTTCAACTTCGCGAGGGCTTCCATCGTTTGCGATTCGCGGACGCCGTTGTCGGCGACGATGGGTTTTGAGTTCCTGCCTTTGGGGTCGGAGTTGAAGACGGGGCAAATTTCCTCGGCCAGCTTGGTCTTCGCGGCGGCGGCGCGCTTGTGGGATTCGAGGGCGAAGGCGTCCTGCTCCTCGCGGCTGAGGCCGGACTCGCGGGCGAGCAACTCGGCGGTGTCGCCCATGTTCATGCCGCAGACGGGGTCGGTGAGGCCGAGCTGGAGGGTGATGCGCGGGTTGAAGTCGGCGAGGCGGAACGCGGCGAGGGCAGAGGCTTTTTCGAGGAGGGATTTTGCGCGTCCGAGCTTGGCGAACTTCTCCGCCGCCGCCTTCGTGTAGAGCAACGGGTAGTTGCTCATGCTCTCCGCGCCGCCGACGAGGAAGATGGAGCCCCGTCCGGCAGTCATCTTCTCGTAAGCCTGCGTGAGCGACTCCAGGCCGGAGGCGCAGTTGCGATGCACGGTGATGGCGGGGACGTGTTCGGGAATGCCGGCGCGCAGGGCGATGACGCGTGCGACGTTCGCGGCGTCGGCAGGCTGGCCGACGCAGCCGAAGATGACCTCGTCAATCAGCGCGGGGTCGAGGCCGGTGCGGGTAAGGAGGGCTTGCGTGGCGATGCGGCCGAGTTCGTCCGCGCCGAGGGCGGCGAGGTCGGTGCCCATTTTGCAGAACGGCGTGCGGATGCCGTCCACGATGACGAGGCGAGGAGCGCTCATGGCAGGGAGAGGGTTGCCCGCAGATAGCGCGGATGATGCGGATGGGGAGGCGTGGTGCGACGTGACACGCTCTCATTAGCACCTGGCTTCAGCCAGGTGTCAGCGACGGAAAATGAGGCGGGAACCGTTTCAACGGTTTCTGCCGAGCGGACGGGCAAACCGTTGAAACGGTTCGCCCTCGCGAGCGGGCGATACACCCGGCTGAAGCCGGGTGCTAATGAGATGGCGGCGCGGGCACTCATGCAGCCTCCTTCGCGGTGGCGGGTTCGGGACGGCGTTCGCAGACCGCCGCTACAGGGGCCTTCGGGCGATGGTCCACGAGCTTCTGTTCCTTGAGCTGCACGCCGACGCCCTGGAGGTCGCGCATCTTCTCGGCGTTGTGGAACTCGATGCGGTTCGGGGAGATTTCGCAGCGCGTGGTGAGTCGGGCGCGGAGGTCGTGGATGAGATGGTCGTCGTCGGCTCCGTTGATTTTCTGGACGTGCAGGACGAGTTCGTCCACTTCGAGCGGGTCGTCGTGGAGCTTGCGGAGTTCAATCTGCCACGCGCCGACGTTCGGGGCGTCGTCGAGGACGTGCTCGAGCTCGTTGAAGTCCACGAGCGTGCCCTTGATTTTGTCGAGCTGCACTTCCTTGAACGCGGAGCTGCGGGAGATTTTGCCGACGAGGCGCGGGAGCTGGCGACCGCAGTGCGGGCAGGCTTCGTAAGTCAGGCCGCCGTCAATGTAATCGCCGGTGCGGTAGCGGAGGACGACTGTCCCGCGCGAGTCGAGCGGGGTGAAGACAACCTCGCCGGGCTGGCCATTCGGCACCGGTTCGCCGGTCTTCGGGTCCACCACCTCGACGACGCCGAGATCGGGATAGAGATGGTAGCCGGAGGAGGGTTCGTCCACGGGCACAGGGCATTCGGCGAAGGCCATCTTCGCCTCAGTGAAGCCGTAGGTGGTGACGACGTCGAGTTCGCGCGCACCGAGTTCGAGGGCGAGATTGCGCAGTTTCAGGCGCATACCGTCGGGCACCTTTTCGCCACCGAGCACGATGCGCCGGAGGTTTTCGCAGCGCACGCCTTCCTCCGCTGCTTGATGCAGGACGTGATAGACGAATGTCGGCATGCCGATGAGCACGTCGGGGCGAATCTTGCGGAGGAAACGAATCTGTCCCTCGGTGCCCATGACCTTGCCGCCGCCGGTGCTGGCGGTGAACGCACCGAAGCTCGTGCTGCCGTAGTGCGTGAGCCAGAACGCGAGGTGCGGCGCGTAGGGGAACATGTTCAGGAGCTTGTCCTCGCGTCGCGCGCCGCACACGCCGAAAACGCGCTCGCCCGCGAGCTGGAGGTTCGCGATGTCGTGGTTGGTGTAGAGGAACGGCACCGGGTCGGCGCTCCGGCCCGTGGTGCTCGTGAGGAAGATGGGGCGGAACTCATTTTCAAATCCCGCAGCGACATGCGCGCGGCCGTGGAGCAGTGCCCGGAGTATGGACGACGGGCGTCGCGAGAGGGTGTTGCGGTCGGGGACGAGGAGGAAGTCGCGGACCTTCTGCGAATTCTCCGGCGTGTTGAGCAGGTCGGTCTTGCTGGTGAAGGGCAGGCGGCGCAAGTCGGCGAGCGAGCGAAAGTCCTCAGCTGTGAGCTTCAACTGGCGGAACAGCTCGCGGTAGTGCGCGGAGAAGGGCAGCACCGAGTCGCGAAGCCAGCGGTGGAGCTTCTCCGCCTGCAAGGCGCGGACGGTGGCTTCAGGCAGCCGCTGCCAGTTCGTGGTGAGGACTTTCGTGCTCATGGATTGGATCCTTTCGGTTCACGAGTTTTGTAATTTCCGTGAGGTTCTCCTCGGCCACGCGGCGGCCGAGAGAAATGTATTTTCCGGGGTTGGAGAAATCGTGCCAGCGGGAGTCGCATGCGAGCGGACGGAGAACAACGTCTGCCTGACGGCAAGCATCCTCGGCGGCCCGAATCTGCCCGCCGATGACGGCGCGCTGGGTGACGTCGAGGATGTTGCCGTAGGCGAAATAGTTGATCTGCTGGTTGAGCAGCCGGAGGAAATTGAAGTGGCTGCGCTTCACGTCCACCTGCTCGCGCTCGTGCTCGCGCGCGCAGCGCAGGAAGGCCGGCGTGGGAATGATGTTCACCGCGATGACACGCTCGACGCCCGCCTCGCGCAGCACGTCCACCGGCAGCGGGTCCGAGACGCCGCCATCAATGTAGGTCTCGCCGTCGAGCCGCACGGGAACGAAGACGCTTGGAATCGCGCAGCTCGCGTGAACCGCGCTCGAGACTTGGCCCGCGCTGAACACCACACGCTCCAGCGTGTCGAAACGCGTCGCAACCACATGCAACGGCCGCGCGAGCTGTTCGAAACGCGCGTCGCCGATGCTGCGTTCGAGCCGCTCTCGAATCGCGTGGCCGTGGATGAAACCACGGCGTGGCGGGAAGGCGGGATCAATCAGCTTGAGCAGGCCCCACTTGCCCTCGAGCTCGCGGGCCTTGCGACCGAGGAACTGGCCGTCGTGCCCGAATGCCCACAGCGCGCCGATGTAAGCACCCATGCTCGTGCCGGCGACGACGTCCACCTCGATGCCGTTCTCCTCCAGCACTTGCAGCACGCCGACGTGCGCGAGGCCCTTCGCACCGCCGCTTGACAGCGCGAGGCCCACGCGGCAGCGGCCGATTTCGCGCGCGAGCCGGCGGAGGTCGAACTTGAACGCCACCGGCCACACGCCGCCGCAGTGCGAGTGGAGCGAGTCCATCGTGGCGGGCGACTCGTGCAGGTTCAGGTGCGCGGGCTGGCCGATTTGCTTGATGAAATCCTCCGCCGGCTGCGGCACCTCGTCGTGTTCGAGGCAGAGCACGAGCTTCAAATCCGTCGCCACTCCGTCGCGCGCGACGCGCAGCTCGCGGTCGAGCTGGTTGAACTCGAAGAGGCTGTCCACCGTTTGCTGCGCGAGCACGTAGGTCGCGGAGGAACGAGTCGCAGCCTCGGCGAGAGCCTGACGGGGCGCGTCCGCGTCCACATGGATGAGCACATGGCCGAAATGCCGCGCGCAGTGGCCGAAGAAGGCGGAGAGGAAAGGCCGCTCCGCCAGATGGTTTGTCACCCGGAGCGTGAGGCGGTCGAAGCTCCCGAGATGCTGGAGCTGGTCCGCGAAGGCGAAGCCGTTGTTCGGAAGCGAATGGATCGGGCTCCAGACTTTCGCCGTTGCGCCAGCGTCCGACGGCACCAGCAGCAGCAGCAGCACGCGCTCGCCGGTGACGGATTGAAGCATTTGCGCAAGCGACTCGGCGACCAGGCGGTCCGGGATGCGGCGAGATGCGGAGGCGAGGGCGGTGAGGCGACCGGAACGGTTGAAGGCGGCCTGCGGCGGACGGGCGAGGGAGGAGAGGAGTTCGGCCCTCCGGAGGTCCCACACTGACTTTTCGGTTGGATGCGACGCAGGCATTTCCGTCTTCCTGAGCGACGGCTGCTGCGGAACCATCCACGCTACTCCAGACGGCCCGCTGGCCGGTCATCGCTGCCACTTAAGGCTAAACTGTGTGTGCTGCCCATTTTGCTTCTCTGTCTTGGCTCAACGTAGAACAGGTTTCGTGCCTGTCAAACTTGAGAAGACTTGGAACGGCCCGAGTCGGTAGCCTCATCTGCAAAAACCCGCATCAGGAACGCCCCTCAATCCATAAATGCCGCCTCATTCGAGACAAGGAGGATGTGGGCGAGCTTCTCCCAGGCTGTCAGATTCTTCGGCGCTTCGGCGCGTGGCTTGGCGAAGTCCACCTTTGCATCCCATTCGGCTTCGTAGCCCGGCGGGGACTGCTTGGAGCGGCGCGCGAGGTCGGTGAACTTGAGCTTTGGCGCCCACTCGAAGCTGTCACTGTTCGAGTTCGCGCGGCAGTCGGCGATAAAGTCCACGATGCCACCGGCTTTCACCGCCAAGTCCGTCGCCCTCAGCTCGGCGGAACCATTCTGCGCCACCGCCTCGGCGACCACGCCCGCGCGGCTGCTCACGACGCGCCCCTGCACTCCGTCGCCCTGGGGGTTCGCGTGCGACAGCGTGCCCGATACCGCCACCGTGCCGTCGCGCGGTGCGACCCAACGGCGGATGACGGCGCGCGATTGGTTTTGTCCGGGATGACCGCCCTCGGCGCGGAGAAGGAGATGGCCGAACTCCTTGTCGGGGAAATCGCGCCCCACCTGCCACTGTCCGCCCGTGAAGAAGGCGAAGGGCGTGAAGCTCTTCACCCGTTTCGCGGCCTCGTCGAACTCGCCGTAGCCGTAGTGCCAGCCGGCCTTTGGCGCGGACTCAGCGGCACCTTCGCCGGGCGCGGTGAGGAATGTCCTGGCCATCGCCACCTCCTCGGCTGCGGGGCGGCGCTGAAAAATGGTCTCGTAGAGGAAGCCGATGCGCGCGTCGTCAGTCGTGAATTTCTTGAAGTCATCGCGCGTGGCGAGAGCCTGCGCCTGCTGCAACACAAACGGCGCGTTCATGAGGAAGAGCGCCTGCTGAGGCACGGTGGTCTGGAAGCGCTGCGACGCGCTCACGTCCGGGCTGGCAAAGTCGAACGTGCGGAACATCGCGGGGAGATTCTGCCGGTCAATGTAGCCGTAAGCCGTGCGGCGCGTGGCAAAGGGCTGCGCGGTCAGGTCCACGGGCAGGCCGCCGGGCGTGAGGTCGAGCTTGCCGGACGCGAGCAGGAGCGAATCGCGGAGCTGCTCGAAGTCGAGGCGCTGGCGGTTGAACTTCCACAGCAGCGTGTTCGCGGGGTCGGCCTTCACGCACTCGGCGCGGTCGTCGCTGGCCTGCTGGTAGGTCGCGGAGAGCAGGATGACCTTGTGCAGCTGCTTGATGCTCCAACCGGCGGCGACGAAGCGCGTGGCCAGCCAGTCGAGCAACTCCGGGTGTGAGGGCGGATCGCTGCGGACGCCGAAGTCACTGGGCGTGCGAACGAGGCCCTGCCCGAAGTGCCAGCCCCAGACGCGGTTCACGAGGACGCGCGCCGTGAGCGGGTTGTCCTTGCTCGCGATGGCGCGGGCGAGTTCGAGGCGGCCGCTGGACTTCGCCGGAAAGATCACGGGCTGACCGAGCGACGCGACCTTCGGGAAGCCACGCTCCACCTCGGGGCCGCGGTTGGCGGGGTTGCCGCGCACGAAGATGTATGGGCGCGTGGGCGGGTCGCGGTCCACGAGCGCCATCGCGCGCGGCGGCGCGCCGGGATGCGTGGCGTCCACTTCGTCCACCTTTGCCTTCAACTGGCGCAGGCGCGGGCGCGCGTCTTCGAGCAAGGTGTCGTTCTCCGGCGCGGGCAGGTTCGGCGGCGCGTCGGCGGCGCGCAGGGCGAGGCGCAAGGCTTCCTTCTCCTTGTCCGCGTGCGGCGCTGCTGCGTCAGCGTCGGTGAGCAGCTTGCCGTAGCGCTCGGCGACCTCCTTCATGGACTTCGGCGGATTGGCGAAGGCGGCGGCGACAAGCGGAGAAGCGTGCTGCGTGCTGCGTGTTGCGTGAGGAGCCCCGGAGTCAAAGGTCGCATCGGGAAGCTTCGCGTATGCGTGCCAGAGGGACCAGACCGGGTCCGGCGTCTGCGCGTTCGAGGACTTGGCGAGAAAATCCTGCCAGCGGCGCACGACGGCGGGGACGAGCTTGCGCTCCTGGAAATACTTGTCGCGGTCCCGGCGCTGGGCGGTCGCGGAAGCGCGGGCGACTTGCGGGCTGACCTCGTCGGCGGCGAGCAGGTAGTCAGCGGTGCGCTTGCGGAGCATCCCGAGCTGCTTGTCGAGTTGCTCGACTCGGTATTTCTCCAGGTCGTCTTCGTGCTTCTTCTTCTCGGCGAGGTAGGCCGCGTGCGCCCCTGGGTCGGGCTTGATGCCAAGCAGTGGTTTCTCCGCCGGCTCCTGGCTGGAGGCGAAGATGCCGTGGAGGCTGTAATACTCCGCAGTCGAGACCGGGTCGTATTTGTGGTCGTGGCAACGTCCGCACTGGACGGTCAGCCCCATCGTGCCGCGCGTCACCACGTCAATCCGGTCGTCAATGATGTCGTTGACGTTGTTCAGGAAACGGCGGCCCAGCGTGAGAAAGCCCAGGCCCGCAAGAGGGCGCTTGTCCTCGCCGAGCTGAAGCTGGTCGGCGGCTACCTGCTCCATAAGGAACCGGTCGTAAGGCGTGTCCTCGTTGAAGCTGCGGATGACGTAGTCGCGGTAGGTGTAGCTGAAGGCGAACCGCCGCTGCTCGTCGCCGGCGAGGTAGCCCTTCGTATCCGCGTAGCGCGCGACATCCAGCCAGTGCCGGCCCCAGCGCTCGCCGTAGCGTGGTGAAGCAAGCAGCTTGTCCACGAGTTTCGCAAAGGCGTCGGGCGACTTGTCAGCGACGAATGCCTCGACCTCTGCCATCGAGGGCGGCAGACCGTGCAGGTCGAAACAGGCGCGACGGATGAGCGTGCGCTTGTCGGCGGGCGGGGACAGCGTCCAGCCCTTCGGCGCGAGCTTGGCGAGGACGAAGGCGTCAATCGGGGAAGAGTGATTTGTGATTAGTGATGGCGCGGTTGGGGCAGCCTTGGGCTTCGTGGACTGATTACTAATTACTTTCTTGCCAATCACTTCTCCGGGCAGCGCCGGCACCTGCGGCTCCCGCACCGGCTGGAACGCCCAGTGATTCTTCACCACGTTCGGGTCCGAGAGCGGCGGGCCGGAGGGCTTGCCAGTGCGCGGGTCGGGCGCGCCCATGCGGACCCATTCCTCGAAGAGCGCGATTTGTTGCGGCGTGAGCCTTTTTTCCTTCGGCGGCATCTGGAGGTCTTTGTCCGTGTGGCGAATCGCGCGGATGAAGAGGGACTTGTCCGGTTGGCCCGGGACGATGGCGGGGCCGTTTTCGCCGCCCTTGGTCCAGCCGGCTCGCGTGTCGAGCGCGAGGCCTCCCTTGGGTTTCTCCGTCGCCGCGCCGTCGTGACATTTGAGGCAATGCTCGATGAGCAGCGGGCGGATTTTGTTCTCGAAGAAGTCGTGCCCGGCAGGGGAGTCGGCGGCGTCCACGTGCAGAACGAACACAATGGCGAACGCCGCAAAGCGGACTGTTGAAAACATATTGGTCATGCGACTCGGCCAGCGTATCGAACAGCGGAGAAAAGCCAACCGCCACGCCGGCTAATGGGCGACGCGACACGGTGGAGCGCTATTCGGAGGAAGACGTTTTGCGCGCAGATAACTCGGTTGGCACGGATGGAAAACGAACCCCGGCGTCAGGGAGTTTCATCCGCGTGACCCGCGTCACCCGTGGGCAACTCTTCCTCGCCGCTGACCAGCACGACGAACTCGCCCTTCAGCGAGCGCTTGGCCACGAGCGCGAGCAGTTCAGCGGGCTTGCCGCGCAGAAACTCCTCGAACTTCTTCGTCAGCTCTCGCGCCAGGACCACGGTGCGGCCGGGGAAAACCTCGTTCAGCTCGCCCAGCAGCTTCTCGATGCGGTAGGGCGACTCGTAGAGCGCAAGCGTGCCGGCAAATTGCTTCAACGCTTCAAGCTGGTTGCGCCGCCGCCCGGACTTGTGCGGCAGAAAGCCGATGAAATGAAACTCATCCGTCGGCAGCCCGCTCGCTGTCAGTGCGGCGACCAGCGCGCACGGGCCGGGCACCGACTCGACGCGCCGGCCCGCTGCCACCGCCGCGCGCACGACGCGCTCGCCGGGGTCGCTGATGCCGGGTGTGCCAGCGTCGGTGACAAGCGCGACTTTCTCACCGCGTTCGAGTCGGGAAAGGATTTCCTCGGAACGCTTCGCCTCGTTAAACTGGAAGTAGCTCACCATCGGCTTGGAGATTTCAAAGTGCTTCAGCAACTGCCCTGTGCGGCGCGTGTCCTCGGCGGCGATCACGTCGCACTCCCGCAGCACACGGAGCGCGCGGAACGTGATGTCCTCAAGGTTGCCGATGGGCGTGGCGACGAGGTAGAGGGTGCCGGGAGCCAGCGGTGGCAGCGTGCGTTCCATGCGCGCAGCGTGCCAGTGGAGAGGGCGGAGCGAAACGAATTTTCAACGTAGAAGCCGGCGCTCTCACACCGCCCCGGCCCACTTGAGAACCCCGTATATGACCGCCGCCTCCGCCAGCACATAGACGAGAAACGCCAGCACGGGCAGCACTTCATCCACGATTTGACAGAGCGAGCGCACGGAAGGATTTGAGCACTGGCAGTGCCCTTCGCACTCCAAACTGCCTGAGGAATTCACCCGAGACAGCCGCGCTCCTGCTGGCGGGAGGTCCCGCCCTAAGCCGGAACGATTCAGTTGGCTGGGGAGCGCAGGCCGCCGGCCTGCTGGATTGGGCGGCCCGCCAAATCCCTTCGCCACTCCATCTTTCTTCCCACCCAGCAGTGCGGAGCAGAATGGTGGAACGAAGTCGTCGCCGGGCCGGCGACGACAGCACGCGGGCCGCGTGCGCTCCCCAGCCAACTGCATCGCTCCGGCTAAGGAAACGCTGATTTAACCACAAAGACACGAAGGACACAGAGAGAAAGCCCCAAGAAATTGGCTCTTTGTGTTCTTGGTGTCTTTGTGGTTGGGCATTTGTTCAGCGCTTCCCTAACGGTCGAGGGGAAACACCGGTCGGCGGATGCGTTGATACGGCAGCGAGCGGAGGTTGCTCGTGCAGGGGCCGGGCGTGTCCACCCACAGCATCCGTGCGGCAATCGAGTCATAGGCGCGGCGGTGCGCGACGGCGGCCTTCACGCCGATGAAGGAAAAACTCTTTGGCTCCAAGCCCTGGCTGCGCCATTGGCCAAGGTCGAAAGGCGGTGTCCTGCGGCTGGTGAGCAGAATCGTCACGCCCGCGTGCCGCACGACAGCGCACGGCCCCATGTCAAACGCGTCTCCGCACATCGAGGCGAGGTGGCTTTGCTTGTCTTCGAGTTTGAAGTGCCCGTCGCGGCAGGAGAGCAATTCCACTTCGAGCGACAGAGGGCCTGCGTCAAGCCGGCTGCCCTTGCCGCCGATGGGCAAGGTGACGCGTGCGCCGAGCGGCAAGGCGGCGAGCCGTGCGACTGCCTCGGGGTCGTTGATGGCGATGGCGCAATTGGGCAGGCGGTGCCGGAGCATCGCGCGGAGCAGGCCGGTGCCATCGCCGGGTGCGCCGCCACCGATGTTCTCCGACGGCTCGACGAGCACGGTGAGGCCCGGCGGCACGGGGAGCAGCTTCGCGAGCACTTCATCCACCGGCGGCTCGGTGGCGTTGCCGATCTCCTTGGTGCGCAGGGCGAGTGAAGAAAGTTCCGCCAGCGCGGCACGGGCCTCGGCATCGCTGCCGGTCGTGGCGATCAAAAAGCTCACGCCCGTGTCCAGCGTGTCGGCGAAGGAGAAGCCGGCGACAACATTCGCGGCCCAAATCCCGGCGTGCGCCGACTCGATTTGCCGGGCCAGCGCCTCCAAGCCACGCATCGGCTCGCCCGAGGTGCCAGTGCCCGTGGGCGGCCACATCACTGGCACCGGCTCGAAAACCATGCGCGGAACCTGGCCGGTCTCGAAGCAGCGTTGCAGGAGCCCGGCGGCACGCACCGCTGATTCGCGCCCGTCGGTGTGCGGGTTTTCGCGGTAGGCGACAAGGCAGTTGGCGTGCGCCGCCATCGCTGGCGAGAAGTTCGCGTGCAGGTCGAACACTCCGAAGACGGGGATGCTCGCGGCTCCCGGCAGCGCACGGAGCCGCGCGAGCAGCTCGCCTTCCACGTCCGGCAGCGATTCGGAAACCATCGCGCCGTGCAGCACCAGATAAATGGCGTCCACGCCGCGCTGCAACTCCGGTTCGGCGCGCTGGCGGAACTCGTGCCAGAAAATTTCGACGACTTCATCCGTCACCGTCGCGCTGGGCGAGGCGCGGAAGTCGGCGGTCGGGAGCACGGTCCAGCCGTAGCCGCGCGCGGACTCCAGCGCTCCACCGAGCGGCGAGGCGTCACCGGCGCTGGTGAGCAGCTCATCACCGAGCCGCACTTGGAAGTCCGCAAGGCCGGTGGTGCCGGCGAGGAATGTGTGAGTCTCGTGGAAGAGGCCGGCGAAGAGGACACGCATGAGAATGGCAAATCAGGAATTGCGAATGTCAAATCTCAGCCAGTCTGCACTTGGCTTGGTGGCGCAAGCGCCGGGAGTCGCCGCTCGGAATTCGCCATTCGCCATTGTCCAAGTCAGATCAACCTGGAAACCGCAGTTAACGGAAAGGCGCAGAGACGCAAAGGCGCAGTGAGGAAAGAATTGGGTTGGGTTGCCAAGCTGAAGTGCATTCACCGGCGCGGTGAAGTCGGGAGCGAAACCAACCAAGTCGGTTTTCTTTGCGGCCCTGCGTCTTTGCGTCTTTGCGTTAAGTTTCAACTGCCGGATTTAGGTTCAGTTGAGTGGTCGAACGGCTCCGCTCACGGCTTCGCAGCGGGTTTGGCCCGCTTGGCGTTCCACTCGTAGCTGCGCTCCAGCGGCGCGGTGCCGGAAAGGATTTTGCCCTTGAGCGTGTCGCCGGCGAGCCTGCCTTGGTAGCGGGACATGAACTTCGTGCCGCCATACTCGCGCGGGATTTCGAAGGTGAGCTGGCCCTCCTTGAACCTGCCCTTCTCAATCGCGGTCCTCACCTCCTGCACCGTGACGGAGCCAGTGACGCTCTCGCCGTCCTGCTTCAACTCGGCGGTGAAATCGAGGGAGGTGTCGAAGGAAACTTCAAGCGTGTATGTCCACTTGCCGGTGACGGACTGGGTCGCGGCTGCGGCGGGCTTCTCCAGCTTCTCCAGCTTGTCTGCGGCAAGAAGCGGGCTGAGGAGAGCGAGGCTGAGCCAGCCGCCTGCGAGCCAAAGCGCTGGGAGGCGGGCGAGAGAATTGTCGGCGTGCTTCATGGCCCGCGACTCAATCGGCGCGTCCGCCGCTTGTCAAGCGAGGCATCTTGCGGGTGCGCTGGGGGCGGCTTGCACAGCGGCACCGCGTCCGGCAATACTCCTCCCAATTCTATGACTCGACACGCCCTTCCCTCGCTTGGCTGGTTGTGCGCCGCCAGCTTGTTTTTCGTAGCAGCTGCAGCAGCCCAAGCTCCCGACCCAGAACTGATGCAGACGCATCAGAAGTTCCAGACACAGCTCACCCAGAAAGTGGAGCTCGGCTACCTGCTCTACCTGCCGCCTGGCTACGACGCGAAGGCGGCGAAGAGGTGGCCGCTCATCCTCTTCCTCCACGGCTCGGGCGAACGCGGCACGAACCTCCCGCTCGTCGCCGTCCACGGCCCGCCCAAGCTGGTGAAGCGGAATCCGCCCGTGCCGAAGAACGAGTCCGACGAGGGCCGCAAGGGCCGCGAGGCCGCCACGAAGCTGCTTACTGAGAATTTCATCGTCGTCTCGCCGCAGTGCCCCGTCGGCGGGCGCTGGGAGGCGGAGGCGTTGCTTGCGCTGCTGGACAGCGTCATCGCCAGCCACAAGGTGGACACGGGCCGGGTTTGTCTCACGGGCCTGAGCATGGGCGGCTATGGCTCCTGGGCGCTGCTGTCCAAATCTCCGGAGCGCTTCGCGGCGGTCGCGCCCATCTGCGGCGGGGGCGAGCGGATTGACATCCTCGTGGCCTCGCGCACGAAGGCGGATGCGCTCAAGTCGCTCCCGGTCTGGGCGTTTCACGGCGGGAAGGACACAGGCGTGCCGCTCGCCGAATCGGAGCGCATGGTGGAGGCGCTCAAGAAGGCTGGCGTGAAGGATGTGCAACTGACGGTTTATCCCGAGGCGGGTCACGACTCGTGGACTGCGACCTACAACAACCCGAAGCTCTACGAGTGGTTCCTGTCCCACACGCGGAAGCCGTAGTGGCAACCGTGGTCGAAGCCTTCAGGACGCGGATGGCGAGTCGCAATTCCCGAAGCGCAGGGTGAAGCCTCCGACTACGTAGCCAGCGGCGCGCCCATGTTGAGATTGTGCTTCAGGCAGAAGGCGCCGTTGCCCACGTATTTCTCCGCCCAGTATTTCAAGCCCGCGCGTTCCTCCGGCGTGAGCGCACGGACTACCTTTGCCGGGGAACCGAGCACAAGTGAACCCGGCGGCACCTTCGTCCCGCCCGTCACCAGCGCGTTCGCACCGACGATGCTCTGCGCGCCGATCTCCGCGCCGTCGAGGATGGTCGCGCCCATGCCGATGAGGCATTCGTCGCCGATGGTGCAGGCGTGGATGATGGCGGAGTGGCCCACCGTGACCCAATCGCCGATGAGGCAGGGGAACTCGTCGGCGAGATGCACGACGGCGTTGTCCTGGATGTTGGAGTTCGCGCCGACGACGATGCGGTTGATGTCGCCGCGCAGCACCGCGCCAAACCACACGCTGGAGTTGTCGCCGAGCGTCACGTCGCCCAGGACGACGGCGGTCTTGGCGAGATAAACGCCGTTGCCCAGCACGGGCTTGTTGCGGAGGTAGGTGTCGAGCCGTTCTTCCAAAGTCATGCGGCGATGAAACGGCGGCAGGGCGGGTTGTGCAAAGCGCAAAATTGGGCTTTCAGATCGCGGGGCTTGTGGCTTCATTACCCCGTCAAAGAGAGCACGCTATGGAGCCAGGTTCAGGACACGGTCACGCCGCTTCCGGTCGCCGCAAGCTGCCGAGGTCGCTCAAGGAGCTCACGCCAACGAAGGCTTTCAACCCGCGCACGTTCTTCCGCGAGATGGTGTGGAAGGCGCTCATCACTCGACGGCTCGGTGAGCACAAGCCGCCGACATTTCCGAAGCTCGATCGCGGCCAGCTCGCGCTGACGTGGATCGGCCACGCGTCGTTCCTCGTGCAGTTCAACGACCTCAACGCGTTGATTGATCCGAACTTCGCCAACTGGCTTTTCATGCTGAAGCGGCTCAAGCGATCGGGCCTGAAGATTGACGACCTGCCGCCGATTGACCTCGTGCTGCTCACGCACGCGCACTTCGACCACTTCCACAAGCCGTCCATCCGCAAGCTGCCGCACCCGAAGATCGGCGTGATGCCCTGGGGCATGGCCCCGCTGGCGAAGGGGCTGGGCTTCAGCCGCATCGTCGAGCTGCAATGGTGGGAGAGCTTCAGCCACGGCGACTGGAAGGTGACGCTCACGCCCTGCAAGCACTGGGGCGCGCGCACGATTACGGACAAGCACCGCGGCTACGGCGGCTTCGTGCTGGAGCACCAGGGCCGCACCGTCTATCACGCGGGCGACAGCGCCTACTTCGACGGCTTCAAGGAGATCGGCTCGCGCCTCGCGCCCGAGATCGCGCTGCTGCCCATCGGCGCATACTACCCGGAGAGTTTCCGCAAGGTCCACATGGGGCCGGACGAGGCGGCGAAGGCCTTCCGCGAGGTTAAGTCAAAATGGTTCATCCCGATGCACTACGGCACATTCAAGCTGTCCTTCGAGGAGATGGACGAGCCGCCGCGCTGGCTGCGCGACATCGCGCGGCGTGACAAGCTCACGCAGCATCTCCGCATCATGGAGGAGGGCGTGCCGGAGGTGTTCTGAAGGCTGGGGGGAGGAGTCAGGAGTCAGAAGCCATGAGTCAGCGTCACTTGCATCTTCAGAGCTGCCGACGCATGGAACGCTGCATTCTGACTCCTGTCTCCTGACTTCTGGCTCCTGATTACCACCCCGTGCATTTCTGGGCTTTCCTGCCAAGCGCCTTTGCCCTAACACTTCGGCTAACGCGTGTATCTCAACTACTACGGACTGCGCGAGCCGCCGTTCAACATCAACCCGAACCCGCGGCTCCTGTTCTACAGCGCGAAGCATCGCGAGGCGCTGAACCATCTGCTCTACGGCATCCGCGAGCGCAAGGGCTTCGTCCAGCTCACAGGCGAAGTCGGCGCGGGCAAGACCACCATCTGCCGCGCGCTGCTCGAGCACCTCGGCCCCAACTACGCCACCGCGCTCATCCTCAACCCGGTCCTGAACTCCGATCAGTTGATGAAGGCCATCGCGATGGAGTTCGGCCTTCAAGTGAAAGGCTTGGACCGTCTGGAGACAGTTGCGGAGCTCAACCAGTTCCTCCTCGACCAGGTGATGAAGGGCCACGACGCCGTGCTCATCATTGACGAGGCGCAGGACCTCACACCGGAGCTGCTCGAACAGGTCCGGCTGCTCTCCAACCTCGAAACCGACGACCGCAAGCTCCTTCAAATCATCCTGCTCGGGCAGCCCGAGCTGCGCGACCGGCTGAACAAACACGAGCTGCGCCAGCTTCGACAGCGCATCACCGTCCGCTACCATCTCGCCCCGCTCACGCCGCGCGAGGTCAGCCAATACATCCAGCACCGCCTCGCTGCGTGCGGGGCGAACGGCTCGCCCTACTTCAGCGCGCCCGCAGTCTGGCGCATCCACCGTTACAGCGGCGGCATCCCGCGCCTGGTCAACGCGCTCGCAGACAAATGCCTGCTCGCCGCCTTCGTGCAGAAGCGCGACCGCGTGAACTTCAACATGGTCGGCACCGCCATCCGCGAGCTGGAGGGCCGCATCCGCGTATGAGTCTCATCAACGACGCCCTCAAGCGAGCGAGCGAGGCCCAGGCCCAGGCCCAGGCCCGCCCGCGCGGCCCAAAGGGCGTCCAGGATTTGCCGGTGCCGATGCTGCCTGCTCCCAGCCGCGAGAGGCGCGCATGGGTGCCGGTGATGGGCATCGGACTGGTCGTTGTCGCGCTGCTCGCTGCGTCCGGATTCTTCTTCGTGCAGTGGTGGGAGAAGCGGCAATCGTGGCAGCCCTACGCAGCCGAGGACCTTGATGAAGACGGCCAGCCGAAGACCAACCTGGTCGCCAAGGCAGAACCACCCAAGGTCACACGGCCATCGGCCGGAAAGCCTCCGGTCACACCCGCCCCCGCAGCCACCAATCCCACGCCGGCGGTCAAAATCGCCGTCAACCCGCCCACCCCTCCGCCCGAGCCGCCGAAGACCAACATCCCGCCAGTTGCGGTCGTCCCCGTCGTTCCGCCTCCGCAGCCGGTCGCGATGGAGCCACCCGCGCCCAAGGCCACCAACCCAGTGGTCAGCGTCGCCCTCAACCCGCCTGCGCCGCCTGCCGTTCCGCCACCGGTGGCAGCCACCGCAACCAACTCGAATCCTCCCGCGCCCACTCCGGCGCCGGTCCTGCCGAAGAAGAGCGAGAGCCACCCCACGCAAGTTGCCTCGGTCGAGTTTCCCGACCTCAAACTTCAGGGCATCAGCCGGGGCAAGAAGAAGACTTTCGCCACAGTGAACGGCAAGACCGTCTCCCTCGGCGACCGCATCGAAGGCGTGATGTTGGTCAAGATTGATGTGGACAGCGTCACCGTGGAGAAGAGCGGGGCGAGGCGGGAGTTGTTCCTGCTGCGATGAGGGGACTGGGGAGCAGGATCAAGATTAGGATTACGAGCAGGAGGAAATTTGTTAATCCACCCCGTCGCATTCTCTCCCGTTCCTGCTCCTAATCCTAATCTTAATCCTGCTCCTCTCCTTTCCCCGTGATTCCCCCCTGCATCCTTCACGAAGATGAGCACCTGCTCGTCGTGAACAAGCCCGCCGGCTGGAACACGCACGCTCCCGCGCCCTTCGCGGGCGAGGGCATCTACGACTGGCTCCGCCACCGCGAGCCGCGCTGGGCAGACCTCGCCATCCTCCACCGGCTCGACAAGGAAACCAGCGGCGTCCTCGTCTTCGGCAAGACGCCGCTGGCGAACAGGTCGCTCACCCAGCAGTTCGAGCAGCGCAAGGTCTCGAAGCGCTACCTCCTCGTCAGCGACCGCCCTCCACCGCAGACCGAACTCGTCGTGCGCAGCAACATCGCGCGCGAGGGCGAGCGCTACACGAGCCTGCCCACTGACGCCGGCGGAGATCCGGCGGAGACGCGCTTCCAACTCGAAACTCAAAACCCAGAACTCAAAACCTGGGCCATCACCGCCGAGCCGCTCACGGGCCGGACGCATCAGATTCGCGTCCACGCCGCCGCGAACGGCTTCCCCATCCTTGGCGACACGCTCTACGGCGGCACGCCTGCCGGGCGCGTGTTTCTCCACGCGCAAAAAATCACGATCAACCACCCCGTCACCGGCGAGGCAGTCACGTATTGCGCGCCGGCCAACTTCGCGGCCGACGCACGCCTCAGTTTGCGGCGGGCGCTGGCTGGAGCACGGACGCCCACGTCCGAAGCAACCTTGCTCTGCGAAGGAGCGGCTGCGGACGTGGGCGTCCGCGCTCCAAGGGAAGGGTTGCACGACGCAGCCACGGAACCCACCACCGCCTTCCGCCTCATCCACGGCTCAGCGGACGGCTGGCCCGGCTGGCAAGTCGAGCGGCTCGGCGATTTCCTTTTGTCGCAATCCGAGGCCGCGCTCACCGACGCGCAGTCAGCCCAGCTCGCCGCACGGCTTGAGCAGCTCAAGCTGCGCGGTGCATATCACAAACACCTCGACCGCCTCGTGCGTGAAACAAAAACCGTGCAAGCCTCGCCGCAGCTCGTCCTCGGCGAGCCGGCCCCGGAGCGCTTCACCGTGCAGGAGAATGGACTGCAGTTTGAACTCAGCTTCACCGAGGGCTACAGCTACGGCCTTTTCCTCGACCAGCGCGACAACCGCCGCCGCCTGCTCACCGGCCACATCGCGGCTGGCTTCCCCTTCACCCTCCACCCTTCACCCTTCACCGTTCTCAACTGCTTTGCCTACACCTGCGGCTTCTCCGTCGCAGCCGCGAAGGCCGGTGCGCGCGCCACGAGCCTCGACCTCTCGAAGAAGTATCTGGAATGGGGCCGGCGCAACTTCGTGCTGAACGGGATCGACCCGGCGGCGCACGACTTCATCTACGGCGATGTGTTCGACTGGCTCCGGCGGCTGGCGAAGAAAGGGCGGGCGTTCGATGCCGTGCTGCTGGACCCGCCGACCTTCTCACAGTCGAAGGAGAGCGGCGTCTTCCGCGCGGAGAAGGACTACGGGAAACTTGTCACGCAGGCGCTGCCGCTGCTGAAGCCGGATGGAATCCTCTTCGCCTCCACGAACTGCGCAACGCTCACCCCGGAGGAATTCCTCGCCACTCTCGAAGCGATGATTCAGCGCGCGGGCCGGCGCATCGTGCTGCAGCACTACGTCCCGCAACCGCCGGACTTCCCCATCACGCGAGAGGAGCCGGCGCATTTGAAGACCGTGTGGCTGCGGGTGAGTTAAGCCGGATTGTTTGCCCACGGATGACGCGGATCACGCGGATGAAAAACTCTGAACCGTAACGATTCCTTTGAAACCACAACGGCACAAAGAACACGAAGGCCAGCCAGGGCAATCTGAAGTGTTACGAAGGCGGTGATGGCGCACCAAACGGTGCGGCTGGACGAGTTGAACGGCCCCGCTCCTGCCGCTGGCCTTTGTGCTCTTCGTGCTTTTGTGGTTCAAGCCAGCTGCATGGTTCCGGCTGAATCCACGTCATCCGCGGGCACTCTCCTCACCGCGCCATCAGCCAGTTCATGATGTTCCCGCGACCGAAGAGCCAGATGACCGCAGCCAGCGCGATGTAGGGGCCGTAGGGCAGCCGGCTGGACCACTCGCGACGCCCAGCCAAGATGAGCGTAACGCCCACGACCGAGCCGATGATGGCGCTGGCCATCAGCGAGAACAGCACCGCCGGCCAGCCCAGGAACGCGCCGATCGCCGCCATGAACTTCACGTCACCGAAGCCCATCGCCTCGCGTGGCAGCACGAGGCTGCTCGTCACCGCCTCCATGTGATGCACGGTCGAGGGGTCGAACTCGTCCTGTCCCACCCGCAGCCTCGCCGGCGAGAGCCGCACGTCCACGTTCCAGTAGGAGCGGTCCACCATCTCCAGCCGCACTGCATTGAAAACAACCGTGTCGGTCTGGCGGTAGAACAGCTCCTCGTAAGTCACCGGGCCGGTGGGCAGGAGCAGCTCATTCTCGGTGAAGGTGATGTGCGAGCTTTCCGGCAGGGCAACTCGGTGCTGGCCGAAGAGCAGTTTCCCAAGGCGCAGTATCCCGTAAATCAGCCCCCCGCCCATCACGCCGCCGAGCGCCGCAGCCTTCAAGCCGGCTGCAGCCTTCCCGACGCCGTGGATTTCCGGGAACAGCCCGGACAGCACCACGCCCGCCACGATGCCGCCGATCGTGATCTCGTCGGGGATGATGAAGTGTTCGAGGTCTATAAACGTGGCAACGATGAACCCGGCGAGCAGCACGCAGAAAATGATGGGCACAGCAAAGCCATCGCCCCCGAATTGCAGCCAGGTCGCCAGAAACGTCAGCCCCGTGAGCAGCTCCACGGCGAAGTAGCGCGGCGAGATCGGCGCGGAGCAGTTGGCGCACTTGCCGCGCAGCCACAGCCACGTCACCAGCGGGATGTTGAGGTAGCCGGGGATTTGATACTGGCAATGCGGGCAGTGCGACGGCGGCGTGACGATGCTCTGACCCAGCGGCATCCGGTGGATGCACACGTTCAGAAAGCTGCCGACGATGCACCCGAACACGAAAAACGTGAACGTCCAGAAGTGGAACGGCACGGCGGCCAGTGTGGAGGGTTCAGGCGCGGGCATAGACATCCTTGAGCAACGCCGCGCGCATCAATTCGACGGGCGCGGGCTGGCCGGTCCAAATCTCCAACGCCTTCGTGCCTTGGTAGAGCAACATGCCGAGGCCGTTCGCGACCTTGCAGCCGGCGGCCTTCGCGGCGCGGAGCAGCGGCGTCTCTGCGGGGCGGTAAATCATGTCATACACGGCGCGCGCGCGACGCAGCGGGAACTTCGCCTCGTCGAGCGGCGAGCCATCGCCGGGCTTCAAGCCGAGCGAAGTGGAGTTCAACGCGAGGTCAACATCAGCGTCCGGCCAACCCGCGTGCGCGCGCACGGATGGAAAGCGTGTGCGAATCTCCGCTGCGACTTCTTCCGCCTTGCTAGTCGTGCGGTTGACGAGGAACAGCGAGCCAACGCCTTCGGAAGCAAGCTTCAGCGCAGCGGTGCGGCCTGCACCGCCTGCCCCAAGCAGCAGCACGCTCGCGCCACGCGGCTCGAAGCCGAGGTCTTCGCGCAGCGAACGCGTGATGGCGTCGGCATCCGTGTTGAAGCCGTGCGAGCGCAGTTCGCCGATGTCGTCCGGGTTCAGCTTCGCCAGCGGCTGCCACGCGCCGGACGCGTCCTTCGCCTCGAAGCGCACGGTGTTGACCGCGCCCCACGTCTTCGCGGACGCGTCGAGTTCATCCACGATGTCCACGGCGAGGAGCTTGTGCGGGAGGGTGAGATTGAGGCCGATAAACTTCATCGCCTGCGCTCCGGCGATGGCGTCGCGCAGCCGGTCGGGATGCACGTCGCAGGCGAGGTAACGCCAGTCGAGGCCCAGCGCGGCGAGCGCGGGGTTGTGCATGGCGGGGGAGGCGGAGTGGCGGACCGGATGCCCGAAGACCGCGCAAAAGCGCGTGCTGGCGCGGAGTTCAGCCGGTTCGGACACCGGCGCAGAGTAGGAGTTCGAGGTTCAAAGTTCAAAGTTCAAAGTCGGAGAAGGTTCAGGTGCCCGCGCGGGCGCGTCGCAGCCGGGACGATGGAGTTGGGTCTGGGTGGAACGGGCCACCGGCCCGTTGCGGCGGGCGACCCGCCCGCCGCTTGTGCTGCGCCCAGCACGCGCCAATTGGTTCGAAAGTTGGCTGTGCCGAAGCTCGGCGGCAAGTTGCCGCCGAGAACGGCCAGGTTGGCCGTTCCACCCTGAACCACTCGCATCGCTCCGGCGCGCACTCCACGGGATATGCGGCGGAACATCTCAGTTTCCTGCGGGCCTGCCTTTGCCAGCCCCAACGGGGCTGTGGCTTCGGCCAGACGCGGACGCAACCCCGTTGGGGTTGGCTGCGGACGACCGGCAGACCCAGGGTAGCTCGTGCCTCGCAACCCTGGGCTGGGGGTCACAGCCCCGTTGGGGCTGCAAGAAACCGAGCTGCGGCGGCAACGCGCGCGACTCTGGGCTGGACTGGAAAGCCTGCCCGCAATAGAAACGCAGCGAACAACAAAGCCGCACGAACTGCGGCTTGGTAACAAGTTAGGCGGCAGCAACTCCTCACGCGAAATGAACACGCACCAGATTACTAAATCTCTACTGATTGTCGCATCGGCTGCCCTCATCTCACTGCTCGCAGGATGTGCCAGCACATCCACGCCGACCGCTGCCAGCTATCTCTCTACACCGAGCAGGGCGCGTCTGAGCATACCGGTTTATTTCAGCATTCAGGACCAGCGTGCGCCGGTAGAGCGTCAGGGCGACCCCAGCGGCTTCTATCTCTACACCGTAGATAACGCTGACCCGAATCGCGCTGCACAGGCTCTTGGTGTGGACATTTGCCGCCTCATGGAGCGCAAGGGCATCACGACGCGTGCGCGAGTCGCTCTGCCGGGCGAGGTGCCACCCGCCGATGGCATCGTGGTCCACTTGTCGCTAGCGTCCTGGTTCGGACGATTGCCGACTCGCGCCACCATCACCGAGAAGACAGTTGGCGCGCTCCTTGGCCAGCCAATCTATGCTGAAGGCCGTTGCCGCTTCAGTTCCACTGCGACGTATTCCGGACAGACCTCAGACTTGGGAGTTGCCGAAGGGAGTTCGACGCTTCAGGTGTCACGTCAGGCCACTATCACCAAAGAGGGTAATGCGGCGACGGCGGTTGCAGCAGACACTGCGATTGCACAGTTTTTGCAGGCGTTTGAGAGACAGTTTGCCAGATGATTCAAACCTTTCCGCGCAGCCAAGCACTGCAACCTGAAGGTTGCGACTACTTGATGCCGGCCAGCCGCTCCTTCCAAATCTTGTGGAGCAGCACGGTGGCGCGCACGTCGCGGAGGCAGTAGTCGGCGATTTCCTTGTGGCGGCCTTCCTCCATCATGCGGGTCACGTCATTGCCGGTGACGCCGTGGCTCTTCGGTGACTCGATGCCGAAGGCCTTGCAGTAGAAATCCAGGTTGAACTTCCGCGCCGCGCCGTCGCGTCCGCTCACGCTGTAGAAGGTCAGTTGCTCCGCGAGGTCGCAGTGCGGGGCTGTGGCATAGCGGTAGCCGAGCCAGTCCTTGCGCGTGATGGGGACGTTCAGCACGGCGGAGCGCAGGTAAAGGAAGGGCACGTCAAAGCCACGCCCGTTGAAGGTGACGACCTGCTGGTAGTGCTTGGCCGCGTCCCAGAAGGCGGTGAGGAGCTCGTGCTCGTCCGCGCACGGGACGAACTTCACCGGTCCCGTCTCGGCCTCCTCCTCGAAATCCTCGGCTTGGAAGAGCACCTGCCCGCCCTGCGTGTCCGTGTTCAGCATGGCGATGCACACGACCTGTGCGGTGAACGGCCAGAGGCTGAAGAGCCGGGCAATCTCCTCGCGCTTGGCGGGCTGCTGGTCCTCGGGAAGTTTCTGCGCCTCGCGGAAAAGGTATTCCTGCTGCACTTCGTCGAACAGCTCGACTGGAAGGCGCGAGGTCTCGATGTCGAAGACGAGTGTGGCCATAGTGTTGGCGGATGGTTTGTGCGGGCGTTGAATTTTTCAACCGGAATCCCGAATCAGAATTCCTTCCCATTAGCACCCGGCTTCAGCCGGGTGTTTTTGGAGCGAACCGCAGGAAGCCGTTTCAACGGCTTTCCGTTTGGTCTGACCCGCAATCGGGCAAACCGTTGAAACGGTTTGCCCTCCAATCGCCCGGCACCACCCGGCTGAAGCCGGGTGCTAATGAGAGGAGCCGAAGTCCAGTAGCGGCCAAAAGGAAAGAGGGGAAGCCCTCGTGGACTTCCCCTCTCAGAAAAACACACCAGCAGTTCAGCCCGCTGTGCTCCAGCCGTGCTTCTCGCGCACGGCAATCATGGAGCCAAGGATCTTGTTCCACGTCTCCTGCTTCATGAGCGTCTCGTTCGGGAACATGCAGCCGTCCCAGCAGATGTGCATGCAGGCCTTGGTGAGGTGGCGGTTCTCGTCGCGCAGCCAGTAGCCGGAGTGAGTGGGGATATCGAGCTTGCCGTTCGGGTCATCCACCTGGCAGTGCTTGCCCGTGAGGTCGTGGCCGCCGGAGCCTTTCACCGTCGCGTCGTTCTGCGCGACGTGGAAGTCAATCGTCCACGGGCGCAGCGCCTTGGTGAGCTTCTTGAGCGCGGAGAGGAGGGTGTTCTTGTTCTTCCAATCGTAGCCCTTGGGCAGGATGGCGTGCTTCTCGGCGTTGTAGCCCAGCGTGTAGAGGAGCGTGTGTGCCATGTCCGCCTGGAAGCCAACGAGGCCGGGCCGGTCGGTCTCTTCGAGGAGGTTCACCATGTTCCGCCACGAGTGCATGCCGCCCCAGCAAATCTCGCCCTCGGCCGCGAGCCGCTCGCCGTGGTCGGCGGCCACCGCCGCGCCCTCGCGGAACGTCTGCGCGATAATCTTCGTGTTGCCGACGGGGTCCTTGTCCCAGTCCGCCACGCCGGCGGCGGAGTCAATGCGCACGATGCCATAGGGCCGCACGCCGAGCTGGCGCAGCTTCTGGCCAATGCGGCAGGCCTTCTTCACCGCCGTCACCCAGCCCGCGCGCTTGGTCTCATCGCCCATCGCGTTGCCGTCGAACCACACGGGCGCGACCACAGAGCCGACGACAAAGCCCTTGCCGGCGATCTTGTCGGCGAGCGCCTTGATGCCGTCGTCGCTGATGTCAATGTTCGTGTGCGGGTCGTAGAGGAAGAGGTCCACGCCGTCGAACTTCTGGCCGTTGACCTCAGCCTTGGCGGTGAGGTCGAGCATGGTGTCGAGGTCGATGAAAGGCTCGGCACCTGGGCTGCCTTTGCCGACGAGGCCGGGCCACATGGCGTTGTGGAGCTTGGGGTAGAGATTCGCGGAGGTGCTCATAATTGTGCGGTTGATTGCGTTGGAAAAGGCGGTGGGAGCGTAACAAGGGACGCATCGGGTTCAATGCCAAATTGCGGCACCCGTGGCGGAGGGGCGCATCTCAGTTTCTTGCGACGCAGAGGCTTTTCCCTCTTCTTGCTCGTAATCCTGATCCTGCTCATCTTGCCCTTCCCCGCACTGGAGCAGGATTAGGATCAGGATTACGAGCAAGAGGAAAAGCCGCTTGGCTGCATGGAACAGAGGTGCGCCCAATCGCGATGCGCCCGCCGGACGCACGCGGGACTCCTTGCCACCGCGCGGCGCGTTCTGCTCCAATCCCGGGCGACGCATGAGCGCAGCGAAGAGACAATCCGATTCCGACCAGCCTGAATTACCGATGGATGACACGACGCAGAAGCCCGCCGGAGCGAAGCCCGCAGGCGCAAATGGCAACGGCAACGGCGGCGCGCACATCGTCGCGGAGGAGACGCCGGGCGTCGCGCACCGGCCGTTCGCGCCGAACAAGATCGAGCTGCCGCTGCATCGGCGCGTGGACACGGGCTTCCTGCAATACGCCTCCTACGTCATCCGCGACCGCG
>JACRKB010000173.1 GCA_016235545.1 Verrucomicrobiota bacterium | reverse complement strand
GACTACCAACCGGCTTACTCGCCTGAGCCGACGTTTTACGGCGGCAACCAATACCGCTACTCCACGACCGGCGCGGTGCTGGGCGGCATCGCGGGCGGCGTGATTGGCCATAACAACGGACGCAGAACAGCGGAAGGCGTCGCCATCGGCGCGGCTTCCGGGCTTGTGCTCGGCAGCATCGCGGACCAGAGCCTTCGCCAGCCGGCGAACTACTACCACGCGCCGGTCGCCTACGATTCAGCGCCTGTCCGCCATCATCACCAGCATCCCGCGTTTGCTCGGACCGTGGTGGCGCAACCCGCCTTCGTAACCACCCCCATCGCCAGCGGCTACGTTGTGCCTGCTGCGACCACGGGCACTGCGCCCATCCAAGCGCAGACCGTCATCATCAACAACTACTACGGTGGCGGCAGCCCGATGGGCGCTGCGAATTCGCTCTTCGGCCGCTAAGTCGTCGCCCGTATTGCTTCGGCGGCTCAATCCGCCCAACCTCATCCCGCTTATGAAATTGAACCTTGACCGTTGGAGTGTGTCCCTGAGTCTCGCCCTCACCGCTGGCCTGCTGGCTGGTTGCGCGAGCGGAGTCCAAAACCCCCGTGGCGTCTCCGTCACCGAGATGCGTCCGGACGAACGCGGCTTCGTCGCCGGCACCGGCGTCGAGTCGCAAGACCTTGTGCGCGTCGCCGACAAGATGGCGCGCGGCATCCTCGGCATCCCTCATGTCACGCGCGCTCAGGGCACCCCGCGCGTCGTGCTCGACCCCGTGGTGAACGAGACGCGTTTCCCCATCAACAAGGATATTTTCCTCACCCGCATCCGCGCGCAGCTCAACTCGCAGTCCGCCGGCAAGGTCACCTTCCTCGCACGCGACAAGATGACCGCGCTCGAACGCGAGCGCGACCTCAAGCGCTCCGGCCAGGTCACCAGTGGCAGCGACCCCAACGTCGTCGAGTTCAAGGGCGCGGATTTCTTCCTCACCGGCAAGCTCTCCAGCCTCACCACCCGCTCCTCGAAAGGCGTGAGCGATTACATCCTCTACACCTTCCAACTCATTGACGCGCGCACCAGCGACATCATCTGGGAAGGCTTCGAGGAGATTAAGAAGCAGGGGCTGGAAGACGCGGTGTATCGGTGAGCGCGTGAGGCGGACACTCTTGTCCGCTGTGCGAAATGAAAACCAGCCCCGCATCCATCCGCGGCTCTTGGGCCTACAAAAAGTGGGGGGCCAGAGGCGTAAAGCTCTACCTCAACGTGGTATTTGGTGCCATGCAGCTTTGGATGGCAACATTGCTGGCCGGCTTTATCTATTTCACCTTCTTCGCTGAGTTGGTGAAGCTATGGCAGTTTGCGGTGGCTTGTTGCTTCGTCCTTATCGCCGAGCCTCGGCTTTTTCGCATGCACCGCGACGACTTGCGTGAGTTGAATACAGCTAGCCGACAACGTTAGCAGCCGCCATGTGTCCCACTCGGCCAAGCGAACCGTCCGCCCCTCTCATTAGCACCCGGCTTCAGCCGGGTGTCACGGTCCGCTCGCCGCAGAAACCGTTTCAACGGTTTCAGTCTGCGCCCGCCAGGGAAGCCGTTGAAACGGCTGCACCTTTCTCCCGCCCTACCACCGGGCTGAAGCCCGGTGCTAATGAGAGGCCATTTCATCGCATCGCCATAGCCGGTGTGTCACTCGCGCTGCTCTTCTCCACCGGCTGCGCCACCTACTCCGAAGGCTCGGCCTCCAACGCCACTTCCTCCACCAGCTCCGCCCCGCAAGCCCCCCGCCGCGACCAAGTCCTCTGGAGCTATCGCAACGCCGCGCTCGCCATGCGCGCGGGCCGCTTCGACCAGGCCAAGACCGAACTCGACGATGCCATCGCCCGCCTCGGCGGCATTCTCGGCCCGAACAAAGACGCCGCCAGCGCCCGCCGCCTGTTCAACGAGGAGTCCAAGAAGATGTTCATCGGCGAGCCTTACGAGCGCGTGATGGCCTACTTCTACCGCGGCATCCTCTACTGGATGCACGGCGAGCCGGACAACGCCCGCGCCTGCTTTCGCACCGGCCAACTCATCGACAGCGACGCCGAGAACAAGACCTACGCCGGCGACTGGGCGCTGCTCGATTACCTCGATGGCCTCGCCTCCGTGAAGCTCGCTGCCGACGGCTCCGACGCCTTCGCCCGCGCGCAAGCGCACACACGCGCAACTCCGCTGCCGCCCTACGCGCCGCGCGCGAACGTCCTGTTCTTCGTCGAGTTCGGCAACGGCCCGCTGAAATACGCCACCGGCCAGTTCCGCGAGCAGCTCCGCTTCCGCGAGGGCGGCTCCAGCGTGAAATCCGTCGTCGTCAAAATCGCCGGTCAAACCCTCCCCGCGCCCGCCTACGACGACCTCTACTTCCAAGCCACCACGCGCGGCGGTCGCGTGATGGACCACATCCTCGCCGGCAAGGCGCAGTTCAAGGCCGGCTCCGACGCCGTGGGAGACGCTGCCATTATCTCCGGTGCCGTCCTGGCCTCGCACCAGAAGCAACGCAGCAACGCGGACGAAGTCGGCGCGGGCCTGCTGCTCTTCGGCCTCGCCAGCAAGCTCATCTCCGGCGCGACCAACCCGACCGCCGACACGCGCTGCTGGGAGAATCTCCCCGGCCACCTCAGCTTCGCCGCCGCCGAACTCCCGCCCGGCCAGCACACGGCCACCGTCGAGTTCCTTAACGCCGCCGGCACGCCGCACCGCGTGAAAACCGCCACATTCACCGTGCAGCCCGGCCGCGACACCGTCGTCTTCCTCTCCGACCACTGAACATGAATTCTTGCCGCAATAGAACGCATAGAGCGCAAAGGGGAATTCCTTCTTTGTGCTCTCTGCGCCCTTTCGCGGCCAAATCAGAAAACCAATCCATGAAAACCATCCTCACCCTGTCACTCCTCGCGGCGACGTTCGCCCTCACCGGCTGCCAGCACGGCGGTGCCTACGAAGCCCGCAACGCCCAGCGCTACGACCTCGAAAACAAAGCGCCCTTCGCGCTCATGGACTCGATGGTGCAGCGCTCCGTGACCAGCTCCGGCATCCAGAAGCAGACCTTGGAGGATGGCCGCCTGCGCGTCGTCGCCAACGTGCGCAACCGCGAGGCCCGCCGCATCCAGGTGCAGATTAGCTGCGTGTTCAAGGACGAGAGCATGGTGGCCACCGGCGACGAGACCCCGTGGACCAACCTCATCCTCACCGAGAGCGCGCAGGAAGCCGTCGAGTTCGTCTCGATGAACAACAAGGCCAAGAACTTCACCATCCGCGTGCGCCAAGCGCATTAACCTCCGCTCAATATGAAAACCACACTCCTCCTCACCGCGCTCACACTCCCGCTCGCCGCGTTCGGACAGGCTCGCCCGCCCGCCGCGCCGCCCGCGAACGCCCCCGTGCCCGTCACCACCGCGCCCGCCGTGCCCGGCGCGACGCCCGGCACCTACGTGTAT
>JACRKB010000176.1 GCA_016235545.1 Verrucomicrobiota bacterium | reverse complement strand
GACGCGCTGCAGCTGGCCGCCGGAGAGCTGCTTGGGCCGGTGATCGAGACGGTCAGAGAGGCCGACCTGCTTCGCAAGGCGCTCGCAGTGCTCAAGGCAGGTAGAGAGGTCTCGGCCCTGGTAGAAGAGCGGGACGTGGATGTTCTCGATGACGGTGAGCTGCTGGATGAGGTTGTAGCTCTGAAAGACGAAGCCCAGCGTGCGCCCGCGAAAGGCGGAGAGCGCATCGTCGTCCATCGTCGCGACATCCTCGCCGCCGAGGAAATACTTCCCGGCGCTGGGACGGTCGAGACAGCCGAGGACGTTGAGGAGCGTGGATTTTCCGGAGCCGGACGCGCCCATTATGGCGACGTATTCGCCGGGCATTATGGTGAGGTCCACGCCGCGCAGGGCGCGCACCTGGACATCTCCCATCCGGTAAATCTTCTCCAGTTTTTCGATGCAGATGATGGCTCTATCGCTCATACGAAGCGCGGGCGTGCGGGCCGCAGCGCGTGGGTGGATGCGATGGGCGTAATGCCAAAAGGCCGGACGGCTGCTGCAGCTCCGATGGCAGCGCTCCGGGGACTGCTCATTGGGTGATTGAACATTGGAGATTCCATCAATCCGCCTGGTGATTGACCGTGCTCACCGTCGGTCACGGCCCGGTGGGCTTGGTGCGCGCGGGACTTTCGGTGGCGGTCGTCTTGTCCTTGCGCTCGGGCTTGGCCGTCTTTTCGGGTCGCGGGGTGGTGGGGCTGGTGGTTTTGGTGGAAGTGTTGCCGCTGCTGCGGCGCACACCGGCGGGCAGCCCCTCTTTGTCGTGCTTGCTGGTGGTGATGCCCACGGGAGGCATCTTTGGCAGCGGGCGGTTGGTGCCATCCTCGTCTCGGTTCAACACGGAGCCGTCGAGCGAGATGGTGTCGCTGTTCGCCAGCGCGGAGAGCAGGACGCGGTCTCCTTCGTTCAAGCCCTTGCGGATTTCAATCATGCGGTCGTTGAAGAGTCCGACCTCGACCGGCACCGTCACGTCCTGCTCGCCACGGCGGACGTAGCAGACCTGCTGGCCCTTGACGGTGGTGACGGCCTGGATGGGGATGGTGAGCACCTGCAAGAGGTTGGTGACAACGATCTCGGCGCGACCCGAGACGCCGGGCTTGATGTCGCTGAGAGACTCGTTGATCCAGACCTCGGTCGTATAGACCTTCATGTTCGGGTTGTAAAAGCGGCTGGAAGTGTCGGGCAGCACGGCGACTTTTTTCACGACGCCGGTGAACTGCTTGTCGGGCAGCGAGTCAATCGTCACGTAGGCACCGAGGTTGGGCTTCACCTGCCGGACGTGCGACTCATGCACGCGGATTTCAATCATCATCTGCGTCACGTCGGGCAGCTTGATGAGGTCCTGCTTCTGCCGGATGCTTGCGCCCTGCTCAATGAGGATGCCGCTGCCGCTGGAACTGCCCGTGGCATAAACGACCAGCCCCTCCTGCGGCGCGTAAATCTTGGTCAGCTCCAACTGCTTCTTCATCTCCGCGAGGCGATCCCGCTGAAGCTCGAACGTGTTGAGCTTTGAGGTCACGTCCGTCTCGTAGGATTTGATGGTGGAGGCGGCCCTCTGCCTGACCTGGAGGAGCGAGAGCCTTGCGGTGTCCTGCGCCGCCTCCAATTGCCGGACGGACTTGGGATAGGTGTATTTGGTGGCGAGCCGCATTTCCTCCTCCGCCTGTGCGACGGCGATTTCCTGCCGCTTCATCGTGAGTGTGTCCGCCTTCAGCTCGTCCTTGGTGGCATAACCCTTGGCTTCGAGCGTCTTGGTCCAGTTGAGGCGGTCCTGCGCGCGCTGTATCTCCTCCTGCGCGATGGTGATGCGGCCCTCGACAGCGCGCAGCGTCTGCGGCCAGTCGCCTTCCTTGTATTTTTCCAGGTCGGAAATGGAAAACTCCACCTTGAGTGCGGCGTCTTTCACGGATGCGTCCATGGTGAGCTTCTGAATCTCCAAATCCTCCTTGGCCCGGCCATAGGCTCCCTCGGCGTTCTGCACTGTGACTTCCTGGTTCGAGATTTTCTCCTTGAGGCCGGAGGAGTCCAGCTCCACCAGCAAATCTCCCTGCTTCACGGTCGTGCCCTCGGGGACGACGCTGACAATGGTCGTGCCGCCCTCAAGCTCGTTGCGGATGATGAGCTCCTGCACGGCTCGCAAAGTGCCGCCCTCGACCAGCGACACGAGGAAATCGTCCCTCTTGACGGTGTGATAACTGTTCGCGGCAACCAGCGGCTTGCGGCTCCGGAGCGAATATGCCGTGCCAGCAGCCACGGCAATGATGAAGAGCAGCAGCCACACAGGGCGCTGGCGGACGAATTGTAAAAGGCGAGTCATCGGTCAGTTCTAGAAATCTTGTCCGTCGGCGCGATTGCGGCGCTGTTTCCCTCGGGTTTGCGCGGTTGCAACGGCGGGACCGCGGCGGGCAGCGGCTGTGGCTTAAGCCACCAGTTCCCGCCCTCAGTCCGCAGCGCGCCCACGTCCACAAGGACTTTCAGCCGCGCCGCGAGATAGTCCACCAGCACCTGCGTCACCGCGTTCTGCGCCTGCACCTGTGCGGTCTGAGCCTCGAGCTGGTCGCGGATTTGCGCGCGACCAGCCTGGAGCAGGATGCCAGAGGCGTTGACACGCTGGTCTGCGAGAGCCAGCGCGTTGGTCTGAATGGAGTAGGTCTGCTGCAACTGCTCCAGGTTGCGCAACCCCTGCCGCACCGCATCGCGGCTGGAGTCCAGCGCCAGCGCCAGCGAGCGGAGCGCGCGCTCGAAGATGATGAGCGTGGCGCGATAGGAGTTGCGCTGGAGCAGCCGGTCGAAGGGCAAATCCAGTCGGAGGCCGGCATTTGCGGTGTATTGGTCCACGTCGAACTTCGAGTAGTTGACCGCGTCATTCGCCAGGGAGACGCCGGAGACGAAAGTGAGATTGGCCTTCAGCCGGTCGGCGGCCACCACGATCTTCCGCTTGCTGTCCTCGAAGCGATCAATCTCGTTGAGCAGGTCGAGCTTGTGCTCCACGGCGGCGGCGAAGGCCGCATCCTCGCTCGTCTCCACCGCGAGCAGGCTGGTCTTCTTCAAGTCGTCGAGCACTTTGTCGTCGAGCGCCAGCTCCACGCCGAGGGGCAGGCCGAGCGTGATCTTGAACTGGTCCAGCGCGGTCTGGAACGCCTCCACCGAGCTGATGTAGGCGCTCTTGCCCTTAAGTTCCTCCTGCTGCGCCTGGTCCACCTCGAATTTTGGCCGCCGTTGCGCCACGAACTGCGCTTCAAGGAGCTCGCGGATTTTCACAAGCTTCAAGTAGTTGTTCTTGGCGTTGCGCACCGTGTCCTCGCGCTGGAGCAGCCGGTAGTAAGTCGTGACGATGTCCACCACGAAGGTCTGCTGGAACAGCGCGAAGGTGCGCAGGTCGTAAATCACCTCGCGCTCCGCCTGCCTCAACACCTCCGCCACCACGTCCGCCCCCGCGCCGCGCAGGAGCGGCTGCGTGAAGTTCAACGACATGACGGTTGTTACCGACCGGCGCGGATCGCCCGTGAAGTAGCGGAGCATGTCGTTGGCGAGCGTCGCGCTGATGGTCCCGCCGCTTGTCAGCAGTTGGGAGAATCCAAGGCTCCCGCTGCCGTCCACGCGTCCATCACCATCCCGCTCGCGCGCGATGCCCGCACCCAGCGAGGCGAACGGGCGTTTCGCAAACTCATGCCTCTCGCCCGTGAGCGTGAGCGCGGCGAGATAAAGCGCCTCCTTGCGGAACTGGTAGGTGCGGTTCTGCGTGACGGCGAGCCTGAGCGCGTCATCAAGCGTGATGATCCTGCGCCCGCTGCCACCCTTGCGCTCGCCGAGCAATTCCTCCCAGCGGATGTCCCGCGCCTCGCGCTGCGAATACGGAGTGTCAACCGTGAAGGCGTTTGTGCTGCCAAAGAGCGACTGCTCCTTGCGCGTGAGGATGCCGTAAGCATCCTTGTCCGCCTGCGCGTGATATTGCTTTTTGGAAGAGCAGCCTGCGGCCAGCAGCACGCACCAGAGGAGCAACGCGGGCACGAGGATTCTCTCGCGAGGCGACGCTGCCGTCGTCCCGCGCGGTGGCGCGCATGTGAGGCGCAAAAGCTGTCCGGCTTGTGTGATCAAAACCCTTCTGCTTGAAAACAGAAGCGCGGTATAGACGCCGCTTTGTGTGCGTGGTTTCAAAACTTTCTCCTGACTGGGCACATCAGCCATGTCGGAAAGGCCGCGACAGCGTGAACGTGTTTGGAAGATGCCGCACCTCGCTCACCTCTCCGTCCGCCAGCAGCACCTCCACGATGTCGAAGCGCAGCTTCACCCGTGGGTCAGGCAGCAGCCGCACGTAGTCCATTGCCGTGGCGGAGATGAGCCGCTTCTTTCGTGCATTCACGGCGGCGGCGGGCCGTGTCCACTGTTCAGACGAACGCGTCTTGACCTCCACGAACACGAGGCAGTCTGTTCCATTACCGGCAAAAACATCGCCTGTTGTGCTTCCGGCCCGAAAGATCAAATCGATTTCACCACGGCTGGAACGAAAATTGGCCGCCAGAAATTTCATCCCCTGCTGTTGGAGAAACACCTTCGCCGCGCGCTCCCCCAACCGTCCGCGACGCAGATGCTCCGGCTCATCCGTGGCCGCCATGGCCTTGAGCTTTTGCCATAATGTTCTCACGGGCTTCATGCCAACGCCAACTCCCCTTGCTCCGCCTTCAGGGGGGCGAAGCTGCGACGATGAATCGGGCACGGACCGAGCTTCGCAATCGCCGCCAGGTGAGCGCGCGTGCCGTAGCCCTTGTGCTCCGCAAAGCCGTAGCCGGGAAACTGCCTGTCCAGCTTCCGCATCAGCCGGTCGCGCGTGACCTTGGCCAGCACACTCGCGGCGGCGATGGAGTAGCTGCGCGTGTCGCCCTTCACGAGCGGCGTCTGCGGAAAGCTCAGCGACTTCACGCGCAGGCCGTCCACGAGGACGTGCGCCGGCGGCGGAGTGAGCTGCGCAAGCGCGTCGTTCATCGCGCGGTGTGTGGCTTGCAGGATGTTGATGCGGTCAACCACCGCCGCATCCGCCTGCGCGATGGCGAAGCGGACCTCCTCGTGCGAGGTAAGCCACGCGAAGTAATGCTCGCGCTGCGCCTCGGTGAGCTGCTTCGAGTCGTTCAGCTTCGCCAGCTCGGCGGGAAAATTTTCGCCCAGCCAGTCCTCCGGGAACATCACAGCCGCAGCGACCACCGGCCCCGCAAGCGGCCCCCGCCCCGCCTCGTCGAGCCCGGCGAGGAGCGTGAGGCCGTTCGCCAGCAACTCGCGCTCATGAGCGAGACGGTCCACCAGTGGAGCGTGGACGGGCACGTCCGCGCTCCTGCCGTCTGTGCGCCCTTCGCGTCCTTTGCGTGAGGCAGTTCTGGCCATGCTTCAACTTAGAAACGGCAGTTAACGCAAAGGCGCAAACGCGCCACGACGCAGAGCGGAGAGAATTGGGTTGGGTCGCCAAGCGGAACAGCGTTCACCTGCGCGGTGCGGTTGGGAGTGAAAGCCGCCAAGCCGGTTCCATTTGCGGCTCTGCGTGGTTGCTTCTTTGCGTTCAGTTTCAACTGCCTGAATTGGGTTCAGCTCACCGCCGCCACCGCAGCCGCGAAGTCCGCCGGCCAAGGCGCTTCGCATGTGAGCACTTTGCCCGTCCTTGGGTGCGTGAAGCCCAGCCGCGCGGCGTGCAGCATCTGGCGCGGGGCCTTGTAGCCGGTGAGTTCCAGAAACTTCGCGTTCTGCTTCTTGCCGTAAATCGAATCTCCCACCACCGGATAGCCGAGATGCTCCATGTGGACGCGTATCTGATGCGTGCGGCCTGTGTGCAGCCTGCAATGCACGAGCGTCGCCGCCTTGAGCCGGCGCACCACCGTGTAGCTGGTCCACGCGCTGCGCCCGCCGCCCTCGGTCGCGGCCATGCGCTTGCGGTGCGTCACATGACGCGCGATGGCCACCTTGATCTCTCCCTGGCTCCGTGTCGGCGCGCCGCAGAGGATCGCGTGGTAGATCTTCTCCACCTCGCGGTTCGCGAACTGTTCGGACAGGGCGGTGTGGACCGTGTCGCTCTTCGCCACGACCATGCAGCCGCTGGTCTCGAGATCCAGCCGGTGCACGATGCCCGGCCGCGCCACGCCGCCGATGCCGCTCAACTGCCCCTTGCAGTGGTGCAGGAGCGCGTTGACCAGCGTGTGCCGCTCGTGGCCATTGCCGGGATGCACGGCGATATCGGGCGACTTGTTGACGACGAGCAGCGACTCGTCCTCGAAAAGCACGGTGACGGGCAGGTCCTCCGGCTCGGCCTTGTCGGGCCGCGGGTCCGGCCAATGGACGGTGATGACCTCGCCCGCGTGCGGCGCATGTGTGGGCTTCACTTTCTCGCCGTTGACGGTGATTTCGCCCTCCTCGATGAGCCGCTGAAGCGCGCTGCGCGACGCCATTGGATAGCGCGTGTGCAGGAAGCGGTCGAACCGCTCGCTGGGCAGCGTTATCTCGACGGTGAAAGTGTCGGAACGGTCATTCATGAAATGGGAGCTTGCCCGCAGATGGCGGGGATGGCGCGGATATTTTGAAGCAAAACGATTCCTCTGAAACCACGAAGGCACAAAGGACACGAAGGCCATGCAGGGAAATCTGTTGTTTGGCGGAGGCGGGCAGGGCGCACCAAACGGCGCGGCCGGATATGTTGGACAGCGCCGCTTCCAATGCCTGTCCTTTGTGCTCTTCGTGTCCTTTGTGGTTCACGCCAGATGCATCGCTGCGGCTGAAGTCGAAGTCCCTTAATCCGCGCAATCCGCGTCATCCGCGGGCAATATTTTGGGCGGTAATACCATTTCCGAAAGGGAATCGGTGGAATGGCAAGGAACCGCGACGCGCTCCAGCTCCCTCTCCCTTCCTCGGAGGAGGGGAGAGGGATGGGGTGAGGGGTTACGTGCGTAGGCGTTGGCGACCCCCACCCCTCATCCGGCCTGCGGCCACCTTCTCCCCTCCTCCGAGGAAGGGAGAAGGCGCGCGTCGTGGCGTGCTGTTTGCATTCCACCGACTGGCATTGGGAATTGGTATAATTCACGGAGGAATGACGCCGGGACTTTGGGCTTGGGACCCATTGGACTTTGGACCCTGGCCGGCCCGGGACTTGAACCAGACGTAGAACCCCACGCCCGCCGCCAAGATGCCGATGCTCACGAGCTGCCCCGGCGAGAGCGGGCCGATGAACTTCTCCGGCTCGTAGTCTCCGCGGAAGTTTTCCACGAGTGCGCGCACCGGCGCGTATGCCATCAGGTAGATGGCGAAGACCTGTCCGTCGAACTGCTTCCGCCGATACCACCACGCCAGCGCACCGTAGAGCGCGAAGTTCAAGCCCGCCTCGTAAAGTTGCGTGGGATGCACGCCCGCGCCGTGCGTGGGATGGTCCGCCGGGAAATGCACCGCCCACGGCAGGTCGCACACGCGCCCGTGGCAGCAGCCCGTCATGAAGCAGCCCAGCCGCCCCAGCGCGTGGCCAAGAGCGACACTGGGCACCAGAGCGTCGGCGAGTTTCCAGACCGGGAGCTTCCTCCAGCGCGCGAAGGCGATGCCGCAAATCGTCGCGCCGATGAGGCCGCCGTAAAACACAAACCCGCTGCGCGTGGTAATAATCTTCGTCCAGGGTTCATCCGCGAACTCCTCCCGCCAGTAACTGACGACGTAGAGCGTCCGCGCGCCGACGATGCCGCCGAGGAACAGCCAGAACACCACGTCCGCCACCACGTCCGGCGAGAGGCCGTCGCGCGCGCCGCGCCGCTGCGCGGTCCAATAGCCAGCCATGAACCCGAGAGCCACGAGTATGCCATACCAGTGGACCGTCAGGCTGCCGATGCGGAATGCGATTTCGTGCACTGCGCGGAGACTAAGCCCCTCTCCTTGCAGCGTCGAGCGCACTTCGGCTACGATGGCGGCATGAACAACAAGATTCGCACCATTGCGCTGCTGGCCGGGTTGTCTTTCTTTGCTCTCCACAGCTTCGCGGCCGATGCGCCCCGCCTGAACATCCTCTTCGTCTTCGCGGATGACTGGGGTCGCTACGCGAGTTGCTACAAGGGCCTGGATGGCCGCCCGACCATCAACGACGTGATACAGACGCCGAGCGTGGACCGCGTGGCGCGCGAGGGGGTGCTGTTCAAGAACGCCTTTGTCAATGCGCCGAGCTGCACGCCGTGTCGCAGTTCGCTGCTGTCGGGCCGTCATTTTTTCCAGACCGGGCGCGCGGCGATTCTGCAGGGCGCGGTGTGGGATGAGAAGATTCCCACCTTCCCGCTGTTGCTGCGCGACGCGGGGTATCACATCGGCAAGAGCTTCAAGGTGTGGAGTCCTGGCACGCCGGCGGACGCGGGCTTTGGCGGGCAGCAATACGCATATCAGAAGGCGGGCGGAGCTTGTAACAACTTCTCCGAGGAGGTGACGAAAATGGTCGCGGACGGACAGACCGTGGCCGCCGCGCGCGAGAAAATCCTCGCGCAGGTGCGCGGGAATTTCGACGAGTTCCTCGCGGCGCGGAGGCCCGGCCAGCCGTGGCATTACTGGTTCGGCACGACGACGACGCATCGTTCGTGGATCAAGGGCAGCGGCAAGCAGCTCTGGGGCATCGAGCCGGAGGCGCTCAAGGGCAAGCTGCCGAAGTCCATGCCCGACGTGCCGGAAATCCGCGAGGACGTGGCAGATTATCTCGGCGAATGCCAGGCGGTGGATGCCTACGTGGGCGTGCTGCTGAAGAAACTTGAGGAGGCCGGCGAGCTGGAGAAGACGGTCATCGTCCTCAGTGGTGACCACGGGATGCCCGGTGTGACCAGCGGCAAGTGCAACCTCTACGACCACGGCACCGCCGTGACGCTGGCCATCCGCTACCCTGGCACGAAGCCGGGTCGCGTGCTCACCGACCTCGCGCGCATCCCGGACCTCTGCCCGACCTTCCTCGAAATCGGTGGCGTGAAGCCGCCGGAGAATCTTTATGGCAGGAGCCTTGTCCCGTTGCTCAAGTCGGCCAAGAACGGCCTCGTGGACACGAGTCGCGACTGGTCCGTCTCGGGCCGCGAGCGCCACGTCGGAATGGCGCGCGAGGGGAACCTCCCGTATCCGATGCGTTCGCTGCGCACGCCCGACTTCCTCTACATCCGCAACTTCGCGCCCGACCGCTGGCCGATGGGCGCGCCCTTCGGGGCTGCCGAGTCCACGCCGGACTTGAAGGCCGTGGACAACAGCACGTTCTCCGCGTTTCCGGACATGGACGCCAGTCCGACGAAGACGTGGCTCATCGCGCACCAGCACGAGGCGCAGTGGAAGGCGCACTTCGACATCGCCTTCGCCAAGCGTCCGGCTGAGGAGCTTTACGATTTGAAGACCGACCCCGACCAGGTGAAGAACCTCGCCGCCGACCCGGCCTTCGCCGCACGGAAGCGCGCCCTGTCCGAGCGGCTGATGAAGCTGCTGAAGGAGGCGAACGACCCGCGCGTGTCGGGCGACGGCAGCACCTTCGACAAGCCGCCGTTTAGCGACCCGGAACAAGGCGGGGGCAAAGCGAAGAAGAAGAGCGGGAAGTGAACCGCAGGAAAATGGTCGGGATGGTGAGATTTGAACTCACGACCTTCTGAACCCCAGTCAGACGCGCTACCAAGCTACGCTACATCCCGAACCAATCTCCCGCTCGCGAGCGAACAGGAGGCGGCAGTGTAGGAGCCGACCGCCTGCTTTCAATCTCTATTTCGGTGAAAGGGAGCGTTGGGGCGCATCTCAGTTTCTAGCAACCCGGGTCGGCAGGGCTGAAAGCCCGTCATTCATCAGCCTGGGGTGGAGTGAACGTAGTGAACGCAGCCCCAGGTGGCCCCGCCAGGCCGTGGTGAGGGCTGTAAGCCCGCCACGCCGCCGCCCGGTTGCCAAGGTGACGCGCTTACAGCGCTCGGCTTCCTCGTGGCCTCGTTGACCTGGGGCTTCACCCCAGGCTAGCGAATGCCGGGCTTTCAGCCCGAAGCACCGACTCG
>JACRKB010000175.1 GCA_016235545.1 Verrucomicrobiota bacterium | reverse complement strand
TGCTTCGGGCTGAAAGCCCGGCATTCGCTAGCCTGGGGTGAAGCCCCAGGTCAACGAGGCCACGAGGAAGCCGAGCGCTGTAAGCGCGTCACCTTGGCAACCGGGCGGCGGCGTGGCGGGCTTACAGCCCTCGGCACGGCGTGGCGTGGCCACCTTGGGGCTGCGTTCACTACGTTCACTCCACCCCAGGCTGACGAATGACGGGCTTTCAGCCCTGCCCACCCGGGTTGCAAGAAACTGAGATGCGCCCTCTGCGGCCTTGTGCCGAGATTTTTCTCGAAATGCAGGTGTCGCCGCGTAGCTTCGCGCCCACATGAATTTGCGCGGACTTTTCCTCATCGTTGCGTTGGCTCTTGCTCAAGTGGCCGGTGCAGCCTCGCGCTTCACAGGCCCTTGGAACGTCGCCGCGCTCCAAGCCACACCCAAGGCTGAGTGGGGCGGGCGCACCAATCTGCTCCAGCAGGTTTATTACGAAGGCGAGCCGTTCAACGGCAAGCCCACCCGCATCTTCGCCTACTACGCTCGCCCGGCGGAGGGCAACGGCCCCTTCCCCGCGATGGTTCTCGTGCATGGCGGCGGCGGGAAGGCGTTCAGCGCATGGGCCGAGCACTGGGCCAGGCGCGGCTATTGCGCCATCGCGATGGACTTGTCGGGCAACGGCCCCGCCGGACGCCTGACTGACGGCGGGCCAGATCAGGGCGACGGTTCGAAGTTCCGTGAGTTCACCGACGCCGACGCCAAGGAGATGTGGACGTATCACGCGGTCGCGGCGGTGTTGCGCGGGCATTCGTTGCTGGCCGCGCTGCCTGAGGTGGACAAGGGCCGCATTGGGGTGACAGGCATCAGTTGGGGCGGCTACCTGACGTGCATCGTGGCGGGCATTGACGACCGGCTGAAGGTCGCCGTGCCCGTGTATGGCTGCGGCTTCCTGCACGAGAACAGCGTCTGGTTGGAGCCGCGATTTGCGATGATGACAGCTGAGTTGCGCGACCGCTGGGTGAGCTACTTTGACCCGTCGAAGTATCTGCCCGGCGTGGCCTGCCCCATACTTTTCCTCAACGGCTCGAACGACTTCGCCTACCCCATGGACAGCTACAAGAAATGCTACCAGCTCGTCGCCGAGCGGCTGCGGAAGGTGTCCGTGAAAATCAAACTCCCGCACGGCCACATCTGGACATTCGGCGAAGTGGACCAGTTTGTGGACAGCCACCTCCGTGCAGGCCCGCCGCTGGCGAGTCTCACCGGCATGAAGCTCGCCGGTGACAGCGTCACCACCCAAGTCACCGCGTCCGTGGCCGTGACGAAGGCCGAGTTCCATTTCACCACCGACTCCGGCCCATGGCAGAAGCGCAACTGGCAGACCCTGCCCGCGCAACTCGCCGATGGACTCGTCACCGCCAAGCTGCCCGTCCAGCGCCCGCTCGTTTGCTACCTCTCCGTCACTGACTCGCGCGGCATCGCCGTCAGCACTCAACACGAGGAGCTTTCCGTCACCAAGTAACATGAACCCACCACTCCCAAACCCCATCGCCCGCAAACTCAAGAGCCTCGCGCAAAGGCTCGAACCCGTCGTTTCCCTTGGCAAATCCGGCGCGAGTGACGCCTTCATCAAGAGCCTCGATGACGCGCTCGCCCAGCACGAGTTGGTGAAGCTCAAATTTGCAGCCTTCAAGGACGAGCGGAAGACCCTCGCCTCACAGCTTGCAGAGAAGACCCAAAGCCATCTCATCTGGATCGTCGGCCATGTCGCCGTCTTCGACCGCCAGCAGCCTGACGAGTCGAAGCGCAAGGTGGCGGTCTAGCCAGTCCTGAATCAGAAGTAGGATTGGGGAGGACTGTTCCTCGAACAGCATTTGAGCCAGGGCAGGATGCGGATCGAACACGGAACTATCGGGTTCAAGACAGGGGGCAAAACCATCGCCAGCCTCCCGCACGGGGCGGGTTCCGCCGCTCAACCGCATTCCGTTTTTGCTGCGTGGCCCCCGCTCGATTCCTTCTTTGAACCGCCGTTTCCAGTTTGGATCCGCGCGTGCAGGCCGCGCGGTTGCCGCAGTTGAATGGTCTGCCGAGCCGCGCGTCGGCTTTTCATGCTTCTCGTCCAGAATGGCCGCTCGTCATTCACCTGCCAGGGTGTGTCGCGGCGCTCGGCCTTGAAGGCGGGGTTTCTCGGCGCGCTGGGCTTGAGCTCGGCGGACTTGCTGCGGTTGCAGGCGCAGGGTGCGGCGAAGCGGAAGAACAAGTCGGTCATCCTTCTGTGGCTCGATGGCGGGCCGAGCCACTTGGAGACTTACGATCCCAAACCAGAGGCGAGCAGCGCGTATCGCGGACCGTGGGGCGCGCTGGAGACGAACGTCTCCGGCATCCGCATCTCGGAGCAGCTTCCGCTGCACGCGAAACACGCGGACAAGATGGTTTTCCTCCGCTCGGTGCATCACAAGAACGGCGACCACTTCGCCGCCGGGCATTGGATGCTCACGGGTCGCTACGGGTCGCACTCGACGGACAAGGAGCAGAAGTTCCCGTCGGTCGGGGCGTATGTGTCGCGCGTGCGCGGGGCGAACGCGCCGGGCGTGCCGGCTTACGTGGGCTTGCCGGCGGCGCAGAGCATTTACCTGTTCCCCGGCTACCAAGGCGCGGCGTATCTGGGGCCGGCGTTCAATCCGTTCGATGTCAACACGGCGCAGAAGTATCTCGCGGCGAACCAGACGGGACCGGTGCAGAAGCCGCAGTGCCTGGAGAACTTCACGGGCGACGCAGCGCGCACGCAGTCGCGCGTGGACTTGCTCACGCAGCTCGACGGCTTCCGGCGCGGGCTGGACCGGGGGCGGTTGATGGATGCGATGGACCTGTATCAACAGCAGGCGGTGGACATGGTCACGGGCAACCGCGCGCGCGAGGCGTTCGACATCGAGAAGGAGGACGCGAAGACGCGTGACCGCTACGGGCGCGGGCCGTGGGGGCATTACACGTTGCTGGCGCGTCGGCTCGTGGAGTCGGGCGTGAGTTTCGTCACGGTGGACATGCCGCACTGGGACGACCATTCGAGCATCGCGAAGAGCCACGGCTACAAGCTCCCAGTGCTCGACCGCGCGGTGGCGTCGCTGCTGGAGGACTTGGGCGAGCGCGGGATGCTCAACGACGTGATGGTGATGGTGATGGGTGAGTTCGGGCGCACGCCGAAGATTAACGAGGGCCAACCGGGCATTCCCATTCCGGGCCGCGACCACTGGGGTGATGTGTTCTCCGTCATGCTGGCCGGCGGTGGGCTGAAGACCGGGCAAGTTATCGGCGCATCGAGCGTGAACGGCGAGTTCCCCGTCGGGCGCCCGCTCTCACCGGCGGATGTGCTGGCGACGGTGTATCACTTCCTGGGCATTGACCCGGAGCAGACGTTCAACGACTTCGCCGGCCGCCCCGTGCCGATCCTCGACGGCGGCCAGCCGATTCGGGAAATCATCTGAGCTCGGGCTTGAATGAGGGCAGGCGGGGAGATCTGAGGCGGGTTTTGGCTTGCCATCTGCCGACGCGGAAACGGTATGCTCCTCTCACAGTGAACAAAGGATTCTCCAGACGTTTTTCTTTTTCTGGCTCCGCGGGGTGGTTTGTTTGCTTCGGTCGCGCGCCCGGTTCGCGTCAGAATCGAGTCCTTGGTTGGCTGGTCGCGTGCTGGGTCTGTGTGTTCGCCAGCGTGTCGTTGCGCGCGCAGCCGGCACCGGCATTTCAGTGGGCCACGACCGGTGGTGCTGCGGGCAATGAAACGGTTGCCGGTGTGGGCACGGATGCGGCGGGCAGCGTGTATGTGGCTGGCACATTCACAAATACGACGGCCTTCGGGGTGTTTTCGCTGACCAGCGCGGGCGGAACGGACATCTTTCTGGCGAAATACGCCAGCAACGGCGTGATGCAATGGGTTCGGCAGTTCGGTGGGACGGGCAACGATGTGGCGCGGGGAATTTTCAGCACCTCCACCGGAGCCGTGTTTATGGTTGGCGGCTTCGAGGGCACCGTTGCGTTTGGCGGCACGAATTTGACGAGTGCGGGTGGATCGGATGCGTTTGCGACGCGTTTGGATGCGCAAGGCAATGTGCAGTGGGCGGTTTCAGGCGGAGGTTCTGGCGATGACCGGGCGGTGGCAGTGGACTACGGGACATTCGGCACTCTCTTGGTGGTGGGAGAATTCAGTGGCTCGGCGACGTTTGGCGGAACGTCTGGCGGAGGGACTACCACACTGACAAGTTTTGGCGGACAGGATATCTTTGCGCTGTCCCTCGAGATCGGGCTCGGGACGTTTATGAATGCGATTGGCGTTGGCGGCACTGGGGACGAGACGGCAACTTCCATCTCACAAGGCACCAGTTTCCTTTTCAACAGCGTTATTGCGGGCAACTTCACTGGCACGATCAATTTCAATTCCGCTGGCCTGCCTCTGCCGATGACCAGCCTTGGGGGCCGGGATGGGTTCGTGGCTCTCTGGGATCCACGGGTCAACAGAATTGTATCGGCGAGGCAGATCGGCGGCCCGGACGACGACGAGATTCAGGTGATGACTATCCGGTTATCGGAAGTCCTCGTAGCCGGGAGATTTGGGGCCAGCCTGAGCATTCCAACTGCTCCTTTTCTCCCACCAGTATCCTTGACCAACAGTAGTGCCAGTGGTTCCGACATTTTTTCCGCACGATTCAGCGGATCCGGCCTTGGCACCATCAGTTTGGGCAGCGCGGGTGGGCCGGGAGATGATTCGGTCACTGGCTTGGCTGCCGATCTTGCCGGACAAATCTACACTGCTGGCACCTTTAGTGGTTCGTTTACGATAAGTGGGATCACCCTCAATGGATCCGGACAACAGGATGTTTTCATCGCCAAGCACAATGTCGGCGGGCCTTTTGGCACCATCCGTTGGGCGCGCGCGCTGGGTGGTTCGGGCAACGACACTGGAGTGCGGTTGACCACGGATTTCTTCAATCCCAGTGCTCCGCTTCTGGTTGCCGGTGCCTACGAAGCCCGCCTCACGCTTGGCGCGGCGGTGCTCAACGCCGTGGGTGGTTCGGACGTATTCGTAGCCTCCATTGAGGCGGACCCCCGCATCTTGACCCACCCGCAGTCCGTGGCTGTGCCGTTCGGCGGGACGGCTAGTTTCTCGGTCATCGCGGGAGGCACTGGGCCGTTCAGCTACCAGTGGTCCCACACCATCCCGGCCATCGGCACCAACCCGTCCACCACCATCACGCTGGCGAACCAGACCAACAGCATCATGGTCGTCAACAACGTCACCACCGCCAACGTGGGCAACTACTTCGTGCAGGTCACCGGCGCGTTCGGCTTTGGCAGGAGCGCCAGCGCGATCTTGAGCTTGTCACAAAGCTTCGGCATCACCACGCAGCCCTTCAGCCGCACCGTCACGCGTGGCTCCACGGCGGTGTTCAGCGTGGGTGTGTCCGGTGCGGGGCCCTTCTCCTACCAGTGGCGGCATAATGGCGCAAACATCTTGGGCGCGGTGACCGCCGTCCTCTCCGTCGCCAACACCTGGACGACCGACGAAGGCGTCTATGACGTGTTGGTATCCGATGGTATCACGACGCTCACGAGCTTCAGCGCCGCGCTGTTTGTGAACAGCCCGCCGTTCATCACCGCCGAGCCGCTGTCCCAAATCCTCCCGCCGGGATCGAACGCGACGCTGACGGTGGTGGTTGAAGGCAGCGGGCCGCTGGCGTTCCAGTGGCGGCGTAATGGCGTGGTCATCCCCGGCGCGACCAGTCCGACCCTCGCACTCACCAATCTTTCCGCAGCCGAAGCTGGTGCCTACTCGCTCATTATCTCGAACGTGTTTGCCAGCGTGATCAGTGGCACGGCGGTTCTCACCGTCGGCATTCCGCCGGTCATCAACACCCAACCTCTCGGTCAGGCCACACCCGTCGGCGCAAATGTGCTCATCAGTGTCGGGGCCACCGGCGCTGCGCCGCTGACCTATCAATGGTTCTACGCCGGCATCCCCATCCCCGGTGCCGTCAGCGCCACGCTCACGCTGACCAACACGCAGCCCGCGAACTCGGGCACCTACCATGCCCAGATCAGCGACGGCACGATCACAGTCAACACTTCCAACATCCTCGTGCGCGTCTTCACTCCTTTCACCCTCGCGCCGCCGCGCTTTACGAACAACAGCTCCTTCTCCTTCAGCCTCGGCGGCGATAGCGGGCAGTATTATCGGCTGGAATTCTCCACCAACCTGACGAGCTGGCTCCCCCTTGCCACGAACCTTGCCATCGCGGGCGAGGCGGCGTTCAGCGACACGTCGATCTCGAACCAGCCGGGCCGATTCTACCGCGTCTCCCTGCTGCCGTAGTCAAGCAACCGCCCCTGTTGCCGTAGCCTGTCGAAAAGTGACCTGCGGCTTCTACGGTATTGATTTTTGCGGGCCGATTCCGTGATGATGCAGCCTCAATGCAGCTTACCAAGACAACGGCACGGGAGGCTTTGCCTGTTCGCAGGGAGGGAATGTTCCAATGGCTTGCTGATCGGTCGTCGGAAATGACCGCCGCCAAGGGGCAGGGGCCACGCAGTTTTACCGGCGTCATCCTTGCGCTCTTGCTCCACTGGAATGTGACGGCTTCAGCCCAAGCACTGAGGAACACCTACACGTTGGTGGATGGCGGGCAAAGCCGGCTGTTTGAGGTGGCCTTGGACGAAGTTCATGTGCGTTCCCTGACAACGGCGCAGACAATTTCAGTGGCTCCTTTTGCGCAGGCGGACTCAGTGCGCACGCACGCCGAACTGCTCACGCAGACCACTGGCAACGAGACGGAAATTGTGCTTTACGAGGCGGGCCAGGCGCGGGGACCACATTCCCGGCGGGTGCTGACCAAACAGGTGCTGGTGCGACTGGCCCCCGGCACTGTGGCGGGCCCGCTGGCGTTGGCAGGCGGGGCGGTCACCGGGGCTGAACTCCCTCATTTGCCGGGCCATTATTTGTTCACAGCCGCGCAGACTGCCGGTGCGCTCAATCTGTCTGAATGGCTCCGCACCCAGCCCGGGGTGATGTCTGCCCACCCGCAGTTAGCCCGGCAGATGATCAAGCGCTTCGTGCCAAATGACACACTGTTCACAAACCAGTGGCACCTGCTCAACACCGGCCAGAATGGCGGAACTGCGGGCGCTGACATCAATGTGACAAACGTGTGGGACACCTTTCGCGGTGTCGGCGTGACCATCGGCATCGTGGACGATGGTTTGCAGGGAACGCATGTTGACCTGACCAACAACGTCAACTTCGCCATCGGTTTTGATTACAACTTTGGGGACAACGACCCCAGTCCGGACGTGGCCAATGACTTCCACGGGACAGCAGTCGCGGGCGTGGCCGCAGGGCGCGGCAACAACGGCCTGGGCATTTCGGGTGTCGCGTTCGAGGCATCGCTGGCGGGCATCCGGCTCATTGCGGCTCCCACGACGGACGCCCAGGAGGCATCGGCCATGCTCCACAGCAATGCCGTCGTGTTCGTGAGCAACAACAGTTGGGGGCCGCCCGATGATGCCCGGAATCTCACCGCCCCGGGCCCGCAGATGTCGGCGGCTCTGGCCAACGGCACAGCCAACGGTCGCGGTGGGAGGGGCACGATCTTCCTTTGGGCGGGTGGCAACGGGGGAGAAATCGGCGACAACGCGAACTACGACGGTTATGCGAACTCGATCTACACCATCGCCGTCGGCGCGCTGAACGATCGTGGCCAGCGCGCATCGTATAGCGAGCCGGGCGCAAACGTGGTGATCACGGCTCCGGCAGGCAATGACGCCACGCGCCCGCAAGGAACCTCGACGACCGACTTGATGGGCAACAATGGTTACAACCCGCCGACCCCCGCCGACCCGTTGGAATATGCGGACAGGGACTACACCTCGCGATTCAACGGCACTTCTTCAGCGACGCCTGTGGCCTCTGGCGTCGTGGCGCTGCTGCTTCAGGCGAATCCAAACCTTGGCTGGCGCGACGTGCAGGAAGTGCTCATGCGCTCCGCCACGGTGAACCGGCCAGCCGACCCGGATTGGTTCACCAACGCCGCCGGTTTCCATTTCAACCACGACTTCGGTGCGGGGCTTATCAACGTCGGCGCCGCCGTGGCGCTGGGAACCAACCACGTCAACTTGGGCACGCAACTGAGCTATTCCGACCAGCGGAGCGCCCTGAGTTTCGCCATTCCCGACAACGACACCAATGGCGTGCTGGTCACCTTTAACGTCGCCAGCGCCAATCTGCGTCTCGAACACGTCACACTCACGGCGAACATTTCCCATTCCTCACGCGGCCAGGTGGCGATTGACTTGATCTCTCCTCAAGGCACCGTCAGCCGGCTTGCGGAGCGCCACAGCGATCCTAACGCGAACATCTCGGACTGGACCTACATGACCGTCCGCAACTGGGGTGAGCTTTCTGACGGCAACTGGACCGTGCGCGTCTCCGACCGGACACCCAATGTCGGGGGCATCCTCAACTCTCTGAGTCTCCAGCTTTACGGCACCTTCACCAACATCAACCAAGCCCCTACGAATCCCCCGACCATCACTGCCCAGCCAAGGAGTCGCACTGTCACCCAGGGTTCCACGTTGACCTTCGACGTCAGCATCACCAACAACGCCACCCCACCGCTCTCCTACCAATGGCGCTACAACAACTCTGACATCCTCGGCGCGGTCAGCCCGGTCCTCGTCTTGACCAACGTGCAGAGTTCCGCCGAGGGCCTGTATTCCGTGCGGGTCAGCAATCCTGCGGCGACGAACTTCAGCGCCGACGCGGCCTTGTTCGTGAACGCGGCGCCGGTCGTGCTCGCGCATCCCACTAACCAGTCTGTGATCATTGGCTCAAACGTCACCTTCTCTGTCGTCGCATCCGGCTCCGCCCCCTTCACCTACGTTTGGCGGCGTAATGGCGCTCCCATCATCGGAGCAACCAATCAGACCTATTCCATCACAGGCGTGCAGATAAGCAGCGCCGGGATTTATGACGTGCTGGTGGCCAATGCGCTTGCCTCTGTCTTCAGCTCCAACGCGGTGCTCTCAGTCCTCCCTCCGTTCAACATCAACCCCCAGCCATTGAGCATCGCAACCAACGTCGGCGGCAGCGCCACCCTCACCGTCGGCGCGGTCGGCATCGGATTGTTCCCCGGGCCGTTCACTTACCAATGGACGTTCAACGGCACGCCGCTCGCCGGCCAGACTAGTCCGTCGCTTGCCTTCACCGGGTTGGTCCTCACGAATTCCGGAAATTACGCGTGCGTCGTCGGCTCGCCGCTCGGCTCCATCACAAGTTCAAACGGCGTCCTCACCGTCTTCAATCCGTTCTCCGTCGGCACCACTGCCTTCCAGCCCGGCGGGCTTTTCCAGATGACCGCCAGCGGGGACGACGGGCGTGCCTACCGGCTCGAGACTTCCACGAACCTCGTGACCTGGACACCGGTTGTGACCAACACTGTTTCAGGAGGCACTGCCACGTTCACGGACAGCACGGCCGCGGGGAAGGTGCTGAGGTTCTATCGCATCCTGCTGCTGCCTTAGCAGCCTGTCGGACTTGGGGATGACGCTGCCGAGTGAACGAGCGCTTGTTATGGGGAAGCGATTGAACAACCACGTTCGCTCATGCGTTGGCACCGTGGATCTGAATTCGACGTGGCCTGATTTCTGATTTTGGCCAGCTCCGCGGGCTTCCCCGTGCTCTTTCGCGCGGTGCCGCCATCGAGTTGAGCCTGAAGAGTCGCTGGCCGGCACGCGACCTCTCTCCTCATCCCTCTCTCTCCTCCGAGGAAGGGAGAGAACCAACGGCCCGCCAACTCCCGCGATTTCAACCCCTGAACCCGAGCGACGCACATCCCTCACCCCATCCCTCTCCCCTCCTCGGAGGAGGGGAGAGGGTGCCCGAAGGGCGGGTGAGGGGTGTTCGGGAGTCAGGTTCATGGGTAGCTCCCACGGCCCGAAAGCCGCGCATTGGGACCATGAACCTGCTAGACTGTGCGGTGATGTCTGCGGGCTGGCGCAGTGTGACCGTTTCATCCTCTGGCGCGCTTTGGCTGCCCGTTGGGTAGGTTG
>JACRKB010000177.1 GCA_016235545.1 Verrucomicrobiota bacterium | reverse complement strand
CCGATTTCGGAATTCGGTTTCAAAGGAGTCGTTCCGGCTAAAGAACGGAAGGAGGAGCAGGAGTAGGACTACGAGCAGGAAGGGGAGCCGCACGTCTCCGACTCACATGATCGTCTTGGTCGCGCGCACTTCCTCATGGAAGACGTGAGTGTCATCGAACTCATCGAGCGGCTGTTTGGCGCGCATGTGCTGGAGGGCGTTGTTCCAGCCGAAGAATTTCTCACCCTTGAGCGCGATGCCGTCGGCGTATTTTGCGGCCGTGGTCGTGGTGAGGCCGAAGACACGGGTGCATTCGCGAAGGAAGTCCGGGAAGCGGCCGGTGAACTTGAATTCAAGGACGACATCCCTGCCGAAGACGCACGTCTGGTTGACCTGGCTGGTCTCCAGCCGCGCGGTCGGTTCGGCGGAGATGAGGACGTTGCGGTCGAAGGTGATTCGGAGCGAGTTGTCGTGTTGGCTGACCCAAGCCTCGCGAAGGTAGTGGATGTGGGCTTTGGGGACGGCCTTGTATTCCTTGAGGTATTGGCTGAAGCGTTGGAGGGCGACGAGTTCCTTGGGGTTGCCCTGCTTGACGAGGTGGTCGGGCTGGGGCAGGTGGCCTGCGAGGATGTAGTCCACCGACTTGCGCCGCACGCCGCCGCGCTGCTTGAGGATGGCGTTGTTCATCCGGCGCTTGATCTCGAAGAAGACGGGGGAGTCGGGGGCGTTGTCGTAGAAGCGGAGGCGGAGTTTGAAGCGGTTCTTGTTCCCGTTGATGGTGTGCCAGTAAATCGTGAGCGCCTCGGAGTCGAGGTAGAGGCTGTGGATGGGGTAGGAGTTGTGCGGCTTGCCCACGCCGTAGTCATCCAGCACGGTGTAGGAGCTGACGAACCGCGCGACTGCCAGGGCGGTTTCCTCTGGGATGATGTATTTCAACTCCCAGCGCTGCAGCTGCATTTCCCGGCTCATGATGTGGCTGTCAAAGTCCCGTGAACGTCCGTTGGAACGGCGCGGTTGTTACCGGCAAATGGCGGCGAGGTAAAGGATTTCCGCCGTGAGCTTGGTTACACAACTGCCTCGCCTGCCGCGTCCCGGCGATGCCAATTCGCGTGACTTCCCGGCGCGCTGCCACTAACACCCGCCCCGTGCTCGGTGCTCTGCTCGCCACGATATTCTTCGCCTTCTCCGCCGTCTCGGGCGCGCGGGTGGCCAGGCTCATGGGCGGCACGGAGGCGAACTTCTGGCGGCTCTCGCTGGCCACGCTCTTCCTCGCGGCGATGGCGCATGGCTTTGGCGCGGGGCTGGCGGGCAACGGGTTTTACATCTTCATTCTGAGCGGCTGCATCGGCTTCGGGCTGGGGGACGTTTCGCTTTTCCAAGCCTACCCGCGCCTGGGTTCGCGGCTGACGATCCTCATCGTGCATTGCCTCGCCGCGCCGTTTGCGGGGCTGGTGGAGTGGCTTTGGCTGGGCACGACGCTGTCGGCGGCGCAGATGCTTTGCGGCGGCGTCATCCTCGGTGGCGTCGCGCTTGCGCTCGCGCCGGAGCACGAGACACACGAGGAGCGGCGTCAGTTTGGCATCGGCATTTTCTTTGCGGTGCTGGGCGCAATAGGGCAGGGCGGAGGTGTCGTCTTGAGCCGCAAGGCGTATGAGATCTGCCGCCTCGCCGGGCAGCCGATGGATGGCGTCACTGCGGCGTATCAGCGCATCCTTGGCGGAGTGATCATCTCGGGCCTCGCGCTGCTGGTGGTGAAGCGGCAGTTCTTTTTCGCCCGTGCCGGTGGTTTGCAACCGCTGTCCCAAAATCTGCCTGTGGGCGGCGACTGCATGTCGCCGGCGCCCACTGCCGAGAAGTGGCGCAAGTCGGGCAAGTGGATTGTGTTCAACGCGCTTGCCGGCCCGACGCTCGGCGTGAGCTGCTACCAATGGGCGCTCAAGACCACGCCCTCCGCGGTCGTGCTGCCCATCGTCGCGCTGTCGCCGCTGGTGGTGATGCCCTTCTCGCGGTGGCTGGAGCAGGAGCGACCCTCGAAGCGCTCGACGCTCGGCGCGATCATCGCCGTGGCCGGCGCGGTGGCACTCGCGCTGGCGAGGTGAAGGTCGGGTGAGACTCCGTCGAACCCCATCTGCCGACGGAGGAGGCGCGAGTGTGGCGGGCATCTTTGTGCGTGATGCTCCCTGCCATGATGCTCGTTCCACTCGCCTCCCTCCGCTCGATATGGGGTTCGACAGAGTCTCACCCAGCCGGGACTCGCAACTTCAGGTTGCGCCACCTCCGCAGCCTTGCGCCCGCCGTCCTTCCCAGTAACTTCCCCGGCTTTGTCGCGTCTGTCTCGCGGCTCAGGTTGCAACTGTGATTCTCAAGACCATGTCGTTCCGCGTTCTTCTCTCGTTCCTCCTCACTGCCGTCGTCGCGCTCGCCCAGAGCGGCGACAAGCCCGGCGAGAAGCAGGAGTCGCGCGTGCCCAAGGAGAAAATCCCCGCCAACCCGCCGCTCTCGCCCGAGGCCGCGCTCAAGACCTTCAAGCTCCCGCCCGGCTTCCGCATCGAGGTCGTCGCCGCAGACCCGCTCATCGAGACGCCCATCGCGATGCAGTGGGACGCCGATGGTCGGCTCTGGGTCGTCGAGATGCCCAGCTACATGAACACGCCCGCCGCCACCGGCGAAATGGAACCCATCAACCGCATCAGCGTGCTGGAGGACACCAACGGCGACGGCAAAATGGACAAGAAGACCGTCTTTCTCGACAAGCTCGTCATGCCCCGCGCGCTTTGCCTCGCCTACGGCGGCGTGCTGGTCTGCGAGCCGCCGGTGCTGAACTTCTATCCGATTGAACCCGGTCTGAAGCCCGGCCAGCGCGTGCTCGTGGACAAGGCTTACGCGCCGAACGGCTTCAAGAACCCCGAGCACACCGGCAACAGCCCGACGTGGATGATGGACAACTGGATTGTCTCCGCGAACCACACCGCCCGCTTCCGCCGCGTGGACGATGAGTGGAGGCGCTCCTCCACCACCTCGCGCGGGCAGTGGGGACTCACGATGGATGACTGGGGCCGCCCCTTCTACAACTCGAATTCCGACCAGCTCCGCACCGACCTCGTCCCCAGCGAGTATTACTTCCGCAACCCGCTCTTCCGCACGACCGCCGGCCTGAGCCGCGCGCCGATGACGAACCAGACGGTTTATCCCAGTCGCGTGAACCCCGGCGTCAACCGTGGCTACCAGGAGAAGACCCTCAAGCCCGACGGCCGCCTCGACAAATACACCGCCACCTGCGGTCCCGTGATTTATCGCGGCGACAACTTCCCCGCCGAGTTTCAGGGCAACGCCTTCATCCCCGAGCCGTCCGCGAATTTCGTCCGCCGCATGGTGCTCACCGAGAAGGGCGGCGAACTCACCGGCACGAATCCCTACAGGGAAGCCGAGTTCCTCACCTCGACCGACGAGCTGTTCCGCCCCGTCAACGCCTACACCGGCCCCGACGGCTGCCTTTACCTCGTGGACATGTATCATGGCATCCTCCAGCACCGCGTCTTTCTCACGAGCTACCTGCGCAAGCAGTCCGAGGACCGCGGCCTCGACAAGGTCATCAAGCGCGGCCGCATCTACCGCATCGTCCACACCGGCAAGCCGCCCGGCCCGAAGCCACAGCTCGCGTCCGCCAAGCCCGCCGACCTCGTCAACACGCTCGCGCACCCGAACGGCTGGTGGCGCGACACCGCGCAGCGCCTGCTCGTCGAGCAGTCGCCCGCCGCCGCGCTCGCGCCGCTCAAGCAGATGGCCCTCGCCGCCGCCGACCCGCGCGCCCGCTTGCACGCGCTCTGGACGCTCGATGGCATGGGCCAGATGGACGCCGACACGGTGATTTCCGCGCTCGGCAAGGAGAAGCATGGCAAGATCCGCGCCGCCGCCGTCCGCGTCGCCGACGGCTTGTTGAAAACTTCCGACAAGGACAAGGTGCTGCTTAAGCTCGTCTCGCTCGCCGACACGAAGGACTTCAACGTGCAGGTGCAGCTCGCCTTCACGCTCGGCGAGGCGAAGGAACCCGCCGCCGAGGCCGCGATGGCCGTGCTCGCCCGCAACGCCGGCACCAACGTTCTCATCCGCGACGCGCTCATCAGCGGGCTGGCGTTGCGCGAGGTCGAGATGCTGGAGCGCGTCGCTGCCGACAAGTCGTGGGAGGACAAAGCGAAGGTCGGTGGCGGCGAGGCCTTCATCAGCGCGCTCGCCAAGAATGTTTTCCAGCAGGCGCGTGGCGACCGCGTGAACAGCCTTCTTGAGCAAATCACCCGCAAGGAAACGCCCAAGTGGCAGACCCTCGCCGTCCTTGCCAGCATCAATGTCCCCGCACCTTCCACGAAGAAGGGCGAGCCGCCGCCGCGCGTGAAGCTCGTGAAGCTCGCAGTCGAACCGCCCGCGCTCGCCGCGCTCGCGAAGTCCGACGACAAGACCGTCCAAGCCGCCGTCAAGAAGCTCGACAAAGTCGTCGTCTGGCCCGGCAAGCCCGGCGTGGTGCTGCCCGTCATCAAACCGCTCACCTCCGCCGAGCAAGCGCGCTTCGACGGCGGCAAGGTGATGTTCGAGTCCACCTGCGCCGCGTGCCACCAAGTCCACGGCTACGGCCAGGACGGCCTTGCCCCGCCGCTCGTGGACAGCGAATGGGTGGCCGGCTCGTCCGAGCGCCTCGCCCGCATCATCCTGCACGGCGTAGGCGGCCCCATCACCGTCCTCGGCAAGAAGTGGGACATGGACATGCCCGGCCACGGCACCTTCGATGACGAGACCGTGGCCGCCGTGATGACCTACCTCCGCCGCTCCTGGGACCACGACTACGACCCGGTGTCGCCCGACTTCGTGAAAAACGTCCGCGCTGCCACCGCAGGCCGCGAGTCCGCGTGGACGGATTTGGAGTTGAAGAAGCTGAAGTAGCTCGACGGCAGTTGATTTCGCGCCCAGTTTGATATTCCAAAACGGAATCTCAAAACCGCATGAGCCACCTCCCCCAAGCCCGCCGCGTCTTCGACATCGAACTGGCCGCCCTCCGCGCCGTGCGCACACGGCTGGACGAGTCCTTTGACCGCGCCGTGGAACTCACCGTCGAGACGCTCAAGCGGCGCGGCAAGCTTGTCATCGTCGGCATCGGCAAGTCTGGCAACATCGGCGCGAAGCTCGCGGCCACGCTCACCAGCACGGGTTCCACGAGCGTTGTCCTCAGCAGCGTGGACGCGCTGCACGGCGACTTGGGCATCATCAACGACGGCGACCTGGTGCTCGTGTTGAGTTACTCCGGCGAGTCGGATGAGTTGGTCAACTTGCTCCCTGCGCTCAAGCGCTTCGCCGTGAAGCTCGTCGTCTTCACCGGCAATCCCAAGTCCACCATCGCCCGCCACAGCGACGTGGTGCTCAATGTCCGCGTGCCGAAGGAGGCCTGCCCGTTCAACCTCGCGCCCACTGCCAGCACCACCGCGATGCTCGTGATGGGCGATGCGCTCGCGATGGCGGTGCTGGACGCGCGCGGCTTCACGCAGAAGGACTTCGCCCGCCACCACCCTTCTGGCGCGATTGGCCGCGCGCTGCTCGTGCAGGTGCGCGACATCATGCGCACGGGCGAGCGCAACGCCGTCGCGCCGCAGACGCTCGCCGTGCGCGACGCTTTGATGGTGATGACCAAGGCGAAGTCCGGCAGCCTCGCCATCGTGGACAAGCGCGGGAAGCTCGCGGGCGTCTTCACGGACGGCGACTTCCGCCGGCGCATGGCCACTGACAACGACCTGCTCACGCGTCCGCTGGCGGAGGTGATGACCCGCAACCCCATTTGCATCCGCGCCGACGCACTGGCCGCCGAGGCCCTGAAGATTTTCAACGAGCGGAACATTGACGACCTCATCGTCGTGAACGCGAAGCGCGAGCCGGTCGGGCTGGTGGACTCGCAGGACTTGCCGAAGCTGAAGCTGATGTAGGGCAGCGGTCGCTGGCTTCAACCACGAAGGCACGAAGGACACAAAGAGAACACCCTCAAACAGCCGCCTGCTTCGTGTCCTTTGTGCGTTCGTGGTTCAAAGGAAATTCGCAACCTGAAGGTTGCGACTACGATGCGGCCTTGATGGCCTCGAGTTCCTCCCAGCGTTTGTAGAGCTGGTTCAGCTTCTCCTTGTGCGCGGCGAGTTCTGCCATGAGGGCGTTGGTGTGCGTGGCGTGTGTCTTGTGAAAATCGGGGGCGGCAAAGAGGTTTTCGATGCGGCCAATTTGCTCTTCCACGCCATAGACTTGGTTCTCCATGTCGTCTAGTTCGCGCGCTTCCTTGAAGCTGAGCTTGCGTTTGCCACCGGTGGGCTGGACGCGCGGCAGCGCGTCCCTGCCAGGTTTAGCCGTGCTCTCACGAGGCGCGGCCACGGGCGCGGCGGGCGCGGCGGCGCGGCGCTTCTTCTCAATGTAGTAGTCGTAGTCGCCGACGCTGTAGGCGATGCGCTCGTCGCCCTCGAAGGCTAGGACGCCGGTGCAGACGCGGTTCAGGAAGTAGCGGTCGTGGCTCACCACGAGCACGACGCCGGGGAAGGCGATGAGCGCCTCCTCCAGCACGCGCAGCGTGTTCAGGTCGAGGTCGTTGGTCGGCTCGTCGAGGATGAGGAAATTGCCGCCCTGCTTGAGGATGCGCGCAAGCAACAGCCGGCTGCGCTCTCCGCCGGAGAGATACTTCACCTGCAAGTTGATGCGGTCGTCGGTGAAGAGGAAGCGCTTCAGGTAGGCGCGGAGGGAGAGCTTGCCGTCGCCCCAGATTACGAACTCGGTGCCGTCGCTGACCTCGTCAATCACGGTGCGGTCCTCGCGGAGTTGCAGGCGCGACTGGTCCACGTAGTTGAATTTCGTGAGCTGGCCGATCTTCGCAGTGCCTTCGCTGGGCTGGAGGTCGCCGATGATGGCTTTGAGCAAACTCGTCTTGCCCACGCCGTTGCGGCCGGCGACGCCGATGCGCTGGCCGTTCTCGAAGACGAAGTCGAAGTTGCGGAAGAGCGTGCGCCCACCGAACTCGATGCCGAGGTTGTTCAGTTCGACGACACGGTTGCCCAGCGGGGGCGGCGGCGGGATGACCAACTCCATGTCCTCCTCGATGGGCGGGCCGGCCTGAGCAGCGGTTTCGTAGTAGCGCTCGAAGCGGTTCTTTTGTTTGCTGCGTTGAGCACGGGGGCCTTGGCGGACCCAGGCGAGTTCCTTCTCCAGGAACATCTGGCGCTTGTGCTCGACGACGGCCTCGGCGCGCTGGCGCTCGGCCTTCGCGAGCAAGTATTCGCTGTAGCCGCCTTCGTAGGAGAAGAAGCGGCCCTCGGCCAGCTCGACGGTGATCTTTGTCACCCGGTCGAGGAACCAGCGGTCGTGGGTGACGACGAGGAACGCTCCGCCGAAGTTCTCCAAGAACTCCGCGACCCACTCGATGGACTCGGCGTCGAGGTGGTTCGTCGGCTCGTCGAGGATGAGTAGGTCGGGGCGCGAGACGAGCGTGCGGCACATGGCCACGCGGCGTTTCTCGCCACCGGAGAGGGATGTGATGTCGCGGTCGCCGGGCGGCGTGCCGAGATGGGACAT
>JACRKB010000174.1 GCA_016235545.1 Verrucomicrobiota bacterium | reverse complement strand
GTGGCAACTGGTGCAGTTCAAGTTCCGCGCCTGCCGCGCGGCGAACTCGACGGGGACGTGGCGCTTCAACGAGACGCGGTCGGTGGCGGCGAAGGCTTGCAGCGCCTCGCGCTCGGACTTGGTGAGCGCGAAGTGCGGAGCCTTGCCGGCGGGCGCTTCGGCCACGCAGCCAGCGCTCCATTGCGCGGCGGCGAGTTCGGCGAGCGGCTTTGCCTTGAACTGGTTGTTGAGTTTGAGCGAGTGGCAGTTCAGGCAGCCGCTGGTCTGCACGAGCTGCCTGCCGCGCGCGAGGGTGGCAGCGTCAGCGGACGGGCCGGGCTGCTTGGCCACGGGGGCGATGGACGTGAGGAACGCGGCGAGCTGCCCGGCCTCGGCGTCCTTCAGCTTGAAGTTCGGCATCCGCGTCCACGCGTAGTGCTCGCCGGGATTCTTCAGGAAGGCGACCAGCGCGGCGGGCGGAAACTTCGCGTTGACGTGCGTGAGGTTGAGCTTCCTGGCGTCGGGTTCGCTCATGTCGGGCACATTGTGGCAGCCGGTGCAATGCAGCGCCTCGACGAGTTTTTTCGCAGCCTCGACGCCTGCGTCGTCCCGCTTGAAGTCGGGCGACGGAGCCGCGCTGGCTTGCGACGAGAGGAACGCTGCGATGGCTTCGGCGTCGGCCTTCGCGGTCGGGCCGTGCAGGAGCTTCGGCATCGTGGCGCTGGCGCGCTGCGACTTCGGGTCGAGAATCCAGTCCGCCATCCAGCCGGAGTGCCGGCGCGAGCCGATGCCCTCGAAGCTCGGCGCGTCCATCGTCAGCTCCGGTGCGCCGGAACCCCAGAGGGTGTGGCACTTCGCGCACCGGGCCTCGAAGAACGTCTCGCGCCCTAGCCGCAGCTTGTCCTGCTGTGCAAGTGATTCGTTGCCGACCGCGCGGTTCACCATGCCCGAGTGGACTGGTTCCCAGAGAGAACCCTTCTCCGACCAAAGCAGCCGCAGCATCGCGTCGCCAGTGGCGGGGCTTGAGAAGGTGACCTTGAGCGCGTTGTTGCCCTTGCCCAGGCGGACGGGCTTGGTCGGGGCAGATGGCTTCGTGCCATCGCCGGTGAACTCGATGATGGTGTTCGTGCCCAGCTCGACCTTCACAGCGCCGCTGGCCTCGGCCTTGAACAAGTAGTCTCCGCGCAGGTCCACGGAGATGAAGCCGGTCCAAGTGGCGCTGAATTTGCCCGCGCCAAGGAAGGGCGTGGGCGGCTGCCCGGCGGACACGTGGAGCCAGACGTTCGGCGCGGAGACGGTGTCGCTCGCGGTGCCGACGGCGTAGGTCAGCGTGAGACCGGGCTCGGTCTTCACGGGCTGCGCGAGGGTGGACGCGGTGAGAAACGCGGCGAAGATCAGGCTGCAGAAAATGTGTCGTGTCATCGTGATGGCGTCCGCTCAGGCGAAACGCTCGGGAGGTTGTAGCGATTTTCGTGAGAGAGACAAGAGGGCAGAGGGCAGAGGGCAGCATTCAGCGGTCAGCGCGAAACGGCTCGTTCGCTGACCGCTGATAGCTGATAGCTCTGCCCCGTTGACATCGGGGCGCACCGGCCTCTAGCGTCGGTCCGTCCACCGACACCACATGGCATATTCGCCTGACAACTCTTCTGCCGCCACGCCCGCCGCTCCTTGGTATGCGGGCGTGACGCGTTATCAGTGGCTTGTGCTGGCCATCGCGTCGGCGGGCTGGGTGTTCGACACTTTCGAGGGACAAATCTTTAACCTCACGCGCGGCGACCTCTTCAACGACCTCCTGCGCGGCCAGCCCGACCTCGCCGCGCAGAAGCAACTCTGGGGCGACCGCTTCCTGGGAGTCTTCCTACTCGGCGGCACGCTGGGCGGCATCGGCTTCGGGATGCTCGCGGACCGCTGGGGCCGGAGGCCCACGATGGTCGTGACCATCCTGATGTATTCGGTCTTCTCCGGCCTCACGTATTTCGCCACGGAACTCTGGCAGGTCGGCGCGCTGCGCTTCCTCGTGGCCATGGGCGTGGGCGGCGAATGGGCAGTGGCCGCAGCGCTCGTGGCCGAGGTTTTCCCCGCGAAGGCACGCGCGCACGCCGGGGGCATCTTCCACGCGACCAGCGTGCTGGGCACATGGCTCGCGACGGGCGTGGCCGTGCTGGTGGGCACGCACTGGCAATACGCATTCCTCGCCGGCGTGATTCCCGCCCTGCTCGTGCTGTGGGTGCGCGCCTCCGTGAAGGAATCGGAAAGCTGGCAGCAGAAAAAATCTTCCGCGCAGCAGGCCGAGGAGCTTGGCAGCCTGCGCGAACTCCTCACCGACCCGCGCTGGGCCAGACGTGCGCTGCTGGGAATGCTCCTGGCGGCAGTCGGCCTGGCCACCTTCTGGAGCGTGACCATCGCCGGGCAGGATTTGGCGCGCGCGCAGTTGCTCAAGGACGGTGTCCCCGCAGCCCTCGCCGCAGACCAGGCGAAAACCGCCTACGGCTTCTGGCAAACCGCCGGCGGCGGGCTGGGCCTGCTCGCGTTCGGGCCGCTCTGCGTGCGGCTCGGGCGCAAGCGCGCCTTCGCCCTCATGCACGTCGCCGCATTCCTCTCCGTCCTGCTCGTCTGCTTCGCGCCGTCGAACTTCGACCAGCTCTTCTGGCTCCTGCCATTGTTCGGCTTCTGCACCCTCTCCGTCCACGCGGGCTACGCCATCTACTTCCCGGAACTCTTCCCCACACGGCTGCGCGGCACCGGCACAGGCTTCTGCTTCAACGGGGGAAGGTTGTTGGCCGCGCCGACTCTCTTTTACTCCGGCACCTTGAAATCAAGCTGGCTCGCGGCTAATCCCGGCCTCGAACTCCGCCATGCCATCGCGCTCCTGGGTGGCCTGTTCCTCGTGGGCCTCATCGTCATCGCCTTCCTGCCAGAGACGAAGGACCAGCCGCTGCCGGAGTGAGCGCGTTGGAGCGACGCGAGAAGAGGATAGCCGGGGGGGGGGCGGCGTGGCTATTTTCTAAATTCTCTCCTCTCCATGAACCTGCTGTTTTGGAGCGCGGACGCCCACGTCCGCAGCACGCGTCCTGAGTTTCGCGCCGGCTGCGGACGTGGGCGTCCGCGCTCCACTGCAGCGGGCAGGTTCAAGTTCGGAATGCGGAATGAAAGGTCGCGTGGGGCGCAGGCTTCCTACCTCTTTCTCCCCAAAATCCGATCCAGCGAATCACTGGTCTGCCAGACCAGCGCCTCGGGATAGTGCGGGTAGGGATGGAAATACTCGAAGGTAAGGAAGCCCCGGTAGTTGATCTTCTCCAGCTCCTCCAGCAGCGCGGGCCAGTTCGTTGTGCCATCGAGCAGCGGGCGGAAAGTTTCCAGCGAG
>JACRKB010000170.1 GCA_016235545.1 Verrucomicrobiota bacterium | reverse complement strand
GAACTGGAATTCGACACGCTCGTGCTCGACGAGGCCCAGCACATCAAGAATCGTCAGACGCAAAACGCGCAATCCGTCAAGGCCGTCCGCGCCGGCCACCGGCTCGTGCTCACGGGCACGCCGATGGAGAACTCGGTGCTTGATCTCTGGAGCATCTTTGACTTTCTGATGCCCGGCTACCTCGGCACGGCGACGGATTTTCGCGAGCGTTACGAGCAGCCCATCGCGCGCGACAAGGACGGGGCCGTGCAGGCGCGGCTGGGCCGGCGGCTGCGGCCCTTCATTCTCCGCCGGCTCAAGACCGAGGTGGCGAAGGATTTGCCCGCGAAGCTCGAACAAATTTCCTACTGCGAACTCACCGACGACCAGTTGGAAATCTACAAGCAGGTGCTCGCCGTCAGCCGCAAGGAAGTCATGGACTCCGTCGGCGCGCAGGGCGTTGCCAAGAGCAAGATGATCGTCCTCAACGCACTGCTGCGGCTGCGGCAAATCTGCTGCGACCTGCGTTTGCTCAAGATGGAGAACGCCGAGTTCACCGACGACAGCTCCGGCAAGCTGGCGATGTTTGGCGAGTTGCTGGAGGAGGCGATGGACGGCGGACACCGCGTGCTGGTCTTCAGCCAGTTCACGACGATGCTCGCGCTGCTCAAGGACAAGCTCACGGCGGAGAACATTGAGTATTGCTACCTCGACGGCTCGACCACGAATCGCGGCGCGGTGGTGGAGAAGTTTCAAGGCAACGCGAAGATTCCGGTCTTCCTCATCAGCCTCAAGGCGGGCGGCGTGGGCCTCACGCTCACGGGCGCGGACACAGTGGTCCACTTCGACCCGTGGTGGAATCCGGCGGTGGAGGACCAGGCCACCGATCGCGCGCACCGCATCGGCCAGACGCGCGTGGTGACGAGCTACAAGCTCATCGCGCGCGGCACGGTGGAAGAGAAGATTTTGTCACTCCAGCAGAAGAAGCGCGCCATCATCAAGGCCACCCTCGGCGGCGAGGAGACGCTCGCGGACAACCTGACGTGGGAGGAGATTCAGGGGTTGTTTGAGTGAAGCGGGTCCGTGCATCTCGCCTGTCTTGTGTTCGAGCAGTTCCCGCACGGGCAGGGGATTCGAAATGGAATGGCAGGCGGGACGCGCCGCCCTGCTTGGGTTCGCGCTGACAGCAGGCACGCCATCCAAAAAGCGGCGCTGAAGACGTCGCAATCCCAACGCTTCACGCCAGCAGTTCCCCGGGCGCGACCTCAATCTTCTCCGCGATGACTTCGGGAATCGCCGTGGCGGACATCTTCCCATGCACGTCGCGCGTGACGCAGACGACGGTGAGCTTGCCGCGCGCGACCTCGACGGGATGCGGGCCGTTCAGCTTGCGGAACTTGAACAGATAGCTCAGGGACTTCGCCTTCTTCTCGCAGACGAGCATGTGGATTTCGACCTCGTCCTCGAAGTGCAGCGGGTGGCGATAGTCGCACGAAGCGTGGACGCGCGGCCAGCCCACGGGCGGGTCCGTGTGCCGCGAGATGATGGAGAAGCCCAGCGAGCGGAAGAACGCGTGCTCGGCGGTCTCCATGTATTTGAAGAAGTTCGAGTAGTGGACGATGCCCGCCATGTCGGTCTCGCTGAACTCGACGCGGCGGAGGGCTTTGAACTCGGAGGCCATGATGAACGGTGCGTTAAGGCTGCGCGCAGACTGGCGCAACCGCCTGACAGCGGCGAGTTGAATGTGCGCCGGCCAAGTGCCCGATTCAAAGCCGGATGGCCGCCGACTTCCCGTGCGCGTCCAGGCCTTCCAACTCGGCGAACTTCTGCACTGAGCGAAGGGCTTTCTTCAGCGCGGGCCTCGAGTAGTCCACCACGCTGGTGCGGCGTTGGAACTGCTCCACGGTCAGGCCCGCGAAGGAGCGGCCCGCGCCGCCCGTGGGCAGCGTGTGGCTCGGACCGGCAACGTAATCGCCCAGCACCGTTGGCGACCAAGCGCCGAGGAAGAGCGCGCCTGCGGTGGTGATCTGCTCCACGGCCTGCTGTTGCTGGCGGATCATCAGCTCGCAGTGTTCGGGTGCGAGGCGGTTCACGAGGGCGATGCCGTCGGCAAGGGACTTCACTTGGATGAGCCAGCCGTTGTTGGCCAGTGCCTTGGCGATGAACTCGCGGCGCGCCAGCTTCGGAAGCTGCCGCGCAATTTCCCTCTTGGTGGCCTTGAGAATCTTCGCCGAGGTCGTGACCAGCCAGACGCGTTCGTGGCCGGAACCATGTTCCGCCTGCGCGAGCAGGTCGGCAGCGATGAACTTCGGGTTGGCCGAATCGTCGGCGAGCACGAGCACTTCGCTGGGGCCGGGCAGGAGGTCAATGGCGACGTGGCCGACGAGCAGGCGCTTGGCCGCGACGACGTAGGCGTTGCCGGGGCCGAAGACTTTTTGCACCGGGCGAATGGTCGCGGTGCCCAGCGCGAGCGCGGCGATGGCCTGCGCGCCGCCCGCCTTGTAAATCTCCGTCGCGCCTGCCGTGCGCGCGGCGAAGAGCAGGGCGGGGTTGACCGAGCCGTCTCTGCCAGGCGGGGTGCAGACGGCGATCTCGCGGCAGCCCGCCACGCGCGCGAGCGTGATGGTCATCAACGCGGTGGAGACCAGCGGCGCGGTGCCGCCGGGGATGTAGATGCCGACCCGCCCGAAGCCGTCGAACTTCTCGCCCACTACCGCGCCGTGCGAGTTGCGCGCCGACCAGTCTTTGCGGAGGGATTTCTTGGCGAAGGTGGCGATGTTCTTCTCCGCCTCAGTCACGGCGGCTCGGAGCGAGTCATCGGCGGCAAGGGAGGCGCTGAAGAATTCCGCCTGCGAGACGGCAAGCTGCTCGGCAGAGAGCTGCGCGCCGTCGAACCGCTCGGTCAGCTCCAGCAGCGCCGCGTCGCCGCGCTCGCGCACGGCGGCGATGATTCCGCTCGCGCGCTCCTCGACGGCTGGGTCAAAGAGGCTCGATGTCGCCGCGAGCTGATCCAGCCGGGCGGCGAAATCCTTGTCCGAGAATTTCAGGACGTTCATGGGCAGCGAGGCTACGAAGCGGCTTGGAGAAAGTCAAAAGCGCGGGATTGCTCCCGCGCCTGACGGTGACGGATGTGCAACCGGGCCTAGCTGGCGAAAATCCTGGTCATGCGGTCGGACAAATCCTTCAAGCCTTCGGGCGATCCGCCGCCGCCCTGCTCGGCGATGCCCCAGCCGGAGTAACCCATCTTGTCCAGCGCGGCCATGATGGCGGGCCAGTTGTTGTCGCCTTCCAGGAACTTCGCCCCGAAGCCCGCGCCCGGCTTGTCGGGCGTCATCTTGCGCGTGTCGAATTCCTTGATGTGCAGCTTGAGGATGCGCTTGCCGAGGAGTGGAATCCACGTCTCCGCCGGGCTGTAGCGGCCCACGTTGCCGATGTCGAAGTGCCAGCCGACCCACTCGCTGTTGATGGCGTCGAGGAGGTCCACCGCCTGCTGCGGCTTGGTGACGAAGTTGTTCCAGACGTTCTCGATGGCAATCTTCACACCGAGGTCCTTCGCGACAGGCACGGTTTTCCTGATCTCAGCGACGCAACGCCTGAAGCAGTCATCGTAAGTCACCTTGTCGTTCACCACGCCTGGCACGAGCAGCACGCTCGTCGCGCCGTAAGTTTTCGCGTCTTCCAGCGACAGCACGAGGCCGTCGTAGCCGACCTTGCGCGTCGGTTCGTCAGGCGCGGAGAGCGGCTTGGCCCAATGCGTGTGGCAGCAGACGCTCGCGGCCTTGAGTCCGGTTTCCTTGAGCGCGGCGACGACGTCCTCGCGGTTCATGCCGCCCATCGGCTCCACGCCGAGGAACCCGGCGGCCTGCGCGGCCTTCATCTTCTCCATCACCGTGCCCTTCACCCCGATGGTGCTCCACATGATGGCCTTTTGGACGCCGCGCTTCTTCTCGGCGGCGAAAGCAGCGGGAGAAAATGCCGCAGTGGCAGCGGCGGCGGAACTGAGCTTAAGGAATGAGCGGCGGTCGAGGGCGGTGTTGTTCATGGGTGGATTGTTATGTGGTTTGGGAAATTCCGGCAATGGCATTGCGTCCTGCCGTCACGGGCGGCTGCTTGAAGACGCGATGCCAGGTGCGCTTGCCGCAGGCGGGGCACTTCATCAGCTTGCGGGGATTGCCGGCGGCCTTGTAACGGATGCCGCCGAGGTCCCAGATGGAGCGCTCGTGCCCACACGCGCAAAGCACGCGCCACTGACGCGACTCGGCTTCCATCGCGTCGGCGGTCTGCTTCGGCAGAAGCTGCTTTGCAAGGCGCTGGACGGTGGTCACGGCGTTTTCGACTGACGGCTGGCGACAGCAATTCAGCGCCCCCAGATGTCCCGTTGCCTGCAACCGGATTTGCTTCTAGCCTCCGCGAGTGCCAACGCAAAACTGCCGCCCCGCGTGAACCCCGCCGTCCCGACTCCCCCCGTTCCCGCCGTGCGCACGCCTTGGTATCGCATCCTTTACGTGCAGGTGCTGCTGGCAGTCGCGCTCGGCATCGTGGTCGGCTGGCGCTACCCGGACGTGGGCAAGTCGCTCAAGCCGCTGGGCGATGGCTTCATCCAGCTCGTGAAGATGATGATCGCGCCCATCATCTTCTGCACCGTCGTCCACGGCATCGCCTCGATGAGCGACATGAAGAAGCTCGGGCGCGTGGGGGTGAAGACTCTGCTCTACTTCGAGGTCGTCTCGACGCTCGCGCTCATCATCGGACTGGTCGTCGTGAACTGGCTCCAGCCGGGCGCTGGCTTCAACATTGACCCCGCCACACTTGACCCGGAAATCGCCAAGGGCTACGCGCGCAAGGCTGAGTCGCAGACGATGACGGCCTTCCTGCTCAACATCATCCCCGCGACGCTCTTCTCCGCGTTCGTCACCGGCGATCTCCTGCAAGTGCTGCTCGTCTCGGCGCTCATGGCGTTCGCCATCACTGCGCTGGCCGAGCAGCACCGGCACTCGGTGCTGAACGTCATCGAGCGCGGATCGGAAATCTTTTTCGGCGTCATGCGCATCGTGGTGCGGCTCGCGCCCGTGGGCGCATTCGGCGCGATGGCCTTCACCGTGGGCAGCTACGGGCTTGGCTCACTGGAGAAGCTGCTCAAGTTGATGGTTGGTTTTTACGCGACCGCTGGAGTGTTCGTCATTGTGGTGCTCGGCAGCATCGCGGCGGTGTGCGGGTTTTCTATTTTCCGCTTCCTCGCGTTCATCAAGGAGGAATTGCTGCTGGTGCTGGGCACGAGTTCCTCCGAGACCGCGCTGCCGGGGATGATTCAGAAGATGCGCCGGCTGGGCTGCTCGAATTCCACCGTAGGCCTCGTCATCCCCACGGGCTACAGCTTCAATCTCGACGGCACGAACATCTACATGACGATGGCAGCCGTCTTCCTCGCGCAGGCCACCAACACGCCGCTCGACCTCCGTGAGCAGGTCGCGCTGCTGCTCGTCGCGATGGTTTCCTCGAAAGGCTCCAGCGGCGTGACGGGCGCGGGCTTCGTGACGCTCGCAGCCACTCTAGCCGTGCTGCCGAAAGTGCCCATCGCGTCGATCGCGCTGCTCGTGGGAATTGACCGCTTCATGAGCGAGTGTCGCGCGATCACCAACCTCATTGGCAACGGCGTGGCGACGGTCGCCATCAGCCGGTGGGAAGGCGAGGTGACGCCGGAGGCGTTGAGGAAGAACTTGGCCCCGGTAGGAGACGACGTGAAGCGGCTCTGATTTCCGTTCCGCATTTCAGATGAGGACTCATCATGTCATCACCTGCACGAGGTGGAGACGCTACTTCTTCTTGGCGGCGAGCTGCTTCTCCAGCTCCTTCACGCGCCGGAGGAGTTCCGGCAACTGCTGAAGCGCGAGCCACTGGCGCTTGGTCGAGCGGTCGGGTTGCGCGGGGGAGCCGAGCCACGTCCCGCCGTCGGGGATGTCGTGCATCACGCCGGACTGAGCGGCGATGGTGACCTGGTTGCCTATCTTGAGGTGCCCGGCAATTCCGACCTGGCCGCCGATCACGGCGTAGTTGCCCAGCTTGACACTTCCAGCGATCCCCACTTGTGCGCACAGGATGCTGTGCTCGCCCAGGCTCACGTTGTGCGCAATCTGCACGAGGTTGTCTATCTTCGTGCCCTTCCCGATGACCGTCGCGCCAATCGCGCCCCGGTCCACCGTGGAGTTCGCGCCAATCTCCACGTCGTCACCGATGATGACGTGGCCGACCTGGAGCACCTTGTGATGGACACCAGCGTCGAAGACGTAGCCGAAACCGTCCGAGCCAATGACGCACCCGGCGTGGAGGCGCACCCGCTTGCCGACCTGCGTGCGCGCATAGAGCACGACATTCGGAAACAGCTTCGTGTCCTCGCCCACAGCGCAGTTGTCGCCGAGATGGTTTCCGCCCAGCAACGCCGCGCGTGCTCCGATGACGCAGTGCTCGCCGATGACGCAATGCGGCCCGATGCAAGCCGTGTCGTCCACGAATGCAGTCTTCGGAATCACCGCCGTCGGGTGGCGCTGCCCCTCCAGCACAGGTTCGGCGAAAAAGAGTGGGAGCACCTCGGCGAAGGCGACGCGCGCATTCTTCACCCGGATGAGAGTCTTGCTGGCTGACGTGCGGTCGCCCGCGACGAGGATGGCGCTGGCCGCGCTGGCCTCCGCTGCGGCGAAGTAGGCGTCGGTCTCGGCAAAGGTCAGGTCGCCGCGCTTCGCGCTGTCGGCGGGCGCGAACCCCGTGATGGGCGTGGTCGAGTCCCCGTGGACTTCCCCGCGAACGTGTTTGGCGATGTCAGCGACGGTGTGTGGCATTGGGAAAGTGATTAGTAATTAGTAATCAGTTGGTCCTGCGCTTGGGCGAGCTTATCCGGTCACTAATCACTAATCACTAATTACTCGCCGCTCACTTCCCCCGCGCATCCACCACCGCGTTTCCCTTCCCCAGCACAATGACAGTCGGATTCCAGCCGCGCGCATGCGCCGCGTCCACTTCCGTGAAGCTCATGATGGTGACTTGGTCGCCGAGCTTGCCGAGGTGCGCCACCGCGCCGTTCAACTCGATGGCCCCGGAGCCGCGCGGCCCCTCGATCACGTAGGTTTCCCACCGTTCGCCGTTGGCCAGGTTGCCGCAGAGAATGCGCTCGTAGGGGAACATCCCCGCCTGCTCCATCAGGTCCGCCGCGATGGTGAGGCTGCCCTCGTAGTTGAGCGACGCGCCCGTGACTGTGGCGCGGTGAATCTTCGATTTCAGGACGTGAACAAGCATGGTTCGGTTCAACGGTTCAAAAGTTGAAGAGTTGAAGGGTTGAACGGTGAAGCAGAGCCAGCCGGCAGTTCCGCCATAACGCTTCAACCCTTCAACCCTTTAACTCCCCCCCGCCTTTTCCAAGTCACCGTTTGACTTGAAAAACGCGCGCAATATAAAGTCCGCCGTTCGCAACACAACACACAAACTCCTTTTCCCATGAGCAGAAAAATTCGTTACGGCATGGTCGGCGGCGGGCGCGGCGCGTTCATCGGCGCGGTGCATCGCATCGCGGCGGCGATGGACCAGCAGGTTGACCTCGTCTGCGGCGCGTTCTCCAGCGACCCCGAGCGCTCCAAGGCCAGCGGCGGCGATCTCTTCCTTCCCGCCAACCGCTGCTACGGCACTTTCAAGGAGATGATTTTCGCCGAGAAAGCCCTGCCCGCAAGCGAGCGCATGGACTTCATCGCCATTGTCACGCCGAACCACATGCACTTCCCGCCAGCGAAGATGGCGCTGGAAAACGGCTTCCACGTCCTCTCCGACAAGCCCGCCACCTTCGACCTCGCCGAGGCCAAGGCGCTCGCCGCGCTCGTGAAGAAGACCGGCCTGCTCTACGGCCTCACGCACAACTACACCGGCTACCCGCTCGTGAAGCAGGCCCGCGACATGATTGCCACCGGCAAGCTCGGCAAGATTCGCAAGGTAGTCGTCGAGTATCCGCAGGGCTGGCTCGCCACACGCATCGAGGCCAGCGGCCAGAAGCAGGCCGGCTGGCGCACCGACCCCAAGCGCTCCGGCGCGGGCGGCTGCGTGGGCGACATCGGCACGCACGCCGAGAACCTCGCCGAATACATCACCGGCCTCCAGATTTCCGAGCTGGCCGCCGACGCCACGAGCTTCGTGAAGGGCCGCAAGCTCGACGACGACGTGAACGTCCTCCTCCGCTTCAAGGGCGGCGCGAAGGGCCTGCTGCACAGCTCGCAGATTTCCGTCGGCGAGGAGAACAACTTGAACATCCGCGTCTATGGCGAGCTGGGCGGCCTCGAATGGCACCAGAAGGAGCCGAACACCCTGCTCGTGAAATGGGCCGACCAGCCCATGCAGGTCTATCGCACCGCCAACGGCTACCTCTGCGACGCCGCCAAGGCCGCCGGCCGCACCCCGCCCGCGCACCCCGAGGGCTACCTCGAAGCCTTCGCGAACATCTACAAGAACTTCGCCAACGCCATCCGCGCCCGCGAAGCCGGCCAGAAGCTCACCAAGGACGCCATCGCGAACGATTACCCGAAGATCGAGGACGGCGTCCGCGGCATGGCCTTCATCAAGGCCGTCGTCGAGTCCTCCGCGAAGAATGCGAAGTGGACCAAGCTGGACGCGTGAAGGCCGACGAGCCGCTCGCCCATCGCCTGACCGCACTCTGCGCGATTGATTTTACCTGAACTCCGAATTTGAGGCTGAGAGCCTCACACATGACAGCCCGGGGCAATGCCCCGGGTGGTGGAGTTGAAGCCTCGCCGCACTGAAGGGGCGGAACATTTTGTGCCGCCCTTTCAGGGCTTGCCAATCGTGGCTGAGTAACCCGGGGCGTTGCCCCGGGCGGTTTTGTGATGCTCCTTCGGAGCTCCAGCTTCGGAATTCGGATTTAGGGAGATTGAGCTGAAGCAGAAGGACGTGTAGAAAACAAGAATGAGCATCACAACGAGTCTGCTTATCGCATTGCTGGGTGTCGAGGCGCTCACCGCGCAGGCACAACTGCCAGAAATCAACCTCTGGCCCGCCGGAATGCCCGAGCCAGCCGTCCTCGCCGAGCCGCCGGAGAAGGTCGAAAAGGGCGCCGACGGCACCTCGCGCCGATACAATGTTTCGCAGCCACGGCTGTTTGTGCACGAGCCGCCTGCTGGCGTGACCCGCACCGGCGTGGCCGTCGTCGTCGTGCCCGGAGGCGGGTTCAGCAAGCTCGCGGATGAGCACGAAGGCTCCGATGCCTGCGTGTGGCTGGCGAAGCAGGGCATCGTCGCCTTCCAGCTCGCGCACCGCACGCCCACGACCCAGCACAAGGAACCCCACGCCGGCCCCGCGCAGGACGTGCAGCGCGCCGTCAGCGAGGTCCGGCGTCGCGCGACGGAACTGAAGGTGGACTCGAAGCGAATCGGCGTGCTGGGCTTCTCCGCCGGCGGCCAGGTGTCGCTCATTGCAGCCACGAACGAGCCGTTGTTCCCCAGCGAGCCTGCCGCCGTTTCGCACAGGCCGGATTTCTTCCTCCTCATTTACCCTTACAAAATCTACGACCCGGCGACGAAGGCGATTCGCGCGGACATCCGCCTCAGTGCCGGCCTGCCGCCGACGTTCATCGCACAGGCTGGCGACGACACCGGCTCGCTCCCGCAAGGGAGCACTCTGCTCTATCTCGACCTCATCACCCGGAAAATCCCCGCTGAAATCCACATCTACGAAAAGGGCGGACACGGCTTCGGGATGCGCCCGCGCCCGAACGCCACCGGGCCGACCGACTGGCCGCTGCGAGCTGCGGACTGGCTGCGCCTGCGCGGGCTGGCGGCAAAGTAGGGCGGACACGTCTGTCCACTTTTGCCAGCAGGGGAAAAGAGTGTCCCCTTTACGGTGCGCTACTGCTTCAGCAGTCCCTCCAACCCCTTCCGCTCCGCGTCCGTCAGCGGCTTCCACTCGATGGTGACGTTGGGCAGGTCCGCACGGAGCTTGGCGATGTCGGCCTCAGAAATGTCCGCGCGCTGGAGCGTGAGCCGCTTCAACTCCGGCAGAGCCTTGAGCTGCACGAGTCCCGCGTGAGTGAGGCGGACTTCGTCGAGGGAGAGCGATTCCAGCGACTTCATCTTCGCCAGCGTGGCGATCGTGGAGTCATCAATGCTCAGGCCGTTTGGCTTGCCGCCATATTGGCGCAACCGCTGCCCAAGCATCAGCGTGCGCAGGCCCGTGAGCTTGAGCAGATGCTCGTTGCCCGCTTGCGTCTGAAAAGTGTGCCAGGTGCGGAACTCCTTGAGCTGCGCCAGCCCGGCGACGGCGGCCATGCCTTTGTCATTGAAGGGCGTGCCCGCGACCGTGAGCCGCTCCAGCTTGGGCAACGTCTTGAACGCCTCGAAGCCCTCGCCAGAAAATCCCTTGTCCGGAAACGCTATGTGGAAAAAGGACGCCGAGCGCAAGTTCGGCAGCGCGGCAAGGTGCTTCAGCCCCGCATCGGTGACTTGGATGCCATCGGTGCCCAGCTCCTCCAGCGCGGTCAGGCCCGCTAGATGCACGATCGTCTCGTCTGTGAGGCCGTGGCACTTGCCGTAGAGCGTGAGCGACTTGAGCGACTTGAGCTGGCCGATGTGCCGGAACTCCGCGTCACCGAGCTTGGAGCAATCTTTGAAGGCAACCTTTGTCACCGCCCCGCCCACTTCGGCGACAATGCCGCCCAGTTCGCGCAGCGTGGATGCCACCTTCGCATCATCGGCGGCCAAGGGCAGTGCCAGGCAGGCGAGCAGCGCCCCCAGCGGGAACGCGACGTGACGATGTAATTCGGAACGAACGGAGTGGGTCATACTTTGCATTGGGCGACTTTCGCAGGTTCGGCCGGCAGATGCCACCGTGTTTGTCGCCGGGCGCATCTGACTTTCGTGCAGGTTGAGTGCAGCGAGCGATGCAGTTGGGCCTTCCATTGCCGCTCCAAACGAAACTCGACGATCCCACCTGCCTCCGGCACGCTCCACGCCCATGAGTTCACCCGTGGCGACGTTTTCCTTCCCCACGCCCACCCTCTTCGGTCCCCGCACGCTCGGCGAATTGCCCGCCCGGATGAAACTCCTCGGCATCAAGCGCCCGCTCGTGGTCACGGACGCGGGATTGCTGGACACGGACGCCTTCCGCGCGCTGGGCCGCACGCTCGGCGAGGCGAACCGCAACCGCCGCTGGTTCCTCTACTCCGGCGTGCATCCGAATCCCATTGAGTCCGATGTGCGCGAACCGGCGGCGCTGTTTCAGGAGAAGCACTGCGATGGCGTCATCGCCATCGGCGGCGGCAGCGCGCTGGACGCGGGCAAGGCAACGCGGCTGCTCGTAAAGCGGCCCGGCTTCGATTTTGCGAAATTCTACGACGAACCAGACTGGTCGGACCTCGCGCCGTTCATCGCGATTCCTACCACCGCCGGCACCGGCAGCGAAGCGGGGCGCAGCTCGGTCATCACACTCGACGCCACGAAGCGCAAGGCCGTGCTCTTCCATCCTGAACTGCTCGCCAAGCTCGTCATCCTCGACCCCGAACTCACCGTCGGCCTGCCGCCGAAGCTCACCGCCGCCACTGGCGCGGACGCGCTCACGCATTGCATCGAGAGCTTCACCTGTCCCGCGTTCCACCCGATGTGCGACGGCATCGCGCTCGAAGGCATCCGGCTCATCGTGGACGCGCTGCCCCGCGCCGTGCGCGACGGCAAGGACCTCGGCGCGCGCGGCAAGATGCTCGTCGCTGCCGCGATGGGCGCGGTCGCTTTTCAGAAAGACCTCGGCGTCGTCCACTCGCTCGCGCATCCACTCTCGACGATTTGCGGAATGCACCACGGCCTCGCCAACGCGCTCTGCCTCGTGGCCAGCCTGAAGTTCTGTGCCGTCCGCAAACCCGGCCTTTACCGCCGCGTCGGCATCGCGTGCGGACTCGACGTGATGAAGTGCAGCGACGCGGAAGCAGACGAGCGCACCATCGCCTTCATCGCGGAGTTCCTTGCCAGCCTCGGCCTCAACACGAAACTCCGCGACCACGGCGTGAAGCCGGAGCACCTCGACGCCCTTGTCGCCCAAGCCTGGGACGACCCATGTCACAAGACGAATGCAGTCCCCGTCACCGCCGCTGACCTGCGCGAACTCTACCTGACTTGCCTGTGACGCACTTCTCGCATCACGGAACACGCAACACGGAGCACGCCCCATGACCCACCACCACGACGACGAGGAGCTCTTACGCGAACTCGGCTACGAGCAGGAGCTTTCGCGCCGCATGAGCGGCTTCTCGAACTTCGCCATCTCGCTCTCCATCATCTGCATCCTCGCGGGCGGCATCACGTCGTTTCACGTCGGGTTGTGCAGTGCAGGCGGGGCGAGCATCGGGCTGGGCTGGCCGCTGGTGTGCCTCTTCTCGCTGTGCGTGGCGGCGACGATGGCGCAGGTGGCCAGCGCATTCCCGACGGCGGGCGGGCTGTATCACTGGGGCAGCATCCTCGGCGGACGCGCGTGCGGCTGGGTGACGGCGTGGTTCAACCTTGCCGGCCTCATCACCGTGCTCGCGGCCATCAACGCGGGGACCTACGACTTTGCCACCGCTGCGTTCGACGTGCCGAAGGAAGTGAACACCGACACCCTCCGCACCACCGTCATCGTGCTGATGACGCTTTCGCAAGGGCTGCTGAACCACTACGGCATCCATCTCACCACGCGGCTCACGGACTTGAGCGGCTGGTTGATTCTCGCTGTCGCGACCGTGCTGACCGTGGCGCTGCTGCTGGCGACGAAGCAGTTCGAGTGGGCGCGGCTGTGGACGTTCACGAACTTCAGCGGGTTGCCCGAGGGCGGCGCGGTCTTCCCAAAGCAGGATAACTTGATGTGGCTCTTCGCGCTCGGCTTCCTGCTGCCCGCCTACACCATCACGGGCTTCGACGCCTCGGCGCACACGAGCGAGGAGACCGTCAACGCAGCGGTGAACGTGCCCAAGGGCATCGTGCGCTCCGTGTGGGTGTCGGGCGTGTTCGGCTGGGTGATGATCTGCGCCATCCTGCTCGCGATGCCCTCGGTGAAGGAAGGCGTCGAGCAAGGCGCGAACGTTGTGCCGTGGACGATGAAGGCCGCGCTGCCGCCCGCGGTCGCGTCCGTGCTGCTCGCGCTCATCATCGCCGCGCAATACCTCTGCGGCCTCGCCGCGCTCACGTCCGCCTCGCGCATGACCTACGCCTTCGCGCGCGACGGCGGGCTGCCGTTCTCGGACGCACTGCGTCGCGTGAACCCGGCCAGCAAATCACCCTCCGTCGCCGTCTGGTTCGCGGCCATCGCGGCGGCGCTGTTCACCATCCTCGTGCCCTACGTGACCATCGCGGCGGTCTGCGTCATCTTCCTCTACCTGAGCTACGTGCTGCCCGTCGCCGCCGGCTTTCTCGCACACGGTCGCACCTGGACGCGCATGGGCCCGTGGCAAATCGGACGCCTCTACCGCCCGCTCGCCGTCATCTCCACGCTCGGCTGCCTCTTCCTCATCGTCATCGGGATGCAGCCGCCGAACGAACAGGCTGTGAAAATCGTCGGCGGCACGGTCGTGCTGCTGCTGGCCGTGTGGTTCGGGTTGGAGAACCGGAGATTCAAGGGGCCACCGGAGGCGTGTTCCGTGTTGCGTGTTCCGTGAATTAGGAAGGGACAACACTGACATGAACTATCCGGAGTGGTTGAAGAGTGTTCCAGCAACAATCACAGAAGACCCGCTGTGGAATCAGGAGGCGTATCGGCTGGCGCTTTTTGCGGCGGACCTCGCATGGCACGACTCGACGAAGCTATTCCGCGATGCCCGCACGCGGGAGTTGGCGGGGCAACTCATCGGCGCAGTCGGCTCCATCGGAGCGAACATCTCGGAAGGATACTCAAGAGGATTCCCGAAGGACCGCGCGCGCTTTTACGAGTATTCGCTTGGCTCCGCGCGTGAAACCCGCACGTGGTATTTCGACGGCCGCCACATCTTGGGCGACGCCGTGGCCGACCACCGGATGAAGTTGCAGACCCAAATCATCCGCATGCTTCTCGCCACCGTCCCTGTCACGCGCGGCTACTCGCTCCACGAGAACGAAATCCCTTACACAGCACAACCTGTCGCTGGCACTACTGATCCTACGGCATCCGAACTTGATGCACTGTTGAGTTCAGTCCCAATGCCCGAACCATAATCACGGAACACGCAACACGGAACACGCCCCCCCATGCAACTCATCAACCCCGCGACCGAAGAGGTCTTCACCGAGGTCGCCGCCGCCTCGCCTGCGGATGCCCACGCCGCTGTCGAGTCCGCTCATCATGCTTGGGAAGGCGGCTGGCGCAACCTCGCGCCCGGCAAGCGGGCGGAGATTCTCTTCAACATCGCCCGCGTCCTCCGCGAGCATCGTGAAGAACTCGCGCAGCTTGAATGCGCCAACATCGGCAAGCCCATCAGCGACGCGCGCGATGAAATCGGACTCGGCGCGCGGGTCTTCGAGTATTACGCCGGGGCCATCGGCCAGTTCTGCGGGCAGACCATTCCGGTCGCGCGCGGCGGACTCGATTTCACGCTCCGCGAGCCGATGGGCGTGGTCGCCGCCATCGTGCCGTGGAACTTTCCCTTCCCCATCGCGTGCTGGAAGGCAGCGCCCGCGCTGGCCGCCGGCAACTGCGTCGTGCTCAAGCCGGCGTCGCTCTCGCCGCTCACCGCGCTCCGGCTCGGCGAACTCGCACACGCCGCCGGCCTGCCGCCCGGTGTGCTGCAAGTGCTCCCCGGCCCCGGCTCGGCCATTGGCGACGCGCTCGTCACGCATCCGCTCGTGCGCAAGGTCTCCTTCACCGGCTCGACTGAGATTGGCCGGCGCATCATGGAACTCGCGTCGCGCGACCTGAAGCGCGTCTCGCTCGAACTCGGCGGCAAGTCGCCGAACATCGTCTTCGCCGATGCGGACTGGCAGCGCGCCGCCGACACCTCGCCCATGAGCGTCTTCGCCAACACCGGCCAGGACTGCTGCGCCCGCAGCCGCGTCTTCGTCGAGCGCAGCATCTACGAGCCGTTCGCCGAGCGCCTTATCGCCGCCACCCAGGAGCTGGTCATCGGCAACCCAGCACAGGACGCGACGCAACTCGGCCCGCTCGTCTCCGCCAGCCAGCGCGCAAGTGTGGAGGACTTCCTCGCCGACGCCCGGAAGCACGGCACGCAGTTTGGCTGCGGCGGCAAGCGACCTTCAGCAAAGGGGTTCTACCTTGAACCCACCGTCCTGCTCGACGTGGACAAATCCACCCGTTGCTGGCGCGAGGAAATCTTCGGCCCGGTCGTGTGCATCGTGCCCTTCGATGACGAGGCGCAGATGCTCCGCGCCGTGAACGCCTCGCCCTACGGCCTGAGCGGCTCCATCTGGACGAACGACATTCGCCGCGCCCTCCGCGTCGCCCGCGCCGTGCAGAGTGGTGTCCTCAGCATCAACTCGCACAGCAGCGTGCATGTCGAAGCACCGTTCGGCGGCTACAAGCAGAGCGGGCTGGGGCGCGACCTCGGCATGGCGGCGATGGAAGGCTACACTGAACTCAAGAACATCTACGTTACGGAGTGAGGAGTCAGCGCGCGCGCCGCGCTGGAGCGGCGGTCTGTGACCGCCGAGGTCCGTTACCAATACCCGCACACAAACGGCGCTCACAGAGCGCCGCTACAGGGCCTGCAGGGCTACTTGATGCCGTGATTCACGCGCGGGCCGATGGTGTGGCCACCGTCCACAACCATCGTGTGGCCGGTGACGAGGTCGGTGGAGATGAGCGCGAGGATGGCGTCGGCGATGTCCTCGGGCTGGCAGACTTTGCCCAGCACGGCGTGCTTGGCCTTTGCGTCCTTCGCGGACTCGAAGTCGTCGCCCAAACCCTTTTTCAGCCACTCGCCGTCAATGAAACCCGGCGCGACAGCGTTGACGCGGATGCCCGGGCCGAGCGTGCGGGCCAGCGCGAGCGTGAGGTTGATGACGGCGGCTTTCGACGCGCAGTAGGGAATGCTGCTGCCGGCACCGACGAGGCCCGCGACGCTGGCGACGTTAATGATGACACCGTCGCCGTGCGCTTCGAGATGCGGGCGCGCGGCACGGGCGCATTGGAACGGGCCTTTCAAGTTCACGCCCAAGATGCGGTTCCAATCGTCGTCGGTGACGGCTTCGAGGTCGGGGAAGTTGATGAAGCGTGTGGTGCCGGCGTTGTTCACGAGCACGTCGAGCCGGCCAAACTCGCGCACGGCAGCGTCCATCATCGCGCGGCACGCCGCGTCATCGGCCACGCTGCCGGCGAAGCAGACAGCCTTGCCGCCGAGCGCGCGGACTTCGGCGACAGTGCGCTCGGCCTCATCGCGGGAGGTGCTGTAGTTGATGAGCACGCGGCAGCCGCGCCGGGCAAGCGCGAGCGCGGTTGCGCGTCCCACGCCGCGAGAGGAGCCGGTGACGACGGCGGCTTTGCCAGAGAGATCCATGCGCGGAGGGTGGAGTTCGTGGTTCTAGGTTCAAAGTTCAAAGTTGAGCCGGGCGCGAGTGACTTTGAACCTTGAACTTTGAACCCGGAACTTCACTGTCCCCCCATCATGGACGACTTAAACCAACTCGACGAACTCATGGCGTGCCGGCTCGACGACGGGCGCAAGGCCGTGACGCCCTGCACCATCGTCATCTTCGGCGCGAGCGGCGACCTCACCATCCGCAAGCTCATCCCGGCACTTTACCATCTCTTCGCGGAGAAGGCGCTGCCCAGTCCGATGCGCATCGTCGGCTTCGCGCGGCGCGAGAAGGACGACGCGGCATGGCGCGAGGAGTTGAAGGCGGGCGTGGCGCAGTTCAGCCGCACGAAACAGGTGGACGAGGCGGTGTGGGCCGAGTTCGCCGCGAATGTCTCCTATTGCCAGGGCGACCTCACCGATCCTGCGGCCTACGCGCGCCTTTCCGAGAAGCTCACGTCCTTCGGCGTGCCGGAGCTGCGGAACAACCTGCTGTTTTATCTCGCGATTTCGCCCAGCCAGTTCGGCGCGGTGGTGGAGCAACTTTGCGGCGCGAACCTCTTGAAGCGCGTCGAGACACCCGGAGAGTGGCAGCGAGTGGTCGTGGAGAAACCCTTCGGCACTGACCTGCCGTCCGCGCTCAAACTGAACAATGAGCTGACGCGCTTCGCGCATGAGAAACAGATATTCCGCATTGACCACTACCTCGGCAAGGAGACGGTGCAGAACATCCTGATGTTCCGTTTCTCGAACGCCATCTTCGAGCAGCTCTGGAATCGCACGTCTGTGGACCACGTGCAGATCACCGTGTCCGAGAAGGTCGGCGTCGGGGGACGCGGCGGTTATTACGAGGAGTCCGGCGCGATGCGCGACATGGTGCAGAACCATTTGCTGCAAGTGCTCTCGCTCATCGCGATGGAGCCGCCGGTGTCGCTCGAGGCCGAGGCCGTGCGCGACGAGAAGGTGAAGCTGCTCAAGTCCATCCGTCCCGTGCGCGACGTGAGCAAGCAGGTGGTGCGCGGGCAATACTTCGCTGGAATGGTGGATGGCAAGCTGCGCAACGGCTACCGGCAGGAGGAGAAGGTGAAGACCGACTCGAACGTCGAGACCTACCTCGCGCTGAAGCTCTTCATAGACAACTGGCGCTGGAGCGGCGTGCCCTTCTTCCTCCGCACGGGCAAGTCCATGCCGCTCTCAGCCAGCGAGGTCCGCATCCAGTTTCGCCCGACGCCGAACGTGCTCTTCGCCGCGAAGTGTGGGCTGAAGCTCGACCCAAACGCCATCACGCTGCGGCTTCAGCCCAACGACGGCATCACACTGCGCTTCAACGGAAAGGTGCCCGGTGCCAGCTTGCAGGTGCGCCCGGTGCGGATGCACTTCAGCTACGACTCGGAGTTCGGCGCCTACACGCCGGAGGCCTACGAGCGGCTGCTGCTGGAGGCTGTAGCGGGCGATGCGACGCTCTTCATACGCCGCGACGAGGTGGAGACGGCGTGGGGCATCGTGGACCCGATTCGCGCCGGCTGGGACAACAAGCCGCTGACGAACCGGGAGTTTTACTCAGCCGGCACATGGGGGCCGGTGGCCTCCGAGGATTTGCTCGCGCCCACGGGCCACGTCTGGCGTGACCCGCAGCCGGCGAAATAACACGCGGCGCATCCGCCAACTCTCCCGCCCATGGCCAACTGGGAACTGAAGTCCTGTGCAGATTCGACGGCCGTCGCGGTGCAATGCGCCGCTGAGTTCATCTCGTGGGCCGCTCCAACTTCCGCGCCAAGGTCCGTGGCACTTTCCGGTGGCCGCATCGCACAGGATTTCTTCCGCGCTGTGGCGCGGCTTGCGAAGGGGGGCGGGCAATCGCTCGCGCACGTCCACTTCTTCTGGGCTGATGAGCGTTGCGTCCCGCCCTACCACGCTGAGAGCAACTATCGAAGCGCGGCGGAACTGCTCTTCACGCCGCTGGGTTTGCCGACGCAGAACCTCCACCGGATTCTCGGTGAGGCGGAGCCGGAGTTTGCCGCACGTGAGGCGGAGTCGGAGTTGCGGCGGCTCGCGCCGACCTGCTCCACCGGCCAGCCCATGCTCGACCTGGTATTGCTCGGCATGGGCGAGGACGGTCACATCGCCTCACTCTTCCCCGGCGAGCCGGCGGCCGCTGTGAATTCTCCCTCCGTCTATCGCGCGGTGACCGCGAGCAAGCCTCCGCCGCGCCGCATCACGCTGGGCTACGCGGCGATTGCCGCCGCGCGGGAAGTGTGGGTGCTGGTGTCCGGACCGGGCAAAGGAGAGGCGCTGCGAGAATCGCTTTTTCCAGAGCCAAGGACACCGCTGGCGCGAGCGCTGCACGAGCGGGGACGGAGCCGAATCTTCACCGACATCACGCTCTGAAAAAAAAAGGCGCGCGGTGCCTTAGCTCTTGAACTCAGGATGGAAGTCACCGGGCCGGACACCTTTGCTGGCGGAAATGAACCCGAGCGTCAGCGCGCTGGGCTGGCCACCGTGGAGGGAAAAAATCACCACTCGTTCCAGGGTGAGGCGATGCCTCGGCTCCGAGCACACGTTGACCAGTTCCTCCAGTGTTTGGAACGGGACGTTAATCTCCGAGTAGTCCAGCACGTCCGTGCGGATGAAAACGGCCTGGCCGATGGCGTTTGTGGGAGGGTTCATTGAGGTGGCCGCACCCTAGCCACCCTGCGGCGTGCGGCAAGCGAGAACTGATGCCTTCCTGCATGAGGGGCGCATCCCAGTTTCTTGCAACCCATGTGGCGATCACGGGCAGCAACGGAGTTGCGAAAGAAAGTAGCCCACGGCGTGAGCCGTGGGTCAGGCGGTGACGAGGGCGAGCCGCAGCGCGGCGGCAGAGGAGCCGTCATCCGTTCATGTCGCAGTGGGAGTCTGCCGCCCCGCTGGGGCTCGGTTGGGACGCTGCCACCCAGGGCTTGCGCCCTGGGCTACTCTCCGCCGCTGCTCCGCAGTTGGGAGAATTGACCTTGTCCAGAGCCATTTGCAGGAAAGTGAGATGCGCCCAGTGCAGAAGCAGTGCGACTTTCCCCTTCATCATCCCCCGCGTAACCGCTTACCATGGTGCGCGTCACCAGTTCCGTGCTGGTTCCGTGTCCGAACGACTTATGGGTGAGCAACCCGGCTTGGATGTCGCGGTGTGCCTGGCGCGCGTGCGCGAGCGTGATGAGGACGCCGCCCGCGCGCTCGTTGTGCATCTTCATCCGCTGGTCATCAAGATTGTGCGGGCGCATCTGCCCCGGGCGCTCGATGAGGAAGACCTGGCGCAGGAAATTTTCATGAAAGTATTCGCCAATGCCGCGCAGTATCGGGGCGAAGTGCCCTTCGCGCACTGGGTCTCGCGCATCGCCGTGAGCACCTGCATTGACCGGCTCCGCGCGCAGAAGCGCCGGCCAGAATGGCGTTGGGCGGACTTGTCCGAGGGCGAGGCGGCAGTGCTTGATGCCACCCTGCACGCGGCGCACGAGCCGCATCCCTCGCAGGCTGCGGAAGCGAGCGAACTGGTCGGCAAGCTCTTGCAAACGCTCAATGCCGAGGATCAGCTCGTGATCCGGCTGCTCGACTTGGAGGAGCGCTCCGTGGCAGACATCGCCGCGCAGACGGGCTGGAGCCAGACCTTGGTGAAGGTCCGCGCATTCCGCGCACGCAGGAAACTTCGCAGGCAGCTTGAACACTTGGAAAAATCGAAACGCCATGAGTGAGCCGCAAGACCACTGGCATAGACTCGCACGGCTCGCGCGCCAGGCGCCGAGGCCTGCCGGGGAGCCAGCGCCCTTCGGCTTCGCCACGCGCGTCGCCGCGCGCTGGGCGGCGGGCGGGTCTCCCACGCCCTCCATCTGGGACGTGCTGGAAGTGTTCTCACTCCGCAGCCTCGTCGTCGCCGGCGCGCTCATGGTGGCCGTCGGGTTGGCGAGCTACGATGTCGCCACCCCCGGCTGGACCCAGCAATACACCGTCGCCGACGCCACGTTCGATCCCATTTTTCAGGAATGAGCTGGCTGCGACATTGGAAAGTGGTTCTCGCCTTGTTCGGGCTGTTCCTGCTCGGCGCGGCGACGGGCACGGTCATCACGCTGAAGGTCGTCAAGCACGTCATCGAGGGCCGCACCAACCCGGAGCGCATGTCGCAGAGCCTGCTTCACGAATTCCAGCGCCGACTGCACCTCACGCCCGAGCAGGTGGAGCGCATCGGTCCCATCCTTCAGCGCACCGGTCGCGAGATGGGGGTGCTGCGCACCGAGATGGCGGGCCGCACCTTCCAAGTCATCCGCCTGTCGCACGAGGAAATCGCCGCCGAGCTGCTGCCTGAGCAGCGCGAGGAGTTCGCCCGCCTCAACAAAGAGATGCGCGAGCGCTACCGCCAGCAAGGGCCGCCGGGACAAAAAGGAATCCCACCCATGAAAGGGCCGGGGCAGTTCGGACCTCAGTTCCACAAGGGCGAACCGAGGAATCTGAAGGAGGGAAGATGACTCTTCGAGGCAGACGACTTGAGAAGGCTCTGGTGAATCGCAAACGGCGCTTTTGGAATAGTGAACTTCTGGTCGGCCGCGCCTCGCTGGCCGCGGCCGCACTGTTCGCGCTCCTTTTTCTGGTGTCTTCCTCCTCGGCGGCGGAGGTTCAACTTTCGGACTTCAACGGCAAGCCCCACTCACCCCTGCGCGCTGATACCCGCAAGGCCACCGTCGTCATCTTCACCCTGCCTGACTGCCCTGTAGCCAATGCCTTCGCGCCGGAAATCAACCGCCTCGTCGCCGAATACTCCGTGCGCGGCGTCAGCTTCTATCTCGCGCACGTGGACCGCGACCTGACCGCTGCCGAGGCACGCAAGCACGCCGCCGACTTCGCCTTCCGCTGCCCCGTGCTCCTCGACTCCCAGCACGCACTCGTGAAAGCCCTCGGCGCAACTAAGACGCCACAAGCCTACCTCCTCGGCCCCGACGGCAAGACGCTCTACCGTGGCCGCATCAACAACCTCTTCGCCGACTACGGCCAGCGCCGCCAGACCGTCACTCAGCACGACCTGCGCAACGCCCTCGATGCCGTGCTCGCAGGCAAACCCATTTCGCAGCCCATCACCGAAGCCATCGGCTGCCACATCCAGACCATCTCAGAAAACAAGACACCATGAACCAACGCCTCCTTCTCGGGCTCATCTGCGCCGCCACCCTCCTCGCCCTCACCCCACCGCGCGCCGCCTCCAACCCAAAACCCGGGACCGCAGCCCCCAGCCCCATCTCCTACTCCCCGCGCCCCGCGAACACCCTCACCTTCTCGAAGGATGTCGCGCCGATTCTCTTCAGCAACTGCGCCGTCTGCCACCGCACTGGCGAGGTCGCGCCCTTCACCCTCACGAGCTACGCAGACGCCGCCAAGCGCGCCAAGACCATCGCCAGCGTCGTCGGCAAGCGAGTCATGCCACCGTGGAAAGCCGCGCCTGGCCCCGCTTACGTGGACGAGTGCCGTCTCACCGACGACCAAATTGGCCTCATCCAGCAGTGGGCTGCCGAGGGCGTGAAGGAGGGCAACCCCGCCGACCTCCCCGCGATGCCGAAGTTCCCCGACGGCTGGCGCAACGGCGAACCCGACCTGGTCATCGAGATGCCCGAGCCTTACACCGTCCCCGCCGAGGGCCGCGACATCTACCGCAACTTCGTCATCCCCACCGGCTTCACGGAGGACAAATGGCTCTCCGCTGTCGAGATTCGTCCGGGCAACCGCCGCGTCGTCCACCACGTTCTCGTCCACCTCGACGTTTCCGGCAAGGCCCGCGAGCTGGACGCCCAAGACCCTGGCCCCGGCTACCGCACCGGCGGCGGAGTGGGCTTCCGCTCCGCAGGCCAGATCGGCGGCTGGGCGCCTGGCAACGTCGCACGCCGCTCCCCCGACGGCGTAGGCGTGAACGCGCCGAAGAACTCCGACATCGTCATCCAGGTCCACTACAACCTGAACGGCAAGCCCGAGACCGACCGCACCAAGATCGGCCTCTACTACGCCAAAGGCCCGGTGGACAAACGCGCCCGCCTCTTCCCCCTCGTCACCCGCATCAACATCCCCGCCGGAGACGCCGACCACCGTGTCACCTCCACCATGCCGGTGCCCGCCGATGTCACCCTGCGCAGCGTCATGCCGCACATGCACCTCCTCGGTCGCGACATCCGCGTCTTCGCCACCCTGCCCGGCGGCAAGGAACTCCCGCTCGTCCACGTCCCGGAATGGGATTTCAACTGGCAGAACAGCTACGTCTTCCAGGAGCCGGTGAAGCTCCCCGGCGGATCGAAAATCACGCTCGAAGCCAGCTACGACAACTCCGACAAAAACCCGCGCAACCCCAACTCCCCGCCCAAGGCAGTCCGCTGGGGCGAGCAGACCACCGACGAGATGTGCCTGGCCTATCTGAACTTCACCGTGGACAGCGAAAGCCTCACGCAAGGAAAGACCGTCCCGGGCATCAGCGACTACCTCCGCAAAGCCGGCGAGGCCCGGAAGAAGGCATCGCGGTAGTCGCAACTTTCAGATAGCGCTTGCTGAACGCTTCCAGTGCGCAGGCTGAAGCCTGTGACCGGCACTGTTTTGCGCCGCTCCTACTGAACTCCTGTTTTCGTCTCCACCCACCGCGCGAAGAGCCACAGCAAGTCCGCGAGCCGGTTGAGGTAGATGACGATCTCCGGGTTCTGCAACTGCCCGGCCTCGTGCAGCGCGCACACGCGCCGCTCTGCGCGGCGGCAGACGGTGCGCGCCACGTCGAGCGCCGCGCTGTTCAGCGTCGCGCCCGGCGTGGCCCAGCCCTTGAACGTGATGCTTTGGGCCTCGATTTCCCGCACCCACTTGTCGAGCTTCGCGGTCAGGTCAGCGCTCACGAGATCGAAGCCGTCTTTCGCGTAGCGAGTCAGGTCCTCCGTCCCGGTAGCGAGTTCGCCCATGAGAGTCACGAGATCGCGCTGGATGAGGAGCAGATTGCTGCTGATGAACTCGTGTGTGGCCGAAGCTCGGGCCAGGCCCAGCGCGGCGTTCAACTCGTCCACCGTCCCGTAGGCCTCCACGCGCGGGTGGCACTTGGACACGCGGCGGTTATACATCAGCCCCGTCGTGCCGTTGTCGCCCGTCCTGGTCGCGATGCTCATGGAGGCCGAGCCTAATGCCGCGCAGACGCCACGCAAGCGCGCGCGATTCCACTCCTGTTCTTAACCTGGGTTTCCGAATTCGGGTTTGCCCCGAACTCCGAAGCCGGATGGGAACCGTCGGCCAGGAGCGCGGCCTTCACAGGCTGTGAAAGCCGCGCTCCGTCGGGGGCAGTGTCCTCAAAATGCGCCCGCCAACGGGGCGGGCCAACTGACTGCTGACAACGCTCCGCCTCGTTGTTACCGTCCAGCCCGGCCTGAATATGAACGCGAAGCTCCTGCTCAAGACACTCTTCCTCCTCGTCGTGCTCTTTTTCCTCGTGCTCATGGGGCGAGAAAACCGGGGCACTGTGGAGTTCACCCTGCCACCCGTGCTGCCCCAGAAAATCACCCTGCCTTCCGCCGTCATGTATTTCGCGTTCTTCGCCGTCGGGGTCGTCACCGGCACGGTGCTGACGGCTGGCGGCGGCAAGAGCGGCGGCGGCGGCAAGCCCGGGAAGTGATTGATGAAATCCCGGCTCCGTTTGGTGAGCGCGGAGGTCTAGGCCACGCTGGACAACCGTCGGCTGCTGTGCGGTGGGAAGTTGAAGGGCGATTGATGAAGTCCTTCCCCAGGCCAGTCCAACTCGCGCGCCGCATGAAATTCATAGCCTTGATTGCTCTAGCCGGTCTGGTTTTGCCGGCCTCCGCCGCTGGCAAGGTGGATTACCTGCGCGACGTGAAGCCCATACTCGCCGCGCGCTGCTACTCCTGTCACGGTGCTCTCAAGCAGGAGTCGAAGCTGCGGCTCGACACGGCGGAGTCCATTCGCAAAGGCGGCAAGCACGGCCCCGCCATCATCGCCGGCAAACCCGCCCCCAGCCTGCTGGTGAAGAAAGTTTCCGCGCACAGCCTCGATGAGCGGATGCCGCCCGAAGGCGAGCCGCTGCACGCACCGCAAATCGCCACGCTCCGCGAGTGGATATCCGCTGGCGCGCCCGCCCCGAAGGACGAGCGCCCCGAGTCCGACCCTCGTGAGCACTGGGCGTTCAAGCCTCCGGTGAAGGCGGTGGTTCCTGAGGCGAGAGCAATTGGTGAGGGAGCAGTGGGCAAGCAGCCTAAGGCCGCACGCACCACGACCAGCGTTCGCGCTTCACTGATTACCAATCTCTCTCCCCTCGACGCCTTCCTCGAAGCCCAGCGCCGCACCCAAAACCTCAATGCCCAACCTCCCGCCGAACCTTCCCTCTGGCTCCGCCGCGTCACTCTCGATCTCACCGGCCTGCCGCCGACGCGCGAGGAGTTGGCCGCGTTCGAGCGCGACCTCTCAGTTTCCCGCTCTCCCATTCCCGCACCTGCAAGCGGAGTAGATGAACAGGTGAGAAAGCGGGAAGGTGAGAGCCGAGTCCGCGCCGCAGTCGTCGAGCGTCTCCTCGCCAGCCCGCACTACGGCGAGCGTTGGGGCCGGCACTTCATGGACATCTGGCGCTACAGCGACTGGTGGGGCCTTGGCGCGCAGCTTCGCTACAGCCAGAAGCACATCTGGCACTGGCGCGACTGGATTGTGGAATCGCTCAACGCCGACAAGGGCTACGACCGGATGATTATCGAGCAGATCGCCGGCGACGAGCTGGCGCCCACTGACCCGGCCACGCTCCGCGCCACCGGCTTCATGGCGCGCAACTACTACCTCTTCAACCGCACGACGTGGATGGATGACGTCGTCGAGCACACGAGCAAGGCGTTCCTCGGCCTCACGATGAACTGCGCGAAATGCCACGATCACAAATACGACCCGCTCACCACGACCGACTACTACGCCATGCGCGCGATCTTCGAGCCGTATCACGCGCGCCTCGATGAGCTGCCCGGCACGGCCGACTTGGAGAAGGACGGCCTCCCGCGCGCCTTCGACCTGCACCTGGACCGGCCCACTTACATCCACGTGAAGGGCGATGAGAAAAAGCCCGACACGAACCGCGTCATCGCCGCAGCCATACCGGCGTCGCTTGCATTCAAGCCGCTGGTCATCGCGCCAGTGCCGCTGCCTGCGCCCGCGCACAATCCCGCGCTTCAGCCGTGGGTGCTCACGAACCACCTCCTCGCCGCCGAGGAGCAAATCACCGTTGCGCGCCAGTCCGTGGAAACCGCTCAGAAGAAGCTCACCGAAGTCGAGCGCGCGAGTGGAGCGCGGACGCCCACGTCCGCAGCCCCGAAACCGGACGCGGGCGTCCGTGCTTCAGCCGTTGCGCCCGCCGCCGCGCCGCCCGCCCCCGCCGCCACCACGACTGCCGAGCAAGCTCGCGGCGCGTTGAAGGCCGCCGAATTCACTCTCGCCGCCGCCCAGTTGCGCCCCGCGATGGTCAGCGCCGTTTGGAACGCGGATGCCAGCCGAGCCGCGCACTCCCGCAGCAACTCAAACCTGCTCGCCGCCGCAGCAACCGCCGAGGCGAAGTTCAAGCTCGCGCAAGCTCAAGCTGAGTTGGCGAAAGCCGAGCTGGAGCTGATTGCGCCCGCCACTGAGGCTAAGAAGAAGAAGGAGCCGGACGCAGAGAAGAAGTTGAAGACCGCGCAGGAAGTGTTGGCGAAAGCCCAGAAAGCCATCAGCGCGGCCGGCACGAACTACACTTCGCTCCGCGCCACGCTCAAGGCCTTCGAGGGGCCGGACGAGTCCGAGGCCCACCGCCAGCTCCCGTATCCGACCACGAGCACCGGCCGACGGCTCGCGCTGGCGCAGTGGCTCGCAGACCGCCAAAACCCGCTCACCGCGCGCGTGCTGGTGAACCACGTCTGGACCCGTCACTTCAGCCAGCCGCTCGTCGCGAACGTCACGGACTTCGGTCGCCGCGCCGCGAAGCCCGTCCACGCCGAGTTGCTCGACTGGCTCGCCGTGGACTTTATGGAGCACGGGTGGAGTCTGAAGCATTTGCACCGAAGGATCGTTCTGTCGGAGGCTTATCGGATGGCTTCCACATATGGGAGTGTGAGTGTGCGAGCGTCTGAGCGTCCGGACTCGAAGTCCCTCTCACTCTCTCACTCTCTCACTCTCTCACCCGCTCACACCACAGACCCCGAGAACAAATTCTACTGGCGCATGAACTCCCAGCGCATGGACGCCAACGTCCTTCGCGACAGCCTGCTCCACCTCGCCGGCACACTCGATCCTAAGCTCGGCGGGCCGACGATTGACGCGAAGCGCGAGGACTCGCTGCGCCGCAGCTTCTACTTCACGCAGTCGCCCGAGGATTTGAACAAGTTCCTGGAGATGTTTGACAACGCGAACACGAAGGAATGCTACCGCCGCGACGAGAGCATCCTGCCGCAGCAGGCGCTCGCCTTGGCGAACAGCAAGCTAGTTTCCACCGCCGCCGCAAAGGTCGCCGAACGCCTCGTGAAGGATTCCGAAAGCGCCTCCGACGAAGCCTTCATTCGCACCACCTTCACCACGCTGCTCGCCACCACGCCCACGCCCGCAGAGAAAAAACTTTGCGCCGACAGCCTCGCCCAATTCCTCGCCGCCGCGCAGGAGCGCAAGTCCGCCCAGCCCGAAGCCAAGGCCCGCGCCGCCCTCGTCCACGCGCTCTTGAATCACAACGACTTCATCACGATTCGCTAGGACCCACCGCAGAATCCCGATGACAGAACCTGTTCGACAATAGACGAGCCCTCACCTAGCTTCCGACCATGACTGGCAAGCCTACCAAGAAAGCCAAAATGCCGTTGGATTACCCGGAGGAGACCTACGGCAGCCGTGTGGCGGCCCGCGCACGGCAGGCTGCGAACAAGATGACGGAAGAAGAGCGCCGGGAATATTTTCGGCAAGGCATGGTGCTGATTTATGGCGGCGAACTTAAGGAAAAGACTGGCGCTGGACACTAACGTCCTCATGGATTTGTCGCGCGGTTCAGACTGGGCGCACGACTTTCTGGATGCGTTCCGGCGACTGGCTTACGAGCTTTTGGTTCCCCCGACCGTCGTTGCGGAACTGACTTGGCTCGCATTGGGAGACGAACCGGAAGACGCCGCCAACGCCAGCCGGGCGCTGGGGCAGTTGGACCGGCCTTGGAGGCTGCTCCCGTTTGAACTTCCATCCGTCCATGAAGCGGTTGCCGCGCGCTTCGCGGGCCGATTGATTGAGCAGGGATTGCTGCCAGAGGATGAAACTTGCGACGGAATAATCCTTGCGGAGGCGTCGCTGCAAAGTGTTCCACTGCTTGCAACCTCGGACAATCACCTGCTCGGCATTGAAGAGTTCGCACTGAAGCTCGCGTTCGCCGACGCGGACTTGGAACCCGTGGCCGTTGCGAGTCCACGCCGCTTGTTGAAGGCACTTCGTTAGGTTGCCATGAACCCCACCCGCCGCTCCTTCCTCACCCGTTCCGGCCTCGGCTTCGGCGGCCTCGCGCTGGGCACGATGCTCGCGCGCGATGGCTTCGGGCTGGAGAGCAGTTGGCGGCCGCCCACGGGCCTGCCGCACTTTCCGGCACGGGCGAAGTCAGTCATCTGGATTTTCCTGCGGGGCGGGTTGAGCCACATGGAGAGCTTCGATCCCAAGCCCGCGCTCACCCAATACGCCGGGAAGACATTCGCCGAGACGCCGTTCAAGGGCATTGACGACGCGGAGCGGCGCAAGCGCGTGCGCGTCGTCGTGGTGAACGACGCCAACGGCCAGCAGCGCAACAAGGTTTACCCGCTGCAAGTCGGCTTCGCCCCCGGCGGCAAGAGCGGCATCGAAGTGAGCGACTGGTTTCCCCATCTTCGCGCCAGTGTGGACGACCTCGCCATTGTGCGCTCGATGTGGACGACGGACGACAACCACGGCGCGCAAATCCAGTTTCACTCGGGCCGCCACATGCTCGACGTGCAGGAGCCGACCATCGGCGCGTGGGTCAACTACGGACTCGGTTCGCTCAACGAAAACCTCCCGCAGTTCATCAACATGGGGCCGCGCTTCTTCGACAAGCGCGACGGGCGCTACCTCGGCCCCGCCTACGACGCCGTGCCGCTCGTCATTGACCCGCGCGAGCCACTCGCCTACGCGCGGCCCGAGGGTGACATCAGCTCGGCGGAACAGCAGATGCAGTTCGACCTCGTCGGCAAGTTGAACCGCCTCAAGGCCACACAGTATCCCGGCGACCAGGCGCTCGATGCACGCATCAAGAGCTACGAGCTGGCCTATCGCATGCAGATGGCCGTGCCCGAGGCCGTCAACACTGAGAGCGAAACGGAGGAGACCAAAAAACTCTACGGACTGGACCAAGCGGGGACGAAACCGTTCGGCACGCAGCTCCTCGCCGCGCGACGCTTCGTCGAGCGCGGTGTGCGCTTCATTCAAATCCAGCATGGCGACGGTGCTGCGGGCTCGTGGGACGCGCACAGCAGCTTGAAGGCGAATCACTCAACGCTTTCCGCCCAGGTGGACAAGCCCACCGCCGGCCTGCTGCATGACTTGAAACGGCGCGGCCTGCTGGACGAGACCATTGTCGTCTTCGCCACCGAATTTGGCCGCACGCCCGGCTCGCAGGGCTCGGACGGACGCGATCATCATCCTTATGGCTTCAGCGTCTGGCTGGCTGGCGGAGGCATCAAGGGCGGGATCGTCCACGGCGCGACGGACGAGCTGGGCTTCCACGCAGTCGAGGATGCGCACTACGTCACGGACATCCACGCGACCCTGCTTCATCAGCTCGGCCTGAAAGGTCGCAAGCTGGAAGTCCCAGACCGCAAGCGGCTCGACCTGGATTACGGGGAGGTCATCAAGGGTGTTTTGGTGTAGCCGCCGGGTTGAGTAGGAGGCATGGCGAGTTGAGAGTTGGAATCTGTCTCCTGAACCCGGCTGCTGCGCAGTTAATCCGGCAATTGGAGCTTGGAGCTGGTTCCGCACCGTCGCTATCCTGACGCCATGAAAGCCTTGGCTGCCGCGCCATTCCGCATTCCGCATTCCGCATTCCGCATTCCCGTCGTTCCGAGCGTGGACCAGATCATGGCCGAGGAGCGCGCGGCCAGCTTCACCAAGCGCAGCATCAAGACCAGCGCCAAGCTCGCCGGCCTCAAGCTCGCCGTGAGCATGATGGACCTCACCACGCTCGAAGGGAAGGACACGCCTGGCAAGGTAGCCTTCCTCTGCCGCAAGGCTCTCTCGCCTGCCGAACCGCGCCTCGGCGTGCCGCCCTGCGCAGCCGTCTGCGTGTATCCGAACATGGTCCGGCACGCGCGCAAGCTCCTCGGCTCGGACGCGCCCGTGAAAGTCGCTGCCGTGGCGACTGGCTTTCCTAGTGGCCAGTATCCGTTGCCGACCAAGCTCGCCGAAGTGCGCCGGGCCGTGGCGGATGGCGCGGATGAAATTGACATGGTCATTGACCGCTGCGCTTTCCTCACCGGTGACCACGCGAGGGTCCACGATGAAATTGCCGCGACTAAGGAAGCCTCCGGCCCCGCGCACCTGAAAGTCATCTTCGAGACCGGCGAACTCGTCACCTACGACAACGTCCGGCTCGCCAGCCAGATTGCGATGGAGGCTGGTGCGGACTTCATCAAGACAAGCACCGGCAAGGTCTCACCAGCCGCCACCATGCCCGTCACCCTCGTCATGCTGGAGGCCATCCGTGACCACTTTTTCGTCACTGGCATGCGCATCGGCATGAAGCCCGCCGGAGGCATCCGCACCAGCAAGCAGGCGCTCGCTTACCTCGTGATGGTGAAGGAAACCCTCGGCGACGACTGGCTCACGCCCGACCTCTTCCGCTTCGGTGCCAGCACCCTCGTCAACGACGTGATCATGCAAATCGCCAAGCTCGTCGATGGCCGCTACCAGGGGCCGGACTATTTCTCGCTGCCGTGAACCGCTGCGGGCGCGTGTCCGAACCGCGCATACAGCGCTGGCAACAAGAACAGGTTTAGTGCCGTCGAGGTCACCAGCCCGCCGAGGATGACCCAGGCCATCGGGTATTCGATTTCGTGGCCGGGGATGTTGCCAGCGATGATGAGCGGCAGCAGCGCGAGGCCGGCGCAGGCGGCGGTCATCAGGATGGGCGAGAGTCGCTCCTCCGCGCCACGAAGGATGAGCGCGAGGCCGAACGGCTCGCCCTCGACTTCCTCCAAGTGCCGGTAGTGGCTCACGAGCATGATGCCGTTGCGCGCGGCGATGCCGAGCACGGTGACGAAGCCGACAAGCGAACCCAGCGACAGCACGCCGCCGCTGAAGAACGCCGCCGCCACGCCGCCAATCAACGCGAAGGGCAGCGTCATTGCCACGATGAGCGTTGGGCGCAGCGCGCCGAAGTCCGCGTGCAGCAGCACGAGGATGCCGAAGAGCGCGAGACCGGAGAGCGCGAGCAGACGGTTTTGCGCTGCCTGACGCGCGGCGTATTCGCCGAGGAACTCCGGATGGTAGCCGCGCTCGAACGAGAGCTTCTTCACCCGCTCTTCGACCTCGCGGGCCACGGTGCCGAGGTCGCGCCCGGCGACGTTGCACGTCACGTCGATGCGCCGGGACGCGCCTTCGCGTTTGATTTCGTTGGGCGCGGGGACGATTTGCACATCGGCCACATCTTTGAGCGGCACGAGCGCACCGCCGGGAGTTTCGATGCGCAGTTCGCGCACAGCCTGCACATCGCCGCGCAACCGCTCCACGCCCCACACGGCCACGTCGTAGATTTTCTGCGCGTCGTAGATTTCGCCGACTTTGCGGCCCTTGAGCAAGGTCAGCGCGGCCTGCCGCACGTGGCCGGGCGTGAGGCCAAGCGTCGCGGCAGCCTCGGCGCGCAGGCGGACCTGCACCTGCGGCACGAGCGATTGCGGCTCGACCTTGAGTGCGGTGACGCCACCCACGTCCTTGATGGCGGCGCTGACCTCCTGCGCCTTCGCGCGAAGCTGGTCGAGGTCCGGCCCGTAGATGCGCACCACCACGCTGGCGCTCGCGCCGGTGAGGACTTCCTTGATGCGTTCCTTCAAGTAGGTCTGCACGTCGCGATAGAGGCCGGGGTAGCCGTTCACGACCTCCTCGATTTTCGCGTGCGTCGTGTCGTAGTCCACGTCGGGCGAGACGCTGATCCACAGCTCGGTGAAGTTCGGCCCCACCACCTCGTCAGCCACCTCCGCGCGCCCGATGTGCGAGCCCATGTTCCGCACGCCGGGAATGGCGCGCAGCTCCTTGCTCACCGCGACGGTGATGCGGTTCATCGCTTCGAGCGACGTGCCGGGCTTCTCGACCCAGTGCATGAGGAAGTCGCGTTCCTTGAAGTTGGGCAGAAATTCCTCGCCCAGTTTCCGCCACGCAAGGCCGGTGGCGATGAAGGCGACGAGCAAAAACACCACCGCCGCCGCAGGCCGCGACACGATGGCTGGCAGCACGCGCCGGTAAAGTCCCTTGAGCCAAACGGCCAGCGGCGACTCGGCGTGCTTCGGGTGTTCGTTCGGCAACAGCAACAAACACAGCGCGGGCGTGACTGTGAGCGCGACGAGCAGCGACGCGCTGATGGCCGTGATGTAAGCCAGCGCGAGCGGACGGAAGAACACGCCCGACAATCCCGGCAGGAAGAACACCGGCAGAAATACCAGCACCACGATGAGGCTCGCGAAGACGACCGCGCTGCGGACTTCGAGCGAGGCATTGAGCACGACTTGAAACGGCGAGAGCGGCGCGGCGGCGGCGCGGTTGAGTTGCAGGCGTCGCCGGATGTTCTCCACGTCAATGATGGCGTCGTCCACGACCTCGCCCACCGCGATGACGAGGCCGGCGAGCACCATCACGTTGAGCGTGCCGCCCTGCCAGTAGAGCGCCAGCCCCGCAGCCATGATGGACAGCGGAATCGCCGTGAGGCTGATGCACGCCGCGCGCCAGTCGAAGAGGAACGCGCCGAGCACCAGCACGACCATCGCGCAGCCCAGCAGCATCGCGTGCGCGAGGTTCTTGATGGACAGCTCGATGAACGTCGCCGGGCGGAAAATGGTGGAGTCCATCTCCACGCCCTTGAGGCCGGGGCGCAGCGCATCGAGCGCCTTCTCGACCTCGCGCGTCACGTCGAGCGTGTTGCCCCACGGCTGCTTCTCGACGATGAGCAGCAGGCCGGGGCCGTCGTTGATGATGGCGTCGCCAATCATCGGCGGCGAACCGACGACCACGTCCGCCACGTCGCCAAGCCGCAGCGGAAAGCCATCGCGGAAGGCGACCACTGTGCGCGCCAAGTCCTCCGGCGTTTGCACCGGCGAGAGATGGCGCACCGCCATGCGCTGGTTCGGCGTGTCCACGAAGCCGCCCGCGCCGACCACCACGGCGTCCTCTGCGGCGCGCACCACGGCGTCGAGTGTAACGCCGTGGGCGTTGAGTCGGTCGGGGTCCACGAGCACCTGCAACTGCCGGTCGCGCTGCCCCCAGATGGCGACGTTCGCGACGCCCGGCACAGCCATCAGGCGCGGGCGAATCGCCCACAGCGCAAGCTCCGTAAGCTCCATTTGATTCAGCGTTTTCGAGGTGACGCCGACTTTGAGCGCGCGGCTCAAGGAGGACAGCGGCGGCAGAATGTGCGGCACCTTCGCGACCGCCGGCAGATTCGGCGCGACGGCGAGCAATCGTTCCTGCACCAACTGCCGCGCCTGCATCAAGTCCGTTCCCTCCTCGAACAGCAGCACCACCGACGAAAGCCCGAGCACCGACTTCGAGCGGATGTTATGCAGCCACGACGTGCCGTTCAGCGCCTGTTCCAGCGGCAGCGTGATGAGGCTCTCGACCTCCTCGGTGGAAAGTCCCGGTGCCTCGGTCTGAATCTCCACGCGCGGCGGAGCGAATTCGGGGAAAACGTCCAGCGGCGCGTGCCGCACCTGCCGGTAGCCCACGGCCAGCAGCACAAGCGCGAGCGCGATGACGAACACGCGCGCGCGGAGGGAAGATTCGACCAGCCAGCGAAGCATGATGGTTTCCTATTTGCCCGTGCCCAGCTCAGTGCCGAACAGTTCCACCGCGCCACCGGTGACGAGCTTCGCGCCGACGCCCGGCCCGCTCGCGAGCACCGCGTCCTTGCCCGCGACGCGCTCCACGGTCACGCGGCGGCGGACGAAGGTCTGCGGCGCGGTCTGCTCATAAACCCATTGGCCACCGTGGATGTCGTGCAACACCGCTGTCCACGGCACGACGAGGTTGGTCTCCGCCGTGGTCAGCGGCAGCGACACGGACACGCGCTCGCCGGGGCGGAAGCGGGCATCGGCGTTCGGCAGCTCGAAATAGAAATCCACCGTGCTGGCCAGCGCGGTGGCGGACGGCGGCGCGATCGCGGGCTTGGCTTGAACTCCAACGTCGCCAGCCTTCGCGCCGAGGCGCGTGACGTGCGCAGGGGCATTGGGTTGAAGCGTGTTCGCCTCGCCGGCATAAACGGGCACGCGCACCCAAAGTGGGTCGAGCGCGGTGATTTCCAACAGCACCGCGCCGGCCGCGACCTGCTGCGCGCCGCTCGTGCGAACGGCCATCACGAGTCCGTCGAGCGGAGCGGTCACGGGCAGGGCGGTGATGCTGCCGGCCTCGAAGTCCTTCAGGACGGAGGCGAGAGTGGAGACGCGCGTCTCGGCGGCTTTCAAGTTGGCTTCGCCGACGGCGACAGCGGCGCGCGCGTCGTCCACCGCGCGTTGGCTGCCGGCTTCGGCTTTCACGAGCCGCTCGGCACGGGCGAAGGTGATGCGCGCGGCTTCGAGCAATGCCTTGGCCCCGGCGACGCTGCTCTGCGCGTCGGAGAGCGCGGTGGCGACGTTCACGCGCTCGGTCGGAGAGAGAATGGGGATAAGTTTGAAGAGTGCCTGACCGCGTTTGACTAGAGTGCCGGGCTGAGGGAGCGAGCCGCTGACCGTGGCCGCGATGGGCGCGGTGACGATGAGAGCGTTGCCCGCGCGGACCATCACTTCGCCGCCGAAGCTGCGCGTGCGCGGCACAGACTTGCGCTCAACCGCGACGGTCACGACGCCGAGCCGCTTCTCCGCCTGCGGCGTGAGCGTGACGGTGTTGAGGTCGGTTTCCTTGATGAGAGTCCAGACCTTCGCGGGGCTGGCGGCTTTGGGCGCGTCAGCGGCGGACACAGTCGCAGCAGCCAGAACGAAGAGCAGAATACAGAGAGGCTTCATGGTCGTTCCATTTCTGCGCGAGGTTTGGTTTGGATAAAATCGCCAGGCAGCGGTGCGCTCATGCGCAAGTTCAGCGGCGTTTGCAGGGCGTCTTCGAGTCTGCCGAGAGCTCCTTCGGCTTGATGGCGGGCTTCAATAACCAGCAAGAAGGCGTTCACGCGGTCGAGTTCGGCACTCAGACGGTCAAACTCATCCGCCGCTCCAGCTTTCACCATAGCCGCAAGGGTTTCGGTCTGACGGCTCTGGGTTTCAAAGAAGCTCAACGTGGAGAAAAAGCGGCTGCGGGCGCGTTCGTAGGCAATCGCAGCAATGTCCGTTTCTGCAAACACCCTGGCTTGAGTTGCCACGACCTGGGCGGCGGCTGCTTCCCGCCGCGCCTTAGCTTCGGCGATGCCGCCTTGGTTGCGATTTAGCACGGGCAACTCGGCGGCGAGATTCAGAAAACTCCATTTGCTTTGGCCTTGATCCCACTGGTAGCCGCTGCCGAGGTGAATGTCGGGATACTGCTTGGCGATTTCAAGGTGCAGGGCAAGCTGCGCGGCTTCGTAGTCGGCCAGCGCACCGCGAATGTCGGGGCGTGATTTCACGGCTTGTGTCCGGGTTACGGACAAAACTTCATTCGTCAGAGCGGGCAGGTTGATATGCAGGCTAACCGCAAGGCTGGTCAAGACCGTGGCGGGTAAGCGGTCAGTCTGGTATTTCATCACCTCTCCTGGCCGCGGATTGAAACCCAGCGTGCGGCGGCGCAAATCAATCAACGCGTTGTCGATAGCGCCGGGAGAGAACCAATGGGGAACTTTTGCCAGTTCAAACTCACAAGTGGAAATTCCGATGGCCTCAGCAGCGCGCGCCGCACTGGTCGCTTGCGCCTCGGCAGCGAGGCTGGACTCCAGCTTGGTTTTTTGGAGGGCCAGCTTCGCAGGGAGCACATCGGAGATGGCGATAGCTCCAACCTCAAGGCGAGATTCGAGCTTCCCAACGAGCCGGTGTTGGACGCCCATTCTCACGTCGAGCAGATACACCTGATCGTGGGCAAAATAGTAGCGGTTCAGTGCGTCGCGTAAATCCGCGCGCACCTTCCACGCAGCTGTATGGAGCTCAAGGCGGGCAGTTTCGGTGGTCTGGCGAGCCTTGGCGATGCGCAGGCCGCGCTTGCCAGCCGTCTCGATGGGCAGGTCAAATTGCGCACCCGGAATCCACGGCGTTACACCCGGCGTGGCGCTGAGATTATATCCAGACCGGAGGCTCACGGTGGGATTGGGCCGTGCCCCGGCTGAAATTTCAGCTGCTTCCGCTGCTCGCCAGCGAGCGCGGGCAAAATCAAGACTCGGATGGAAGAAATACGCGGCGAGCGTGAGCAATTCGGCATTCCATGCCTGATTCTGGTTGATGATGCCCGGCTGCTGTTGTTTCAGCGGCCAAAGTGGAAGTGTCCGACCGAGCCGCTCTTCGATGAACTTTCTAAGCTCGGCTGTATCGAGCGAGCGCTCTTGGAATGCTGCCGCAGATTGCTCCGGCACGAGCGGCTTTGGCTCGTAAGTTACGCAGCCGGCGACGAAGGCGAGGGCGAGGCCGGCCCAAAGGAAACCGCCGGACTGGCGTGACGTAAGTTCGGTGAGGCGCGGTGGCATTGACGAGAACGGCCCGGACACTACGCTGCGCGGCGAAATCATGTCACGCGAATCAGCCGAAGGCAGAGCAGGCCGGACGACTGCGATCATCGCCGGGTTGCAGCGCGCTTACCCGGACGCGTATTGCGAGCTGAACCACTCGAACCCCGTGCAGCTGCTCGTCGCGACCATCCTCTCGGCGCAATGCACGGACAAGCGGGTGAACTTGGTGACGGCGGAGTTGTTCCAGCGGTATCGCAGCGCGCGGGATTTCGCGGAGGCACCGCTGGGGGACTTGGAGCAAGCCGTGAGAAGCACGGGGTTTTACCGGAACAAGGCGAAGAACATCCAGGCGTGCTGCCGCAAGCTCGTCGAGCGGCATGGCGGCGAGGTGCCGCGCACGATGGAGGAACTCACCGCTCTCGACGGGGCAGGGCGCAAGACGGCGAACGTGGTTCTGGGAAATGCCTTCGGCATCAACGTCGGCGTGGTGGTGGACACGCACGTCTCCCGGCTTTCGCAGCGGCTCGGGCTGACGCGGGCGACTACGCCGGAGCGCATAGAGACGGACTTGATGAAGCTGGTGCCGCGCGAGCGGTGGGCGCAGTTCAGCCACTGGCTCATCTGGCACGGGCGTCGGCGCTGCGCGGCGCGGAAGCCTGACTGCGATGGGTGCGAGTTAAAGGCGCTGTGTCCGCAGGCCGGGGTGAAGCGGTAGCTGCGGCGTGGCTCTGTTTTGTGCATGCCTGGCAGGAGCCGGTGTTTTCAGCCCTGCCTTCCCGTGCCGGCTAGAAACTGATTTGCGCCCGACTTGCGGGATTCTCTGCTTGCCACGTCGCGCGGGCTTGTCCCATCGTCCGTGCACAAATATGTCTAAGAAAGCACTGGTTACGGGTGTCACGGGGCAGGATGGTTCTTATCTCGCCGAGTTGTTGTTGGCCAAAGGCTACGAGGTCCACGGCATCATCCGCCGCGCGAGTTCGTTCAACACGCAGCGCCTGGAGCACATCTATTCCGACCCGCACGCGGCGAAGCACAAGCTCATCCTCCACTACGGCGACCTCAGCGATGCGAGCGGTTTGTCCCGGCTCATCGGCAAGATTCAGCCGGACGAGGTCTATAACCTCGCCGCCCAAAGCCACGTCCGCGTGAGCTTCGATGCGCCGGAATACACGGCGGACATCGTCGGCACCGGCACCATCCGCCTGCTTGAAGCCATCCGCGAAGTGGGCATCAAGCCGCGCTTCTACCAGGCTTCCTCCTCCGAGATGTATGGGAAGGTGATGGAGGTGCCGCAGACGGAGACGACGCCTTTCTACCCGCGCAGCCCGTATGCGTGCGCGAAGGTTTATTCCTACTGGATCACGGTGAACTACCGCGAGTCCTACGGGATGCACGCAAGCAACGGAATCCTTTTCAACCACGAGTCGCCCCGGCGCGGCGAGACCTTTGTCACTCGCAAGATCACGCGCGCCGTTTCCGCGATCAAGCTGGGCCGGCAGGACAAGTTGTTCCTCGGCAACATTGACTCCAAGCGCGACTGGGGCTTCGCCAAGGAATACGTCGAGGCCATGTGGCTCATGCTCCAGCAGCCGGAGCCGGATGACTACGTCATCGCCACCGGCGAGACGCACTCGGTGCGTGAGTTCCTCGAAGTCGCCTTCGGGCACCTCGGGCTGGACTGGAAGAAGCACGTCGAGATTGATCCGCGCTACTACCGCCCGGCAGAGGTGGACCTGCTCATCGGCGACCCGACCAAAGCAAAAAAGAAACTTGGCTGGGTGCCAAAGGTCACCTTCACCGATCTCGCCAAGCTGATGGTGGATGCTGACCTGAAGGACTTGCAGGACCAGCTCGCTGGCAAGGTCGCTCACTCGGAATGACCCGCGCCCGCGCGGGGAAACGGCACTCGACACGTTCAAACCCACACACGCCATGCCCCGCGCGCTCATCACCGGCATCACCGGCCAGGACGGCTCCTACCTCACTGAGTTGCTCATCGAGAAAGGCTACGAAGTCCACGGCATGGTGCGGCGCACCAGCTCCTTGGATCGCTCGCGCCTCGTCCACCTCTACCGAGACCCGGCCGTCTATGGGCAGCGCCTCTTCCTTCACTACGCAGACCTGGACGATCCCACCACGATGCGCCGCGTGCTCTTTTCCGTGGAGCCGGACGAGCTGTATCACCTCGCCGGCCAGTCGCACGTCGGCCTGAGCTTCGAGATCCCCGAGTCCACCTGCGACCTGACCGCGATGGGCACGCTGCGCTTGCTCGAGATGGTGCAGGACATGAGGAAGAAACCGCGCTTCTTCCACGCTGCATCATCCGAAATATTCGGGCAGCCCGAGCAAATGCCGCAGGACGAGCACACGGCCTACGCGCCGGTCAACCCCTACGGCTGCGCCAAGGCCTTCGCCGCGCAAATGGTCTCCATCTACCGCAAGACTTTCGGCCACTTCGCCGTCAACGGCATCATGTTCAACCATGAGTCCGCGCGCCGGGGTGAGAACTTTGTCACACGGAAAATCTGCCGCGCCGCAGCAGCCATCAAGCTCGGCCAGCAAAAGGATTTGCTCCTCGGCGACACCTCCGCGAAGCGCGACTGGGGCTATGCGCCGGATTTTGTGCGGGGGATGTGGCTCTCGCTCCAGCACGCCACCGCCGAGGATTACATCTTTGCCACCGGAAAACTCCACAGCGTGCAGGACGTGGTGGAAACCGCATTCGCCGCAGTGAACCTCGACTGGCGCCAGCACGTCCGCAAAGACAACCGCCTCCTTCGACCCGCCGAGCCGCAGCGCCTGCAAGGCAACCCAGCCAAGGCCCGTCGCCTCCTGAGCTGGGAACCCAGCGTCACCTTCAAGCAGATGATTGAGGACATGACCAAGGCTGAACACGCGCAGCTCGTGACGGCGTAGAGGAGCGGGTCGGCCGCACGCTTGATCTGGGTGGTTCTCCTGCCAAACCTGCGGCAGGAGATGGGTCCCTGGCTGCGATTTTCCATCGGTTGCCGCACATTGAGTCGGAGCCACGCAGCTCGCTTGAACCACAAAGGCACCAAGGGCACACAGGAGAGTCG
>JACRKB010000166.1 GCA_016235545.1 Verrucomicrobiota bacterium | reverse complement strand
CTGGAACGCGCAGAACGGCTGGGCGACCGTCGAGCATCTGCACAACCGCGCGGGCCTGGCGCAGGCGTGGAAGTTCTCGATGAACTTCATGCGGGATTTCGTGCTGGCAGAAGCGGTGCTGCTGAACCCGGCCTTCCTCGCGCTCATCTTCGGCGGCGTGCTGGCGACGCTCGCCACGCTGCGTGCCGGCGACACACCTGTAGCGGCGGTCTGTGACCGCCGAACCGATGCCGAACGGCGCTCACAGAGCGTCGCGACAGCACCGGGCCTCCCGCTCTTCCTCCTCTGCATGGGCCTCCCGCTCTTCTTTGGCTACTTCCTCTACACTCTCCGCGCGCGCGTCCAGCCGAACTGGATTGTGCCCGCCGCCATCCCGCTCCTCTGCCTCGCCGCGCTTCAGGCCGACGCTTGCTGGCGACGCGGCGTCCGCTCGGTGCGAGTGTGGTTCATCGGCGGTCTCGCGCTCGGCTTGCCGCTCGTCGTCTTGCTTCACGACACGAACCTCACCAGCAAATTGTTCGGCCAGACGTTGCCCACGAAGCTCGACCCGCTCGCCCGGGTGCGTGGATGGAAGGCAATGGCCGAAGCCGTCGAAGCCGAGCGGCAGAAGGTCATCGCGGCGGAGGGCAAGCCGGCCTTTCTCATCGGCGCGCACTACGGCATCACAAGCCTGCTGTCGTTCTACATCCCCGAGGCGAAGGCCGGCGTGCCGCACGCACCCATCGTATTCTATCAATCATCGCCCAAGCCCGAGAACCAATACGGCTTCTGGCCCGGCTACGCGTCGCGTCGCGGCGACAGCGCCATCTTTGTGCAAGAGCTGAAGAAGGGCGCGCAACCCGAAGCACCTCCCTCCCGCCTCGCCGCCGAGTTCACGCGCATCGAAGACCTCGGCACGCGGGACATCCAGTATCGAGGCCAGACGATTCACACCGTGCGACTGCTGCTGTGCCGAGAGTTGAAGTGAAGCCTGCCACCCAAGTCTCGTTCCCCGTCCGCGACTACGACCTGGCCGCGACGCTCGGCTCCGGCCAGGCCTTCCGCTGGCGGCTAGTCGGCGACGCGTGGGAAGGCATCATCAGCGGCCACCACTTCCGGCTGCGCCAAACGCCCGCCGCCATCACCGCCGAACTCCTCGGCTCGACCAGCACGCCCGCGACTCCCGAACTAACTCACGGAACACGCAACACGGAACACGCCTCCGCCCTCCTCCGCCACCTCCTCCAGCTCGACGCGGATCTCCCCGCCATCCTCGCCACCTTCCCCGATGACAAGCCGATGCGCGCCGCCGTCGCCGCGTGTCGTGGCCTGCGCCTGCTACGACAAGAGCCATGGGAATGCCTCGTCTCCTTCATCTGCTCCTCCACGAAGCAGATTGTCCAAATCCAGCAAATCATCGCGCTGCTCTGCGAGCGATTCGGGGAACCAATCCCCGTAGGAGACGACGTGAGGAGTCTCAAACTAACTCCCGAGAAACAGTCAGAGACTCCTCACGTCGTCACCTACGAGGGCTTCGCCTTCCCCACCGCCGCGCGACTCGCTGCGTGCTCCGAGGCCGAGCTGCGCACGTGCAAGATGGGTTTCCGCGCGCCCTACATTCTGGCTGCGGCAAAAGCCGTCGCGAGCGGAGCACTGGATTTGTCTCACCTACACAACCTCCCGACTGCCGAAGCACGCGCTGCATTGATGAACCTCCACGGTGTCGGCCGCAAAATCGCCGACTGCGTGCTGCTTTTCGCCTACGGGAAGCAGGACGCCTTCCCCGTGGATGTGTGGGTGCGGCGCGCGTTGACCGAGATGTATTTCCCGCGGCGTCGTCCGTCGGAGAAACGGCTGGAGCGCTTCGCCAACACGCACTTCGGACCGAACGCGGGGTATGCGCAGCAGTATTTGTTTCATTACGTGCGGGTGAAGAAGAGTGGTTAGTAATTAGTGATTAGTGTTTAGTCGCGCTCGTCGTCCCGGGCGCATCCGGCCTCCCGCCGCGACTAATCACTAATTACTAATCACTTCCTCCGTGCTCGACGTCACCTTCACCCCCGCCGAGTTCACCGCGCTCCGGCAGCGCGACATCTCGCAGACCGTCTGCGTCGTCTTCGACGTGCTGCGCGCCACCAGCTCGATGGTCACGGCGCTGGCGAACGGTGCGCACGAAATCATCCCCGTCTGCGAAGTCGCCGAGGCCGTGGCGCTGCGCCAGGCGCGGCCTGACTTGCTGCTCGCGGGCGAACGCGATGGCGTGCGCATCCTCCGCGCGCAGACGGGCAGCGTGGACTTCGACCTCGGCAACTCGCCGCGCGAGTTCACGCGCGAACGCGTCGCCGGGCGCAGCATCGCGATGACGACCACGAACGGGACGCGGGCGCTCCAGGCGTGTCGCGGTGCGCGGCGCGTGCTGGTGGGAAGCTTCCTGAACCTCGGCGCGGTCGTGGGCTGGCTGGCGCGTGAGCGGGTTGAGCGCTTGCTTGTCGTCTGCTCCGGCACGCACGAAGAGGCGGCTTATGAGGACGTGCTCGGCACGGGCGCGCTGTGCGATGCGGTGTGGGAGCAATTCTCTGCGGGCCACGTCGCCGACTCGGCGCAAGTGGCTCGTGAGATATACCGGCGCGGCGCGGCAGATTTGCTTTCAGCCGTCGCCGCCGCGAACAACGCCCGACGTCTGCTCGCGCTGCCGGACTTACGCGATGACGTGGCGCTTTGCCTGCAACGTGACGCATTCAATTTGGTGGCGGAGATGACGGCGGATGGCGCTGTAAGGGTGCTGGCACCCTGATTTGACACCGCAGAGACGGGACAGACGCAGAGGCTGTTGGCAGGTAGGGCGCGGTGTCCTCACCGCGCCGGTTGCGTGTCCGCAAGCCCAGGCGGCGCGCTGGGGACAGACGCGCCCTACCTGTTTCTCTGCGTCTGTCCCGCCTCTGCGGTGCAAATCCCGCCTTCCACCTCCTGCGCCTTTTCGCTAGCGTCGCCGCATGAAGCTCCGTTTCCTCGCCGGCCTCGCGCTGGCTTCTCTGTTCGCCCTCGCGACCACCCACGCCGCTGACACCACCCGCCCGAACATCGTCATCATCTTCGCGGACGACCTCGGCTACGGTGACCTCGGCTGTTACGGCCATCCGAACATCCGCACGCCGAACCTCGACCGCATGGCGGCGGAGGGGATGCGCTTCACAGAGTTTTACTCGGCGGCGGAAGTCTGCACGCCCAGCCGCGCGGCGTTGCTGACGGGTCGCTATCCGATTCGCAGCGGGATGTGCCACGACCAGTTCCGCGTGTTGCGCAACGTGTCCATGGGACATTTGCCAGCGAACGAGGTCACGACCGCCGAGGCCCTCAAGGCGCGCGGCTACGCCACCGGCTGCATCGGCAAATGGCATCTCGGCAACTGGATTAACAACCCCGCCGGCCACCCGCGCCGGCACGGTTTCGATTTCTACTTTGGCCTGCCGCACTCGAACGACATGAACGTCACGCCCGTCGCGCCGAAGGGAGCCGGCAAGCTCGCCGAGCAGCAGGCCGACTGGTGGAACGCGCCGCTCTTCCGCAACGAGGAACTCATCGAGCGCCCCGCCGACCAGACCACGCTCACGCGCCGTTACACGGACGAGGCGGTGAAGTTCATCCAGGCAAACAAGGCCAAGCCCTTCTTCCTCTACCTCCCGCACACCTTCCCGCACACGCCGTTGTTCGCGTCGAAAGATTTCTTCGGCAAGAGCGCGCGCGGCATTTACGGCGACGTAGTGGAGGAACTCGACGCGAGCGTGGGCAAAGTCCTCGACACCTTGCGGCAGGAGAAGCTCGCGGAGAACACGCTCGTCTTCTTCACCAGCGACAACGGCCCGTGGCTCATCATGAACCAGCAGGGCGGCTCGGCTGGGCTGCTGCGCGATGGCAAAGGCTCGACGTGGGAGGGCGGGATGCGCGTGCCGGTCATCGCGTGGTGGCCGGGCAAAATCAAAGCCGCGCAAACGCAGCGCACGCTCGCCTGCACCATGGACCTCTTCACCACGAGCTTGAAGCTCGCGGGCGCGGACGTGCCGAGCGACCGGCCCATTGACGGCCTCGACATCCGCCCGCTGCTCTTCGGCACGGGCACGGTGCAGCGCGAGGCTTACTTCTTCTATCGCGGCACGCGGCTGATGGCGGCGCGCTCCGGCGACTTCAAGGCGCACTTCCTGACCCAGCCCGGCTACGGCCAGCCCAAGCCGGACGAACACGCGACGCCTCTGCTCTTCAACCTCAAGGTGGACGCGAGCGAGACGTTCAACGTGGCGACCAACCATCCGGCAGTGCTGAGTCAAATCGCGCAGGCCGTCGAGCGGCACAAGTCGGCGATGACCCCCGCGCAGAGCCAGTTGGTGGAAGCTGTGCCGGTGCCGGAAAAGAAGTAAGGCCGTTGAGTGAAAGCGCCAGCCAAAGCAAAATCAGAATCACCGGCCACAGCTTTGCCGACGGAGAAGGATTTCGACCCGTGGAATGGTTGCCTCGATGCCCAACACGCTTGGAAGCAGTTTGGCGGGCTTGATTTGGAACAAGCCCACGAAAAGCTCTGCGAGAACCCGCTGAACTATCAGGAGGATTTCATGTTCATGGGACCGAAGGCCTTCAAGTTCTACTTCCCGGTAGTGGATCGGTTTCTGCGACGAGAGCGGGAGCCGTGGGAGTTTGACGACTCGCAAGCGTGGATTCTTGGGAAGGCAATGCGCCTTCAACTGGAGCGGCGCAACGATGACGAGTTGCTGAAGAGCATTGGTGACCTCTGTCAACATGTTCGGACTCATCTGTCCAAGTATGCCACTGATGAAAACGAGCAAGCGGAAATCGGCGCTGCTTGGTTGGAAGTCGAAAGTCAGCTCGCCAAGAAGCCGTCGAAGTGACCACAGCAGTGTTTGAACTGCGCCGGCAGAGCGCAGCGGCGACGGCGCTTTGGCATCCTGCGGAGCAGAAGCGCCCGTGAGGGGGACACTCTTGTCCCCCATTCCGAGCAATTAACGGATTCGACTCACGGCGGACAGGAGTGTCCGCCCTACGACCGCTCCGCGGGACTTGAAAGCGGCGTCGCGCTTCGCTTGCCGCCGCAGTCCAAGACGCGGATGGAAATTCGCTCGCGACTTCCGTGGGCGTGCGCTTTTATTCCGTCATCATGTCACTCGTCCGCTGCCTCACCGCGTTGTTACTCGCCGCGACTTGCCTCGTCGCCGCCGAGCGGAAGCCAAACATCATCTTTATCCTCGCCGATGACCTCGGTTACGGGGACCTCGGGTGCTACGGGCAGAAGTTGATTCAGACGCCGCACCTGGACCGCATGGCGGCGGAGGGGATGCGGTTCACTCAGTTTTACGCCGGCTCGACCGTGTGCGCGCCGAGCCGCAGCGTGCTGATGACGGGCTTGCACACGGGGCACACGCGCGTGCGCGGCAACGCGGGCACGGTCAATCCGCTGGCGCAGTCGCTCCGGCAGGGGGACATGACGGTGGCGCGCGTGCTGAAGGACTCGGGCTACGCGACCGCGCTCATCGGCAAGTGGGGCCTCGGCGACGAGGGCGAGGCGGCGGTGGGTTTGCCGACGCGGCAGGGCTTCGATTATTTCTTCGGCTACGCGAACCAGCACCACGCGCACAATTATTACCCGGACTTTCTCATGCGCGGGGAGGAGCAGGTGAGGTTGCGGAACAAGGTCGCGCCCGGCAGCGCGGACAATCCGGTGGCGAAGCGCTTCGGCGTCGGCTACGCGAGCGAGAAGGTGGAGTATTCGCACGACCTCATCGCGGCGGAGGGCTTGAAGTGGGTGGAGCAGCAGAAGGACAGGCCGTTCTTCCTCTACTTCGCGCTGACGACGCCGCACGCGAACAACGAGGCGAACCGGGACTTGAAGAACGGGCAGGAAGTGCCGGACTTCGGCATCTACTCGGACAAAGATTGGTCGGCTCCGAACAAGGGTCAGGCCGCGATGATCTCGCGCATGGACCGCGACATCGGCCGGCTCTTCGATTTGCTAAAGCGGCTCAAGATTGATGAGCACACGCTGGTTTGCTTCAGCTCGGACAACGGGCCGCACAATGAGGGCGGGCATACGCCGGAGTTGTTTCAGCCGTCGGGTCCATTGCGCGGGATGAAGCGCAGCTTGACCGACGGCGGCATACGTGTGCCGTTCATTGCCCGCTGGCCCGGCAAGATCAAAGCCGGGGTCGTCTCAGGGCACGTCGGTTGGTTCGCGGACTTTCTCCCCACTGCTTGCGCCGTCACGGGCGCGAAAGCTCCTGCGAAGACCGACGGGATGAGTTTGCAACCCACGCTGCTGGGCCAGCCGGAGAAGCAGGCGCAGCACGAGCACCTTTATTGGGAGTTTCACGAGCGCGGCTTCAACCAGGCTGTGCTCATGGATGGCCGATGGAAAGCCATTCGCCTAAACCGCACGGATGCGCCGGTGGAGCTTTACGATGTGGTGAGCGATGCCGGCGAACTGAGGAGCCTGGCGGCGGACAAGCCCGAGCTGGTCGCCCGCGCCAAGGCTCTGTTCGTCTCCGCGCGCAGTGAGTCAGCGGACTGGCCCATCAAGGAGGGTGCTCCCGGCGGTGGTGGCAAGGGCGGGAAGAAGAAGTAGCGCGGACGCTTTCACTTGTCCTGCTTCTTCTTGCCCTTTCCTTTCTTGGTTTTCGGCTCGGCGGGCGGGGAGTCGCCGGGTTTGTTGGGCGTGGGCATCGGCGCCTTCACCTCTGCGCGCCATGCGACGAGGCGGGCGTGGAGTTCTTTCGCTTTGTCGGGCATGGCCTTCACCAAGTTCTTCGATTCGCCCACGTCATCGCGCAGGTTGTAAAGCTCCAGCCGACCGTCTTCGAGGAACTCCATCAGCTTCCAGTCGCCGGATTGAATGAGGCTCACTGGCGTCGTGCGCCACGTGCCCTCGCCCGCGCCGAGGTAGCCGGGGAAATGCTGGAAGATGGCATCGCGCTTGAGCCTTGCTGAAGCGTCACGGAACAACGGGACAAGGCTCTCGCCGTCGAGAACCTGCCGGGGCTTCGGCGCGTTGGCGATCTCGGTGAGCGTTGGGAAGATGTCCACGTGAATGGTCGGCACTTCGCACGCAGAGCCGGCCTTCACCACGCCCGGCCATCGCACGATGAAGGGCTCGCGCGTGCCTCCCTCGTAAAGACTGCCCTTGCCGCTGCGCAGCGGGGCGTTGTCGGTGATGTCCCCAGCCCTCTTCAATCCCTCGCGCGCGTAGCCGCCCACCCCGCCGTTGTCGCTGGTGAAGATGAGCACGGTGTTGTAGGCAAGCTGGAGGTCGTCGAGCGTCTTCATCACGCGTCCCACGCTTTCGTCCACGCTGGCAATCATGGCCGCATAGGTCGGGTTGTTGTGCCCGCCAACGGCGGGCTTTGAGTTGAACTTCGCGACGAGGTCGGCCTTTGCGTGATGCGGCGAGTGGACGCCGAAGTGCGGGAGGTAGAGGAAGAATGGCTTGTCCTTGTGCCGCGTGATGTAGTCCACGGCCTTGTCAGTGAGGAAGTCGGCGAGGTATTGGCCCTTGGGATAAGCCGTCTTGGGAGCCGTGGCGAAGTCGAAGTGCTGGCCCATGCTGACGATGGCCTCGTCGAAGCCGCGTTTGCCGGGCTGATAATCGCCCTGCTGGCCGATGTGCCACTTGCCAAACATGGCGGTCGCGTAGCCACCGGCCTTGAGCTGCCTGGCGATGATGTCGCGGTCGAGCGGCAGATCGGTGACGTTGGCCACAGGCCGCAACGGGCGCTGGCTCCAGTCGAATCGCTCAACGCCGCCGACAGTATAGACCCCGGTGCGCGCGCCGTATTGGCCGCTCATCAGCGCCGCGCGCGTGGGCGTGCAGTTCTGGCAATGATGATGGCTCATGAGCTTCATGCCCTGCGCCGCGAGCCGGTCAATGTTGGGCGTCTCGTAGTATTTGCTGCCGAAGCACGCGACATCCGTGTAGCCGAGGTCGTCGGCCATGATGAAGATGATGTTCGGCGTGCGCGGCGCGGCGGAGGCGAGCTGGGCGGTGAGGGCGAGCAGGAGGAGCGGTAGAAGTTTCATTTGGCTGCCGCTTCAGACGCCGGAAGTCAGCTGGCTGGTTTCACCCAAATCCCTCCTTTGTTTGCCCGCCATCTCGCGCTAACATCCCGGCGGCACGAAGCCACAGCCATGATTCAAGACACTCTCTCTAAAATCGAAAGCCGCATCGGGCAGTCTGCTGTGAAGGACGAGTCCAAGGCCGAGCTGCTCACGCTGCTGGGCAAGCTCAAATCCGAGGTCGCTGAACTGTCAAAGACTCACGACGAGGAAGCGCAGAGCATCGCCGGCTTCACACAAGTCTCAGCGCACGAGGCCACCCGCGACGAGCCGAACCCTGCGCTGGTGAAACATTCCCTCGACGGCCTCGCAGCCTCGGTGGACGGCTTCGAGAAGTCGCATCCGCGCCTCGTCGCCGTCGTCAACCGCATCTGCACGACACTGTCGAACCTGGGGATTTGAGCGCTGGGACGGTCAGCAGCCCCCGGCCCGCAGCAGAACATCGCGCAAAGCCTCGTCTGCCGTCGCCGCATGGACACACCGCTCGAACTCCGCGCGGGGGAGTCGGCGGCTCAGGAAGCGCGTGTGGCATGTGAGATGTTCCGCCTCGCCCGCCCCGCAGCCGCGCAACTCCTCCAGCCCGCTGACCATTGCCTGGATGCCTGCGGACTTGTCGCCTTGCATGAAGACCAGTTGCCCGCGCATCGCAACCGCAAGCCCGTGGGCGCGGTGATCGGCGAGTTCCGCAGCGAGCGGGAGAAGCTCGTCGTAGCTGGCGAAGGCCCGCTCGACCTGGCCCTCGAGACGCGCAAGCTGGGCCATCTGGAAGAGCACACGGGCGCGTTCTTGCGGATGCTTGTCGCGGGGCAGCAGTGGCAAGGCGAGCTCATAGGCTGCGAGCGCGGCGGCGGAGTCACCTGCGCTCTGCCGCTCATTCGCGGCACCGAGCCATTCGGCGGACGTGACGTGATAGCCGGGCGGGTTCATGTCACACGCCGATGTCCTCGTTCCACAGGCCGGGCCGCGCGGCGATGAACTCGCGCATCAGCCGGACGCACTGGGCGTCCTGCCGCACCTCGACTTGCACGCCCTGCGCGCGCAGCCAATCCTCCGCGCCGAGAAAGCTCGTGTTCTCGCCGACAACTACGCGCGGGATGCGATAGAGCACGATGGCTCCGCTGCACATCGGACAGGGTGAAAGAGTCGTGTAAAGCGTGCTGCGGCGATACACGTCTGCGCGGAGCCGCCCGGCGTTTTCGAGGCAGTTCATCTCGCCGTGATGAATCACGCTGCCGCGCTGGACGCGCTGGTTGTGCCCGCGCCCGATGATTTCACCGTCGCACACAAGCACGGAGCCGATTGGGATGCCGCCTTCGGCGAGGCCCTGTTTCGCCTCGTCCACGGCGGCTTGTAGGAATGGGTCCACGCCGCAGTAATAGCGTGGGCGCGGGAACACCGCAACCCTGCGGGCATGGGTCGAACCTCTCCGCGCCCACGCGCGGTCACAAGAACGCCGGCGCGGGCGCATCCAGCGCGGCGCAGACGGCCCGGAGCAGCTCGGCCTCGCCGCTTTCGATCTCGCCGTCCGCCGCCACCGCGTGGGCGCACGCTTGGATGACACGCCGCTGAAGGCCCGGCGTGCATTGGGCGATCCGGTTCAGCGCCTGCTCCACCGCGGCCAGTCCGCATTCTGCCAACGGCAGCAACGGCGTGGTTTCCGGCAGTCGCAGCGCCGCGATGCCGGCGGCGTGCGCCTGCGCCACGGTCAATGCATTCTGGTGACTGAGATGCGCAAGGGCCGAGAGCACGCGGTTGCAATCCCCGGCCACTGGTCCGATGGCGTGAAACTGGATTTTCACCACCGCCGGCACCCGGCCAAAGGCTGGCTCCAGATGCCGCACGATCATCTTCTCGAGGGCAAACTCGAAGAGGTCAATCTGGCTGTCCGCCCCGCTGAGCACGGCGGCAGTGTGCCGAAACTCTGCGAATTGGGCCGATGAAAGCAGGCGCAACGTCGGCAGCGCAAGTTCGGCCGCCGGCAGGCGCACACGGTCCGGGAGGGGGACGAGCAGCGCGTGGAGCCGGCGGACTTCGTCCGTCAGAGGGCCGCCCGTCCGGGCAGCAAGGTGCCGCTCCTGGATCGCGCGCGTGCCGTCCTGCCGGCTCAGCAGAAGCGCATACGTGAGCGCCAGAGCGCCGAATGGCTCGCGTGCGGCGGCGGTGAACTCCGGCGGCAGCTCCGCGAGCACACAGCCCGCGTGCTGCAAGTGCGGCGAATCCACGACACCGATCTGCGCCAGCACCTGTGCCGGGCGCAACAGTTGGACGCGCGCAGGCCGGGGCTTGGGCGGCGCGCCGGACCCAAGCAACGCAGCGATCTCCGCCTGGTGCTCGGCCATGATTCGCGTCTCTTCCGCAGTGAGCACCATTTCACGCTCCCGACCGGACTGATAGGCCGGGTCGAGCCGCCGAATACGATCGGCCAGCGGCGGATGCGTGGAGAACCAGCCTGCCAGCCGCGCGGTTCCCCGGCAGAAGAAGAGGTGGCTCGCCTGCTCGGCCTGCGGTGTGAGCACGAATGAGTGGGCCTGCATCACACGCTTGAGCGCGCCGGCCAGCCCGTCGGGATTCCGCGTGAACTGCACGGCTGCGGCGTCCGCCAGATATTCGCGCTGGCGCGAGACGGCAGCCTTGACCAGGTTGGCCGCGAACATCCCGACGGCACCGACCACGACCAGCACCAGCCCGATCCCGCCCAGCACGACGAATGCGCGCCCGTCGTCGGCCTCCGTCGCGGCGCGCAACAGCACACGCCCCAGCAGCGCCAGGCAGACCAGGCCGTGAATCCAGCCCACCAGCCGCAGGTTCAGGCGCATGTCTCCGTTGAGGATGTGGCTGAACTCGTGCGCGATCACGCCCTGCAATTCATCTCTCGTGAGCCGCTCGATGCACCCGCGCGTCACGCCGATGACCGCGTCCTGCGGCGAGAAGCCGGCGGCGAAGGCGTTGATCCCTGTTTCCTTGGACAACACATAGGCGGGCGGCACGGGCAGCCCCGAGGCGATCGCCATCTCCTCCACCACGTTGAGCAGCCGGCGCTCATGGATGTCGGCGGTGTGACCCTGGACCAGCCGGCCGCCCAGGATTTCCGCGATGACCCGCCCGCCTGCGGACAGCTCGATAATCTTGAACAGGCTGCCGGCGCTGATAACGAGCAGCGTCCCACCCGCCACCCAGCAGAACAGTTCACCATCCCACAGCCCCGGCCAGCCGTGCTTTTGGAATTCTTCGTGCCGGAAACCCGCCGCCAGCGCGAGATAGACACAGCCGACGGTCAGCGCGATGGCCAGCGCGAAAAGCACCACCAGCCGCCCTGTGCGGCGGCGAGCGCGGTCCTGATGCGTGAAGAAGTCAACCATGTCCACCGGGGGCGGGCGATCATCACTCCGCCCTTCAGAACGTCACCTGCGGTGCCTGGCGCTCGTGCGCGCTGGTGATCTCGAAAAGGCTGGCCGCAGCGAAATGGAACATACCGGCGACCAGGCTGGTCGGGAACAGCTCGCGGAGGGTGTTGTATTGCGTGACGCCGTCGTTGTAGGCCTGCCGCGCGAACGCCACACGGTTCTCTGTCGAGGTCAGCTCCTCGGTGAGCAGCATCATGTTCTGGTTCGCCTTGAGTTCGGGATACGCCTCCACCACGGCGAGCAACCGTCCGAGCGCGCCGGTCAGCTGGCCTTCTGCGGCGGTCAGCGACTGGACTGCGACCGCGTCAGCGGGATTGGCGGCGGCGCGCTGCTCGGCGGACACAGCGGCGGCGCGGGCCAGGGTGACGCCTTCGAGCACCTCCCGCTCGTGCTTCAAATAGCCTTTTGCTGTCTCGACCAAGTTGGGGATCATGTCGTAACGGCGCTTGAGCTGGACATCAATCTGCGCGAACGCGTTTTGGAACCGGTTGCGCAGGGTGACAAGTCCGTTGTAGGCGCTCACCACCCACAAGGCGGCGATCACGAAGAGGACGAACAGCCCTCCCAAAATGATGAACAGCGGCGACATAAACGTGGCTCCCGGATTTGATTTGCACGGAGCCTAGCCCGTCACATCTCGGAGACAACTACAACCCTGGCGCAAAATCACACCGGACGGACAGTGGCCAGTGCCTCTCCTAAATCCCGGCAGCGATGGCGCAGCCCATCTCGCGGGTGCCGACTTTCTTCGCAGTCGTTTCGGCGGGCGTGTAAATGTCGCCGGTGCGCAGGCCGGCGGCGATGGCTTTGCCGACGGCGGATTCGATTGCATTCGCCGCTTCGCCGAGGCCGAAGCTGTAGCGGAGCATCAGCGCGACCGAGAGGATTTGCGCGATGGGATTCGCGAGATCCTTCCCTGCGATGTCCGGGGCGGTGCCGCCGGCTGGCTCGAAGAAGCCGAATGTCTGCTCCCCGTTCGTCACGCCCAGGCTCGCGCTGGGCAGCATGCCGAGCGAACCCGCCAGCGCCGCCGCCTCATCGCTGAGGATGTCGCCGAACATGTTCTCGCACAGCATCACGTCGAACTGCGTCGGCTTGAGCATCAGTTGCATCGCCGCGTTGTCCACGAACATGTGCTCCAGCGCGACGGTGGGATGCTGCTTGCCGATGCGCGACACCACGTCGCGCCAGAGGACGCCATTCTCCAGCACGTTCGCCTTGTCAATGCTTGTGACCTTGCTGCGCCGGAGCGACGCGGCCTTGAACGCCACATGCGCGATGCGCTCAATCTCGGGCGTCGTATAGACCATCGTGTCAATCGCCCGCTGGGCGCGCTTCATGATGACCGTCGCGCCTGATTCGGCTGGCGGCTCCTCGACGAAGAACTCCTCCGTCTTCTTCGGCTGGCCGAAATACATCCCGCCCGTCAGCTCGCGCACGACGAGGATGTCAATGCCATCCCCCTGCCGCTCCGGGCGCAACGGGCACGCGTGCGCCAGCGCCTTGGGGAGCTGCACGGGGCGCAGATTCGCAAAGAGGCCGAACTCCTTGCGGATGCGCAGCAGCGCGGCGCGCTCGGGCCGCTCCTCTTTGGGGATCGTCGGATCGCGGTCCGGCAGGCCCACGGAGCCGAAGAGGATGGAGTCGCTCGCCTTGCACAGCGCGAGGGTCGCGTCTGGCAGAGCCTTGCCGGCGGCGTCAATGCCCGCCCAGCCCACGGGTGCCTCGGTGATTTGGAAGCTCAGGGAAAACCGCTTCTCCACCGCGCGCAAAACTTGGATGGCCTCGCGCATCACTTCGGGTCCGATGCCGTCGCCAGCCAGCGCTGCGACCTTGAACGTCTTTGACATAGGGCGCGGAGGATACCGGCGGAGCAAGCGGCGTGAAGGAGAAATTGAGCCGCGGCGTGTGGCGGCAGGGGGACATGAGTTGTCCCGCTTGCGTCGGCTTCACGGCGGGGGCAGGTCGCTGGGGGAGAAGGTCGAGACCGGCAGCTCGGGGGCACGCTTCACGTGTTTGTCGAACCAGTGGATGGTTTCCCAGAGGACGTGCTCGACGCTTTCGCGGGCCTCGTAGCTGTGGCTCTCGTGCGGGAGCAGGACGAGGCGGGCGTTGCCGCCGTTGCCTTTCACGGCCTGATAGAGGCGTTCGCTCTGCATGGGGAATGTGCCGGGGTTGTTGTCCGCCTCGCCGTGGACGAGGAGGATTGGTTCGTTGATGCGGTGGGCGAACATGAATGGGGACATGCGTGAGTAAATCTCCGGCGCTTCCCAAAGGGTGCGGCGCTCGTTCTGGAAGCCGAAGGGCGTGAGCGTGCGGTTGTAGGCGCCGCTGCGCGCCACGCCGGCGCGGAAGATGTCCGTGTGCGCCAGGAGGTTTGCCACCATGAACGCGCCGTAGCTGTGGCCGCCCACGCCCACGCGGTGCGGGTCGGTGATGCCCATCTCCACGGCCTTGTCCACGGCGGCCTTGGCGCTGCTGATGATTTGCTCGAGGAAGGTGTCGTTGGCTTTCTTCGTGTCGCCGATGACGGGCATCGTGGCGCTGTCCAGGACGGCGTAGCCTTGTGTGACGAGGAAGAGATGGCTCGCGCCGGTGAAGGTGGTGTAGCGGTTCGCGGTGGTGGTGACTTGTCCTGCGGTGTCGCTGTCGTTGAACTCGCGCGGGTAGGCCCAGAGAATGGTGGGCAGGCGCTGGCCGGCCTGGTAGTCGGCGGGCAGATAGAGGGTAAAAGAGAGCGGCACTCCGTCGGGGCGCTGGTAGGTGACGAGTTGTTTGCGGATGCCTCGGAGCTGGGGCATGAGGTCGGGGAAGTCGGTGATGGGTTTGCGCGCGCCGTCGGCGAGGGTGCGGATGAAGTAGTTGGCCGGGCGCGTGGGCGCGTCCCGTCGCGTGATGAACTGGGATGCGTCGGGCTTGAGCATGGCGACGACGGACTCGTGGCCTCCCTCGTCGGTCTGGTAGAGGCGTTCGGTGCGGAGGGAGACGAGGTTGAACGTGTCGAGAAACGGGCGTTCGCCGTCGGGGGTCGCGCCCGAGCCGACGAGGTAGAGATTGCCCTCATGCAGGCGGGCGACGCGGAACCCGTTGGTCAGCGGGCGCAGCAGCGGCGAGCCGGGGTCGCTGTAACGGTCCTGCGAGGAGACATCCCACAGCAGGCGGGACGGCTCTCCGGGCGCGTTGGGGTTGATGAGCCATGTGCGGTTCCAGCGGCGGCTGGCCTGGTGTTCGCGCACGAGGGCCACGTCGGGACGTTCGGTCCAAGTCATGCCTTGGAAGCGGTGCTCGGTTTTCTCCAGCTCGCTCGGGGCTCTGGTGAACGGCGCGTCGAGCAGGAGGATGCGGTCGCGGTGCGCAACTTTCTTGCGGCCGTCGCCGCCGTCCAGTGCCTCAATCCACACGAGCGTCGCCGGGCTGGTCGGACGCCAGTGGTAGCCGCGCGGCCCGGCTCGGACGCCTCCGATGGGGATTTCCTCAGCCAGCGGGAGGGAGGCCAGATGGAACAGGCTTTTCCCGTCGAGGTCCCAGACATCCACACTGCGCGGAAACATCGTGGCGGGGAGCTGGTAGGAATACGGACGCTGAATGCGCGACACCAGGAGGTGCTGGCCGTCCGGCGAGGCGTCGAGCGTGGTGAAGATTCCGGGAGCCCCGATGGGTCTGGTCTCGCCGCTCTTCGCGCTGACGAGTGCGAGCTGCGATGTGGTGTAGTAGTCGAACAATTCCTCGTCGTGCGGGGAATCGAGCAGGTCTTGGAAGGTGCGCACGGGCGCGGCCTTCCCGGCGCTTTCCTGCACGATTGGCCCGCCGGGCACGCGCGGTTCGACGGGCGGCTTGGGGCGGCTGGCGACAACCAACTGGCACAGGAGCGACTGGCTGTCGGGCATCCATTGGAACGGCTCCCCAATTGTTGAGTTGAGGCCGGCGCGCAGGCGGCGCAGGGAGCCGCGCTGACCATCGCCCACCCATAGCTCGACCTCCCGCGAGCCGTGGCGGAGGAAGGCGAATTGCTTTCCGTCCGGCGCCCACACCGGCGGCGTGATGCGGGCGTTGGGTTGAATCGGGATGGGGAGTTCCTTGCCCTCGGGCACGGGATGCAAGGTCAGCTCGACGCAGCGGGCGGTGCGATGCGGGCCGTTGTTGAGGGGGTTGAAGCGCAGACCGGCGAGCCGCACGACCGGCTCCGCCAGGTCCGCGACGGGCGGGTGGCGCTCGGTGCGATAGATAATCATCATGTCGCGCTTCGGACTGAAGTGAACGGAAGGCGCGGCCGGGGTGGAGAGAAGCTCGCCGATGGGAGCGGGAGCCTTCTGATAGCCCTCATCCGCCGCGAGCGCGCCGGGTGCAAAGCCTCCCCACACGAGCAGCAGTCCGAGGACTGTGGCTCGCCACGGGAGTCGGTTGCCGGAAGGGCGGGACATCGGGTCAGGGCTGAACGTAGCGCAAGAGTGGCAAAGCGCCAGCGGTGGGGCAAGGGTAGGATTGGGGGAGGGTTTCAGAACAATCACCGGGGGTGCCGCTCGCGCTCTACCCCCGGCCAAGTTCCAGAATCCCTCCGGGATAAACGCCTTCACTTGCTGACTCCTGTTCCATCGCAAACAGCGGGGAACATTTCGCGGCCATTCCATTTTCGAGTCCGGGTTAATGGATGCTCGACTCTCGGTCAGCGTTGCACGGCGAATTCGGCTGGCAGGCTGGCCTCAGGGACGAGCACGCAGCGGAAGCCAGTGTTCCAGAAGGCCTGGTCGGGGCGCATGCCGCGGCTGGCATTGAGCAGTGATGGCGCGGGGCGTTCAGTGAACCAGCATTCGCCCTTGATCAGCCGGTAGTGCTTGGCGGCGTCGGCCCAGTCGAGGCACCACTCCCAGACGTTTCCGCGCACGTCGTGGAGATTTTGCGGGCTGGCCGGGAGGGTGCCGACGGGCGCGGTGTGCCAGCGTTGGTTGTCCCGGTTGAAGATGCCATCGGCAAGAAGAGTGCCCGCGGCGAGGTCGTGCCACAGGGACTCGGTGGGGAGGGAATAAACATGGCCTGATGGAAGCCGCCCGGCGCTGGCTTCGGCTGCGGTGAGTCGCCGGCAGAATTCCCGCGCCTCGTGCCAGCTCACGGATTCGACGGGACGCCGGGGATCGCGAAAGCGGCTGGGGTTGGTGCCCATGACTTGTTCGTATTCGGATTGGGTGACTTCAAATTTTCCCGCCCACCAGCCTCCCTTCAGGCGGATGAGCTGCATGCCTGTGCCGTTGATGAAATCGCCTTGCGCCGTCGCCGATGGCAGAAGAACCGCGCGGGTGGGGGCGGAAACGAGCGGCATTTCCTCACGCACAATTTTACAGTCCACCTGAACGAGGCGGGCGCGGAGAGCCTGCCACTCTGCCACCCGGCCGCGCCAGTGTGCCGCAAGGTAAAGCCAGGTGAGTTCCGCCGAGGTTCCGGGCCAGCGCGGGATGGTGCAGGCCACGTCCACCTGGCTGCCTGCCGGGTTGATGTGAAGAAACTCGCGCGGGAGCAGCACGCTGCGGCGCACCAAGGAGCGCTCGATCTGGTCGGGTGGCACGATGAGCTTGCTGACGGGCGCCTGTGCAGTGGCGAACGAGCTGAGCGGCAGCCCACGGGCCTCGCCCAAACCGTAAGTCAGGTAGGCCACTTGCGTGGCGAGGAGCGAACCGTCGCCGGTGACGCGCACGTAGGAGCTTCGGCGGACCAGTGGATCGTCTGAGATCAATTCCACCAGCGCGAGGCTTTGAATCCCCGCGACGCGCTCAGCCAGATACGCAGCCGTGTATTCCCGGCCCAACGCCACCACGCTCAATGCGACGACCGGCCAGAAGAGCACGCCGTGCCGCCCGGGCAGGCACGTCAGCGCTTTGCGCACAAGCGCGAACACGACCAACCCCGCCGGCACCGGGAGGAGCAGCCCGGTGCGGCTTTCGACGCCTGCCAAACCCAAGCTCTTGTCCGCTGCGACGTAGGGCAGAATCCCCAGGCCCAGCGCCAGAGCGCTCCAGCCCAGCAGCCAGCGGGTGGACGCCGGGCCGGGTTGAAACCGCCAGCGCGCGGGTGCCCGCCACCAGCACACGGCCATCAGCAATCCCGCGGCAAACAACAGCCCCGGTTCCCCGGCCAGCCATCGAAGCGCGATTCCCACGTGTGCCATCGTCGTGGAAAGAAATTGTTTGAAACCCAGCTCCCAGCCAATCCAGTCGAACTTCGGGGCGTTGTAGTCCGCATACGTCCCGAATTGCGGCGTGACCGTGTGCCGGAACCACCAGGTCGCCGCCGGCAGCAGCAGAAAATCCAGATGCGCCACCGCGAAGCGCACGGTGCCCGGCCACCACGCGCAGGGGTGACGCCGCCGCCAGCAAGCGAACAGGAAAGCAAATGAAGCACCTTGGAAGACGAGCAGCCCGGCGTTCGAGCCAGCGACGAACAAGCCCGTCAACGCCGCCCCGCGCCAGGCCATTGCCCGGCCACCCCGCGCGTCCATGGACAGCAGCGCTGCGAGCACGCCCGCGAGGAACAGGGTGTGCGTGAAAATGAAGTAGGCCATGATGATTTCCTGCGCGGCCAGAAACACCGGGAACGCGGTGCCAAGCAGAGCCACCGCCAAACTTTCCTCCGGCGTCAGCCAGCCGCACCGCTCCGCGATCTCGTAGATCAGCAGGGTGGAAACCAGCAGGCAGGCCACTGTCACGAACATCATGGTTGGCACCGGGTCCGCCAGCCCGGCGAACATCCAGTTGAACCAGGCGTAGAGCGGCATTCCCACGGCACTGAAAAACTCGTGAATCATCGCCCAGTTGCCCGAGATCAGCCACACGCGCAGATACCAGCCGTCCCAATACACCAAGTCGTTGGTCAGCAGCACGCCGTGACAATAGAGGCCGCAGGCCAGCAGCATCAGCCAGTGCCAGCGGCGCGTGTGCGCGGCGGCCGGCCCGGGCAGGGCTGCTGCGGATGGACTGCTCATGGACGTGTCATCTGGTTTTCGGATTGAGCCTCACGCAAAGGCCGCGATGGTCGCAAAGGAAATCCCAGCTGCCCCGGCGCGCAGGGCCATGCCCCTCGATTGGAAGGGCATCGAGATGCCCGCCCAGCGACTCAGTCCGGCTGCTTGCCATGTCCTCTCGCGCCAACCTATGCTTCCAACACAATTTGAGCGAAGCCAGTTCAACTCCCACCCCGAATCCCATGAGCGTCCGCGTCCGTTTTGCCCCGAGTCCCACAGGCTACCTGCACATCGGCGGCGCGCGCACCGCGCTGTTCAACTGGCTTTACGCCCGCCACACCGGCGGCACGTTCATCCTGCGCGTCGAGGACACTGATGCCGCGCGCAACTCGCAGGAGGCCGTCAACGTCATCCTCGACGGCCT
>JACRKB010000164.1 GCA_016235545.1 Verrucomicrobiota bacterium | reverse complement strand
GCAACCAAAGTGGCGGAACACCGGGCGTCGCGATAAAGTTTGGGTGATGAACCCACAAACTTCCCCGACTCTCACCGGTGTCCCGCCACTTTGGTTGCGGCTTGGCCGCGCTATGTCTTTGCGTTAAGTTTCAACTGCCGGAGTTAGGTTGAAAGTCGCGTCGCGACGCATAACCGCCGGCTCGTGGCAGACGCGCAGCGAGCTCGTTTCAAGCGGCGCTGCGCGACGCCGGGCGTCTTGTTCCCAGACTTTGGACTTGAGCTCCACGGCTACCATCGGGTCATCGCTCCGCGACAGACGGGCTTCTCCCTCGTCCGGCCTGCGGTGCCGCCGCGCCAGCCAACGCCTTGCCTTGTCCACGATTCCACCGTCGAGGCTCGGTTCCAGTCAGTCCATTTTTTCCGGCTTCCGCTGCTGAATCTCGACGGCCCGCTTCCGCTGGGTTTCGGTCGGTTCAAATGCGTCCACCAGTCGCATGGTCACATCCACCTGCATCGGCGCCGGCCTCTTTTCAAGCTCGGCCTTGTTCCACTTGGAAACGAGGCGTGTGACCCCGGTCTCAGTTCGGATCGCCGGGAGCTTGTCGGTTATGTGCGCCAGCAGGTCGTCCACCGGTGCCGTGCCGAAGCCCTGTTTGTGCAAGGCCGCCTGCCACGCCTTCCCCTCCGCCTCAATGCGCGCAACTTCCTTCGTGTTGCCGGATTCCTTGGCCTGACGCATTCGCGTCATCAGCTCCATCATCGTCTTCTTCTGGAATGAGGAACCGGCGTAAGCCACGGCGACGGCGCGCGAATCATAGACGCCTATCCGCTCCGGAGTCGGAGAGACCTTGGTTTGTGCGTGGCCCGCCTGCGGGAGGCCAATTGCGACGATTGCAGCGGCGATGCTGGCCAGCGATGCAATCCCTCTGCTGATGTAGTGTTTTGTTTTCACGGCCCGGATTCTGCACCAGGGACACGGCAAGTCAGAAATTGAAACCCTGGGAACGGGCATCGCTTGCCACAATGCGCACCAGAGCCAGCCGGCACGCCTGCAGGACGAGGGCGTTGTCCGGGGCTGGTGTGTGGGCAGGCTTTTAGCCTGCGGGATTCGCCGAGAATCGAATCACACAACCTGTGGCTTCATCGGCGCGGCTCCGGTCGAGCCAGAGCCGCCGGCGGCAGGGCCTTTCCCGCTCTTCCAAAACCGCTCGGGCAGGCTGCCCAGGCCGATGAGGACGAGCTGGCTGGCGTTGAAGATCATCAGCCACTTGAAGGCCGCGTCCATGAAGCCGTAGCTGTGCAGGCCCACGCCCAGCATGTTTGTGCCGAACCAGCTCCACGCGGTCACGATGTTGCCGAAGAGCGCAAGGTTCATCAGGCCGCGCTCGCCCACGAGCTTGCCCCAGCGCGCGTGAAGGATGAGGGCGTTCCAGATGACGATGAGCAGCGCGCCGTTCTCCTTCGGGTCCCAGCCCCAGAAGCGGCCCCAGCTTTGGTCCGCCCAGATGCCGCCGAGAATTGTTCCCACAAAACTCAACAGCGTGGCGAAGCAGACGATGCCATAGACCATGCGGGACAGTGCCTTGGCCGTGGCCTCGTCGAGCGTGCGGGTGAACACGCCGCGCAGCACGTAGATCATCGCCAGGAAGCCGGCGAGGAAGGTCGAGGCGTAGCCGATGGTGATGCTGGTGACGTGCGTCGCGAGCCAGAAGTTCGTGTCCAGCACGGCGCGCATCATCTCCATCGTGTCGCCGGTGGAGGAGGTCTGCGCGAGGTGGTGCGCGATGATGAGCGTGATGAAGCCCACCGCCGACGCGGTCACGCTGCCGATGCCGTTGCGGTAGATGCGCTCGAGCACGACGCCCAGCACGACCGCGCCCCAGCCGACGAAGATGGCGGAGGAGTAGAGGTTGGTCACGGGCGGGCGGCCTTCAAGGAACATGCGGAAGAGCAGGCCGACGGTGTGGATGACCGCGCCGAGGGCGACGAGGCGGTAGGCGGCGCGGTTGAGGTTTTCGGACCAATTCAGCCACGAGGCGGCGGCGAGGATGAGGGCGATGACGTAAATCATCATGCTGCGGTAGAACGGGAGGAACTGGTTGAAGAGGCTTTCTTGCCGGCCTTTCTTCAGCTCGGTGTCGAGCTTGCCGGCGAGGAACGTGCGGTAGTCGGCGAGGGCGCGGTTGAAGTCGGCGGGCTTCCCCTGCGCGTAGGCAGTGGTGAGCGCGGCGTAGGAGTGAATGGCGGCGGGCATTTGACGCGCCTGAAGGCCACCGAGCAACGCGTCGCCAATGTTCTGCCAGTCAGCCTTTTTCTGGCCCGGTTCGGTGGGCGGCACGATGAGCAGCGAAGCGTAGCGGGAGAGGGCCTGATACATTTGGAGCTTCTCACCGAACGTATCCAGCAAGTCCTTGTCATGCGGGCGACCAGCGCGTTCGGCATTCATGGCGGCGACGGCGGCGGTCAACTGCTGCTCCACCCGCGCCACCTCGGCGGCGAAGTCGGGGCTGTTCTCGGGCTTGAGGCTGCTCTTGAGTCGGAGGTAGGTGGTCAGGCCGTTGTGCAGGCTCATGAGCGAGCGCTGGTAGGGTGTGCGCAGCTCCTGCTTGATTTGCCCGACCTGCAACGACTCGCGCTGCATCATGTCGAGGCTCGGCCTGAGTTCCTCGAAGGTGTAGTAGCGCAGGCCGGAGCGCTCGACGCCTTTGCTCTGGAGCTTCAGCTCGCCCAGCAGTTCGGGGTGGTGGATGAGGAAGATGGGGCGCGTGTCGGCGAGCTTGGCATTGCTGAAGACTTCAAGGAGCCACTCCGCGGGCTTGAGTTTCGCGGGGCGCTTGCTGAATTGATACCACTTGCGCTCGGTGAGCGGGCCTTGCAGCGATTCCCATTTGCCCCACGTGCCGTCCGCGCCATTGCCTTCGAGCGGCACGTCGGTGTTGCCACGGATGATGACGAGGCTGTTGCGGGCGACGGAGTCGAAGGGCTGGACGCGGCCGTTGACGAGGACGGGCAGCTTGGCCCACTCGCGGATTTGGAAGTCGTCGGGCTTGTCGGCGCGCGGCTTGAGGGAGTAGGCGGCTTCGAAGGCGAAGAGGGCGACAAGGAGCCAGGGCCAGTGTTTTTTCATACGGGGAACGGGTTTGCCACAAAGAGGCGCAACAAGGCGCAAGAAGGGGGAATGGGGAAACGTTCAACGTCCAACGCCCAACGTTGAACGTTCAGAGCCGAGGCAACCGAGTGCGGTGAGTTGAACGGAGCATGCATTGAACGTTGAGCGTTGAGCGTTGGACGTTGGACGTTTGCCTTCATCGCCTTCACTTCTTTGCGACTTCTTCGCCTTTTTGTGGCTGAGATTTCTTCCCCTTGGCGCTCACGGCGGGCACAGGCGCGGGCGTGGCGCGCTTCCGGGCGAACTCGACCAGGTGAATCATGAACTGCACGGTCAGCCCGAGGCCGACCATCAGGCACGCGAAGTAAGGCGTGAGGTAGCCGGGGTTCTTCACGATTTGGAAGATGGTCACGGTGTCGCCTGGCTCGAAGCTGGCCTGGTAGAAGGTCAGCCCCTCGTAGCGCAGCGGGTTGTTCATGAAGATTTCCGTCTCGCGTCGCTCGCTCTTTGCGGGATGGTCAATGCGGACGCGGCTGCGGAAGTCCTTGGGCAAATCCGTGCCGGGGTAGCGCTCGTGCGTGAAGTCCAGCAGCGTCAGGCTGTAGGGTTTGTAGAAGCGCTTGAAGCGCAGCGCGAACTCATAGGTCTTCCCGTCCACCTCGACGGTCTGCTCCAACCGGCTGTGTCGCGCGGAGGTGAGCCACACGCCGAGTGACTTGCCGCCCGCGAGCACCTCCACCACGGCGGCGGGCAGGTTGCGACCGCTCAAGTCGGTTACGAGCGGGAGCGGGACGACCGCGGCCTTGCTCATCTTGCCATCGGTGGCAGGGCGAAGGATGGCGTTGGCGGGAAGTTTCTCGTGCAACTCGGCGCGCGGCCAGAACTGGCGGACGCGGAGCTTGAAGGGGAGCTCCTCTCGCGTGACTTCGCCTTTCAACTCCGCCTCCGGGATCATCGCGGGTCGGCCGCTGCTGGTCGAGTTGTCGGCGATCGCGAGCATGTTCCCGCCCATCGCCGGGGCGAAAAGCAGGCTCGCGGAATAGGTGCGGCCCGCGTGGATGAACGTGGCGCGCTCGGTCTCGCGCTCGCCGCGCAACGGCGCGGCAACCAACAGCGTCGCGGCGACGCCGTTGGAGCCGAGCACCTCGAACCACACGGCCGCACGGGTCTCGCGCGTGGCGTTCTCGGCGATGACGGCGGCGACGACGTAGTTGGTGAAGACGCCGTCGGTGGCGGGCACGGGCACCGCGTCCGCAGGCGGGATGTTCATGAGCACGGCGTTGGGCCAGTGCTCGCGGATTTTCACGGTGAAGGGGAGGCTTGCGTGGCGGATTTCGCCCTTTGCCGCGAGGTGGGTTTCCGGGATGGCGACGACCTCGAAATCGTTCGGCAGCGACTGGTTGACGAAGGCGAGTTCGTTGACATGAAAATCCTCGGAGTAGTTCCGCGTCTCGCCTTCTTCGAGGCGCATGGAGCTTTCGGTGGAAAGCATGTCGGTGCCGAGCTGGCCGAGCAGCAGGAGGATGACACCGAGATGCGTCATGAAGATGCCCGAGCGCCGCCAAGTGAAGTGGAAGCGCGTGAAGTGCGCCGTGACCAGGCTGACGAACAGCGCGCTGCCGATGGTGTAGCCGCCCGGCAGGATGAGCCACGGCATCTTGGTGCCGAAGAGCGTCGCGCCGACGACGAACCAGCTCTTGAAGAAGCGGGCCTGCGCGTTGTAGAGGCCCTCATGGACCTGCGCCAGCGTGCCGACGAAAACAAGCACGAGGCCGAGCGCGAGCAGGACGACGGTGAGCTTGAGGGAGGAGAGGAATTTAATTACGCGGGACATGAAATCGGGGATGGGGAATGGGGAATGGGGAATAGGGAATGGGGCGGAGGGGACGCGCCGTCGCGAAGGCGGCATGAAGTATTGCCGAGGCGCGACGCCGCCACGCTGCTTCTCCCTCTCCCTTCCTCGGAGGAGGGGAGAGGGCTGGGGTGAGGGGTTCGGGCGTCGGCGTTGGCGGCGCACCCCTCATCCGGCCTGCGAACGCGCGTCGCGGATGGGGAGCGCCCATTCGCAATTCGCAATTCACAATTCGCGATTCCGTTCACGGCTTGGCGGATTTGACGAACGCGATGAGCGCGTCCTTTTCCTTGGCGACGACACTCTTGTCACCCATCAGCTTGTAGAACCAGGTGCCGCGTCCAGCCGGGACGAGCAGGACAATCATGTCGGCGGTGTCGCCCTCGCCGGTGCTGCCGCTGAGTTCCACGATGCGCGCGCCCGAGCCAAGCGCGGGGAACGGCGGGGCCAGCTTCTCGACTTCGCTTTCGGCGGAGGCGGGGAGGGTGAGCTGGGCGCGCCAGCGGTCGAGGTTCGCCTTGAGCGCGCCCCCCATGCCGCCGAGGAAGACAGCGGTGACTTCCGCCTTCGCCTTGCCCTCGCCGACTGTGTATTTCGCCGCCTGCATCGAGCCGGGAGCCTGCTGCTTCCAGTGCGCGGGGGCGGTCCAAGCGGGTGTGCCCGCGCTGCTGGCCACGGGCGCGGCAGGGCGCGGAGCGGAGGCCGTTGACGGCTCACCTTCGTCGGCACCCGCGTGAAACTTGAGTGTCTTGAGGAAGCCCAGGAACGCAGGCTTCTGCTGATCCACGAGCGCGGCGGAGCCGGTGAGCTTTATGAACCAGGAGACGCCGTCCTGCTTGTGGAGCGCGACGATGATGCGGTCGCCTGGTTTCTCCGCGCCAGCAGTGGTGGCTGCGGTGATGTCGTAGAGCTTGCCGTCCGCACCCGAGATGATGGCGGGCTGGACGAGCTTGGGGAGTTCCTCGTCGGTGAGCGGGCCAAGGCCGAGCTGCTCGCGCCAGAGGTTGACGAACTGGAGGTCCGTGCCGCCCATGCCGGGGAAGGCGATGACTGCGGCCTCGGCGTGCTGGCCGGCTTTGCCCTCGATGGCGAAGGTCGCCGCGCGCGAGCCGGCGGCGGGCTGTTCGCTCCAGCCGGGCGGGAGACTCTCCCAATGGGCGTGGGGACGAGGCGCTCCGTGCGAGGCTGCATGGGGCGTCCCTGGCTCAGTAGTGGACCCCGCGCCGGGTGGCACTTTGGGCACGCGATAGACGGCGATTTCCTCCTTCTGGCAGCCGGTGAGGAGAAGTCCGGCGGAAGCCAGCGCGGCGAGAGCTGAAGGCGTTTTCAGAGATGGAAAAAGGTTTCGTGTCACGAGTCCTGAGAGTGTATCGGGCGCGAATGCAGTTGCCAACCCAAGCGCACGGCCAGAGTAGGACACCCGCCTTGGAGGGGATGTTCAGGGTAGTTCGGCGTGCGTGGCAAAACGGATTTGCCCGTCTTGAACCGCGAGGACACAAAGTGGGCGGGCGGGGGCAAGTGTTCAGTGCTCAGTGTTCAGTTGAGCCACTGAACATCGGACGCTCCCAGTCTGAATACTCAACACTCCCCCCCAGCACGCTCCCTCAGTCCACGAAGGCGAACTCGTTCAGGTTGAAGAGCACGCGGCAGGCGTTGGCCAAGCCGTGCTGCTGGGCGTAGGCGGTGAGGTTCGCCAGTTCAGACGGCGAAGGCGCACGGGCCAGCGCCTCGCGGAAGGCGCGGTCCATCTTGGCGTTCAGGTCACCGCCGCCCGCGTCGAGCTTCGCTGCGAAGTGCTTCGACATCGTGACCATCAGGCCGTTGTTCAGCAGCGCGAGGGCTTGCAGGGCGGAGACGCTTTCGTTGCGCCGGCCCACCTGCATCGAGGGGTCCGCGCAGTCGAGCGTGGTCATGAACGGCTGCGTCTGCGAGCGCACGAGGAAGCGATAGACGGAGCGCCGGTGCGACTTCGGGTCCTCTGGGTCGTGCAGGTGATACTCGTAGTGCGGCGAATGCTCCGGCTTCTCAACGATGAAGTCCTGAAAGGCCGGGCCACCCATGCGCAGGTCGAGCTTGCCTGCGACGAAGAGCGTCGCGTCGCGCACGGCCTCGGCGTCGAGCTTGCGGCGGTTCTGACGCCAGAGGAGCGTGTTGGCCGAGTCGGTCGTCTGAGCAAAAGAGTGATTAGTAATTAGTGATGAGTTCGGAGTGCCGGTAGTCTTGGACTGATTACTAATCACTAAATACTTTTCCCCCGACTCCTGCCGATACGTCGCGCTCGTCACGATGAGCTTGTGCAGCTTCTTCAACGACCCGCCGCCATCGCGGAACTCGACGGCCAGCCAGTCGAGCAACTCCGGGTGCGTGGGCAGCGCGCCGTTACGCCCGAAATCGTTCGGCGTCTCCACAAGGCCGCGCCCGAAGTGATATTGCCAGACGCGGTTCACCATGCTGCGCCAGGTGAGCGGGTTGTCCGGTGAGGAAAGCCACTTTGCCAGCGCGGCGCGGCGCTCGGCTTCACCGTGGCCCGCAGGCAGCGCAAATTCTCCGGGCAGGCCTGTGAGATAACTTGGCGCGGCAGGCGCGACCTCATCCTTCGGCTGCTTCACATCGCCCCGGTTAAGGACTTGAATGACGCGCGGCTTGCCGCCGGCTGGGCCGGTGCCCGCAAACGAGCCGCTGCCGTAATGCACCGTTCCGGCAAAGACCACGGCCGGCTTCGGAAACTGCTTCAGCTCCGCCGCGACCTGCTCCAAGTCCTTCGCCAGCGTCGCCAGCTCTGCACGCGTTCTGTTGTCGGTGAACTTCGCGAGCAATGCGTCCCGCTTCACGCGCAGGTCAGCCAGTTCGCCGGAGTTGTCACTGGCTGGCGCGATGTCATCGGTGAGGTTCGTCTTCCGCCAGCGCGGCGGAGCCTCGATGGAGTCGAGCGCAGTGACGGTGGCCTTGAGCGCGACGTTGCTGCCCGTGCTGTCGAAGACCTGCAACTCCGCGAGCGCGAGGATGAAGTCGTTCTGTCGCGGCGCGAGCTGGGTGGCGGTGACGCGGATGTAGCGCGCCGTCGCGCCGTTGCTCTTGAAGGTCTGCGGCGCAGTTCCGGGGTTGGTGAAGTCCTTCGTCGTGTGGGCGGCCAGCAGCAGTGGAGCGCGGACGCCCACGTCCGCCGGAGCTTGCTGCGGCCGTGGGCGTCCGCGCTCCAAGTCCTCCTCGCTCGCCTCCACCTTGAACCGCACCGGGAAGCCGAAGCCCGCGCCAATCTTGTTGAAGTCATCGTAGCACGGGCGCAGCACTACGCGGTCAATCACCACGCTCCGGCCCAGGTCCACCTGCACCCACTTCGCCGCGTCCTGCGTCGGCGAGATGGCGCTGTGGTAGCCATACTCCGGGCGCAGGCCGCCCTTCGCCTTGCTGACCGCTTCGATTTGCGTGTCGAGCGCTTCCAGCTCCTTGCCGGCGGCGAGCTTGAGTTTGGTTTCCAACGCAGCACGGCGCTCGGTCAGTGTGCGCTGCCGGTGCTCCAGCTCGGCGAAGCGCTGCGTCAGCTTCGCGTCGGTGAAATACTTTTTTTCCGCGCGATCCACGGCAGCGAAGACAGCTTGCAGCCGGTAATAATCGCGCTGCGGGATGGGGTCGAACTTGTGGTCGTGGCATTGCGCGCAGCCGACGGTCAGGCTGTTGAAGGTCTGCATCGTGTTCACCACCATGTCGTCGCGGTCAAGGTGCCGCGCAATCTTGCCGTCAATCTTGCTCTCCGGCACTTCCGCGTGCCCGATGAAATCCCACGGCCCCGCCGCGATGAAGCCCAGCGCCTCGACGCCGTCACGCGTGCCGGGGAAGAGCACGTCGCCAGCGACCTGTTCTTGGATGAAACGCTCGTAAGGCCGGTCCTCGTTGAAGGCACGGATGACATAGTCACGATAAGGCCAGGCGTTCGGGCGCGGCTTGTCTTTGTCGTAGCCGTGGGTGTCGCCGTAGTGGACGACATCGAGCCAGTGGCGCGCCCAGCGCTCGCCGTAGTGCGGGGAGGCGAGGAGTCGGTCAACGAGCTTCTCCAATGAAGAATGATGAATGATGAATGATGAACCTGAGCGACACTCGGCCTCGAACGCTTCAACCTCCTCTGGCTTCGGCGGCAGGCCGAGCAGGTCGAAGTAAAGCCGCCGGATGAGAACGCGTGGCTCGGTTTCAGGTGAAGGCGAGAGATTCTTCTCCGCGAGCTTTGCGCGAATGAACGCATCCACTGGATTCTGACTTCTGACTTCTGGCTTCGCCCCGCCCGGCACCGCCGGCCGCACGAGCGGTTTGAGCGACCACCAGTCGGTCGAACTGGCCTTCGTGGCTTTCTCCGACGCGCCAACTGGGGCGAGCAGCCCGAACACGAGTAGCATGGCGCATCCGAGCAGAAGGCCCCTCTCATTTGCACCGGGCTTCAGCCCGGTGAAAGCGACCCCCGAGCAGAGCCGTTTCAACGGCTTCCCGCTTACGCTCCGCCCGGCCGCCAGCCGAGTGGAAACCGTTGAAACGGTTTCCGTCTCCCCAGCCCCGGACACCCGGCTGAAGCCGGGTGCTAATGGGAGGACTCCGCTCATCAACGTTTCTCCACCGGGGTTCGGAATGGCTTTGGCCAGGTTCATCGGAGGAAGCGCTTTGCCCGTCGCCTACTTCACCAGCTCGCCCACGAGCAAGATGGCCCCCGGGAAGAACGCCGTTCCTTCGAAGCGCTCGGGCTTGTCCATCGTGTTGTTGCGGGTGGCGAGAATCTTCGCCTTGTCCGGCTGCTGCGGATGAATCTCGATTCTGACCGTGTGAACCTTGTCCGGCAGTTCGGTGCCGAGGCTCAACGTCGCGAGGCGGTGATACGTGCAGTAGCTGTCGAAGCGCGGGACGGTGCGCGGCGGCTGGTCGTCCACGGTCACGATGACCTGCCCGCAGTCGGGGCCGATGATGTCGTAGATGGCGGCGCGCGTGCCCTTGAACTTGAAGGTGAGCGTCGCGCCCGGCTGCGAGCCTTTGTGCAACGCGGTCATGCGGTTCGCCCAGCGTTTGCCGAAGGTGTCGGCCTTCGCGTCGAGCAGGGAGAAGTCCTTCGAGAGCGTCGCGGCGCTGATGGGCAGCAGCTTTGCGTGCTCGTAGTTCGTGGCGATGAACGGTGCACCGAGCTTGTGCGGGCCGGTGGCCTTCGACGCCTCACGCATCACCGGCAGCGAGCGCGCGACGGCCTGCAAATACAACTCGTGCCCGGTCTCGACGTGCGGATGCACGCTGTCCGGCGCGAAGACGAACTGGTCGCCGAGCTTGGCCTTCTCCTCCGGCGTCTTGGGCAACGCAGCTTTCCACACGAGCTTGCCTCCCTTCGCCAGCCGCGCGACTTCCATCGCCATGTGAATCGTTGGGATGCCGTAGTGGTCCGCGACCTTCTCCATCGCGCTCGCGGTGCGCGGGAACTTGCCCTCCAGCATCGGTGGCACGAGCGCCTCGGTGACGGTATAGACGAACGCGATGTCGCACTGCGGCAGCGCGCGCCACGTCTGCCGCACGATGCCCTCCATGCAGCGGAAAATCTGCTCCGGTGCCGCGCCACCGTCGTTCACCGCAAACTCGACGAAGAGCAGGTCCGGCTTCGCATCCAGCACATCCTGCTTGAGCCGGAACACGCCGAGGTCTGAGCCGGTGCCGCCGATGGCAGCGTTGATTTCCGAGAACTTCGCCGTGGGGAATGTCTTCTGGAAGTGCGCCAGCGTCTTGGGCCGCCAGCCCGGCTGCGCGGTGATGGAGCCGCCGAAGTAGCCGACCTTCACCTCCGCCCCGGCGGTGCTGGCCTTCGCGAAGAAGTTCGGCAGGCCCGCGCGCGGCCGGCACTCCTGCGCGGGGGCGAGAGGAAAGTCAGGTGCGTCCGCAGCGCGGACGGTGGTCAGCGCGGTGATGGCCAGGAGGAGGACGGCGATTGGAGCGGGCACGTATTTCATGAGGAGTGAGGGAACAGGCCAGAGTCTGACGGACGATGCAGGGTGGAACGGCCAACCTGGCCGTTCTCGGCGGCAACCTGCCGCCGAGCTTCGGCACAGAAGACGTTTGAGTTTCTTGAGGCGCTCCCGGCGCAGTATGAGCGGCGGGCGGGTCGCCCGCCGCAACGGGCCAGTGGCCCGTTCCACCCGGGCAGAGTCAGTATGGTTTCAGTCTTCATGCTTCGGTAAACGGCCCCGCGCCACCGGCCTTCAGCGCCTCGCGGACTTTCACGCCGGGGATTTCCTGCGGGTTCTTCTTCGCAGCCGCCGCCATCGCTGCCGCCGTTCCGGCGGCTTCGCCCATCGCCATCGCGGTCACGGTCACGCGCGTGCTGGCGTGCGCGCCGCGCGTGGCGGAGTGGCAGCGGCCGGCGACGAGCAGGTTCTCAATCTTCTGCGGCAACAGCGAGCGATAGGGGATGTCGTAAGGCTCGGGCTGAACTTTCTTCGGGTCGAAGTCGTTCGCGCTGCCGACGACGGTCTTGTTCGGGTGCAGGTCGAGATACCAGCAGCCGGTGGCGATGGCGTCATCGAAGCGGCGGGACTTCATCAGGTCGTCCTCGCTCAGCACGTGTTGGCCCACGAGCCGCCGCGACTCGCGCACGCCAATCCATGGATACGCCTCGATGAAGTAGCTCTGCTCGAAGCCCGGCACTTCGCGTTTCCACGCCTGGAACATCGCCCACGCGTCCGCGCGGCCCTGCATTTCGGCACGGGAGAGGTCGGCGGCATCGGTCGGGTTCGCGGGCACGCGGATGCCGTGGATGTAAACCTCGGTCTCGTGGTAGAGGAACATCACGCCGGGGCCATAGTAGAAGGGCAGTTCGCCGGCGGCCTGCGCCTTCGCGAGCGCGGCGCGGCAGTTCTGGCTGAGATTGCCGACGCGCTTCACGTTGCCGATGCGGAAGTGCAGCGTGAGCGGCTGAACCTCCGCGTTCTGCTCGAACGGCGCGCCGGCCCACGCCGCGACATCCGCGTCGCCGGTGCAGTCAATCACCGTGTTCGCCTCGATGTTCACGAGGCCGTCCTTGTTGGCGATTTGCACAGAGCGGATGCGCCCGCTGCTGGTGTTCACTCCGCAGACGAAGGAGTTGAACAGCACGGTGAGCCGCTCCTTCTGCTCGCGGATGAGGCGGTCAAGAAGGAGCTTGAACTCGAAGGAATTGGCGATGGTCGGGTTGTGCTTGGCCGTGTGCGTGGCGTCGGCTTTGCAGACGCCGGACTTGGACAACAGCTCCAGCGCAATGCCCCGCACGACGATGCGGTTGTCTTTGATGTTCGCGATGCCATCGAAGTAGGGCAGGCCAACACAGGTGATGATGCCGCCGGCAAACGGGGCTTTCTCGACGAGCAACACTTTCGCGCCGCGTCGCGCCGCCGCGAGCGCCGCCGCAGTGCCCGCGCAACCGCCACCGCAAACGAGGACATCTGTCTTTAGGGTTTTTGTGCCAAGGGATTTGCCAGCGGGCTGGGCGAAGACAGGCGTGGCGAGCGAGGCGAAGGCCGTTGCGGTCGCCGTGGCCTGGACGAATTGCCGACGGGTGGACGCGCTCGCCTTCGTGCGGATGTGGGTGAATCTGGGCTTCATGGGCTTGATGGCAAGGCTTTCACCGAAGGGGGCCGCAGCACCGTGGCCAATGCTTTGATGCGAGCTTCGTCCGGTTGGCCATTTGCTCCGAGCGTTGGCTGAAGCCAGCCGCCTTCGTCGTGCTCGTTCCAGGCGTAGATGAGGAGCGCGTTGGCTGGATTCAGGTCGCGGTTCGCCTGGGTCCACGTGATGGCTTCTTTGACGTGGGCGGCAAGTTCCTCCGGGGTCGCCGTCACCGCGTCGAGCAGGGGCCTTTGTTGTGAAGGTGGTGTCGGGTCTGGAGTTGCCGTGACTTCCTTCATCCAAGAAGGAGGACGCTCGTTGCGCGGGCGGGTATCCCATCCAGCGCTGGCGAATGTGATGCACTGAAGACGCAGGGCGCGCCACTGTTCCCACCGGTCACGCCGGGTCATCGCGCACTGCTGTGCGTAACTCGGCTGTGTCATGCTGTAACTGCCACCGCGTGCGTAAGCCGAGACGGCATCGAACCCCAACTCGACCACGGCCTTCGCATCCTGCTCGGGGTTCCAACCCATCAGCACGAGATAGGGCGGCTGCAATCCAGCGGCGACGGTCTGGCGCTTCAACTCATCCCAATCGGCCTTCGTCAGTCGCGTCGGCTTCACGAACACGAACAGCAGCGGCCGACCGGAAAGCACGGTCTGGTAGTCGCCGTTTCGGAAATGCTCCACGAGTCGCGGCCAGCCCGCCCGGCCGAACTTGTCGAGTCGCGCGCCTTCCTCCACGAGGCAGTAGCGGACGCTCCGCTTGTCCTTCGCGGAGAGGTAACGGTTCAGCGCGATGCTCAAGGCGGGGGCCTCGTTCCAGTAATCGACGAACGCCCAGTAGTTCAGCCCTGACTGAGCGGCGTAGGCGACCTCTCGCTCAATCACTTCCTGCGAATCGCCGTTGATGCGCACTGTGCCGTCGTCCATCACGCGGGCGAACCAGGGCAGTCGGAAATGATACTTGGGCTGCCCAAGCGAGTGTTCAACGGCCCGCACCACAGCTCCCTCGCCATACCAACCATCCCAGCGGATGGCGCCGACAATGGGCCGCGGCCTCTCACCTTCAGCACGCACGCAACAGGCCATAAGAAGCAGGACAAGCAGCGGCCCAAGCAGGCGCGTCTTCATGCGAGGAGTTCCCGGATGACGTGCCCGTGCACGTCGGTGAGCCGACGTTGGACGCCGTTGTGATAGAAGCTCAGCCGCTCGTGGTCCACGCCGAGCAGGTGGAGCGCGGTGGCGTGGAGGTCGTAGCTGTAGGTGGGATGCTCGGCGGCTTGGAAACCCAGTTCGTCGGTTGTGCCGTAGCTGGTGCCGCCCCGGATGCCGCCGCCCGCGAGCCACGCGGTGAAAGCGCCGGGGTTGTGGTCGCGGCCCTTGCCTTGCGCGCCGGGCTGGCGACCGAACTCCGTGGTGCAGATGACGAGCGTCGAGTCCAGCAGGCCACGTGCCTTCAGGTCATGCAGGAGCGCCGCAGCGCCGGTGTCGAGCACACGGCCCCAGTAGCCGTGGTCGCGCACGAGGTCTTCGTGGCTGTCCCAGTTGGGGCGGATTTTGCGGGCGGTTGTGTTCTCCGCGCCGCAGTAAATCTGCACGAAGCGCACGCCGCGCTCGACCAGCCGGCGGGCGAGCAGGCATTGGCGACCGAACGGGCCGGTGTCCTCGTCCGCGAGGTCGTAGAGGCGTTTTGTGGCGTCGGACTCGCCGCGCAGGTCGGTGACTTCGGGCGCGCTGAGTTGGAGGCGCGCGGCGAGTTCGTAGGCGGCGATGCGGGCGTCGAGTTCCGTGTTGCCCGCGCGTGCGGCGGCGTGCTGGCGGTTCAGGGTTTGGAGAAAGTTGCGTCCGCTCGCCTCGCCCTGCGGCGTGATGCTGGCGAAGTTCTTCGGCGGGAACAAGTCGGCGATGGGCGGCAGTTCCGGGTCCGTGTTGAGCGTCGTGCCTTGATGCACGGCGGGGAGAAAGCCCGCGCCCCAGTTGATGACGCCGCCGGGCGGCAGGCCGCGCGGGTCCGGCAGCACGACGAACGCGGGGAGATTCTCGCTCTCGCTGCCGAGACCGTAGGTGACCCACGCGCCCATGCTCGGAAAGCCGGGCAGGATGAAGCCGCTGTTGGCCATGAACATCGCCGGGCCGTGAAGCGCTGACTTGCTCTGCATCGAGTGGATGAACGCGACGTCATCCACGCACGCGGCGAGGCGCGGGAAGAGGTCGCTCATCCAACGGCCGCAACGCCCGTGCTGACGGAACGGCCAGTAGCTGCCCTGGCAGTTGCCAGGCTTCGACGCGAAGAACTGGAGCTTGCCCGTCGGGTCGAAGGGCTGGCCCGAGCGCTTCGCCAGCTCGGGCTTCCAATCCCACGAGTCCACATGGCTGAGGCCGCCGGGGCAGAAGATTTGAATGACGGCGCGGGCGCGGGCGGGGGAAGGCGCGGGCTTGGGTGAGAGGGGATGGGGTCTGGCGTCTGGGGTCTGGGAAGAGGCGGCACGAACACGTTGCTCCGCGAGCAGCGTGGTGAAGGCGACACCGCCGAGACCGCCACCGAGTTGCCAGAGGAAATCGCGGCGCGTGGCGGCGCGCTGTCGGAGGTTGCTGACGCCGGCCGAGCGGAGGGCGAAGACGTGCCTCATGGCTGGCTGCTGATTTTCAGCTTCCGAAATTCCAACGCGCCGGCCTTCTCGCCTGCCGGCCCGCCGGAGTCGCCGCCGAGGCCGAAGGTGAGTTTTTCCTCTGCGATGCAGGGGTTGTTCGCGGTGATGGTCTTGCCATTCACGGTCGCGGTGATGGTCGGGCCTTTGAACTCAATCTTCACGCGATGCCATTCGCCCACGGCGAGCGGGTTGGGCTGGTTGAGCAGTTCAGCGGTCTCATTCTTCGTCGGATGCGCGAGGACACGGAGCCGGTCCTTGCCCATGACGAGGTGGACGAGGTGTCCGCGCTCCGGCGAGCCATTGAAGATGATGCCGGCGAAGGTGGCCTTGCCTTCGAGACGAAACTCGCATTCCACGACGCCGTCCTTCAGGGGAAGTTTCCGCATCTTCACGGGGCCATGCCGCCGCGCGCCGGACTCGTAACCGCGCAGCACCCCGTCTTTCGCCGTCCACGTGCCAAGGCCCCAGAACCATTCCTTGGAAAGTTCCCGGTCAAACTTCTCCTCCAACAGAATCGCGGGTTCAGCGGCGGCACCGGCCGCAACGAGGAGGATGGCAGTGAGGAATGCGGCTGGTAATTTCATGATGGGTGATCCACTCAGGGTTTGGCCGCAGTCGTTTCCCCGCTGATCTTGAGGTTGCGGACTTTCACGGTCTGGCCGGCGGCGAGCCAACTGCGCGACTTGGGCGTGGCGAGAAAAGGGTGCTGCGCGCTTAGCTCTTTCCCATCAAGCCGCGCCGCCATCTGGTCGCCCTTCCACTCGACGCGCAGGCGATGCCATTCGCCCGGCTTCATGGGCAGCGGCAGCTTGGCGATCGTGTGCGACGGCTTCACGGAATCCTCGGCGATGCTCAAGCCCGCGGCGTTGACGACCACGCGACCGATGTGCTTGTCCGAATCGCAGCCTACGAGAAACGAGCCGGCCCCATCGAAACGAAACTCCGCCTCGATCACCGCGCTGGCCAGCCCGACCTTGTGGTGCAACACCGGGATGTGCTTCTCCTCGGGAATATCGACAATGCTGAGCACGCCTTCCTTGGGAATCCATTTGCCTTTGACGCCGGCGAACGTCGCCGCGAGCGGCTCTTTGAAGTCCGGCGCGGCAACGACGGGCAGCGCGCGCTCGTGCAACAGCGGTTTGTCGCCCTGCGCAAAAACCGGGGCGGCGATGGCGAGACTGAGGAACGCGATGAGTGTCGGGAGTTGTTTCATGATGATGTCAGGGATTCGGTGCCGTGGCTTGGACGAGGATGTCGTCGATCTCGATGCCTTTTTCTCCGCCGCTCTGCATCCAGAGCAGTTTGCGCTTGGCGGCATTGAAGCACGGCCGGCTGAGAGTCTTGCTCCAAATCCTGCCGTCGAGGCTCACGGTGACGCGCTCGCCTTGAAAGACGAGCCGGACCTCGTGCCACGCGTTGCGGGTCAGGTCGGCTTTCTCCACCGCGAGGAACTCGTTCAGCCGATACGCACCGCTGATCGGATCGGCGGGGCGGTCGGTCTTTTGGCGCTGAGGATGATTCGCATCCTTCGAGTGGGAATCCACCTCAAGCTGCACGCCGTCGCGCAGCAGCTTCACGCGCAGCATGTGATCCACGCTGCCGAAGCCGTCGTCGCCATCGACGAAGAACCACAGCCAGCCGCCTTCGCCGAGATGGCGATAGCGAAATGTAATGGTGAGGTCCTTCCCCTCGACCGGCTGATAAACCATCGGCGGATACTTGCCGCCGCTGGAGCCATGCGTCCACAGCACGCCATCGCGCACCTCGGTGTTCTTGTTCGGAATGGGCGTCGTGAAACGCTTCGCGTCGAAACTGGCGCCGAAGGTCTCGTGAATGATGCCCGGCTCGGCGGCGTGGAGAGCCGCGGCGGTCAGCAAGATGAGGGCAGAAGCGTGGGTGGCGCGCATATTTGTTGGACTCAGTTCTTGTAATCTTTGCCGAGCAGGCTTTGCAGCACGGACCTTTGCCAGTCGCGGAGCTTGGTTTGCAGCTTCGCCGCAGTCCCCGGCTGCTGCTGGAGCAAGTTCGTGCTCTCCGCAGGATCCGCCTCAACATCGAAGAGCTCGTGCTTCGGCTCGCCCTGCCTGGGCTCATGGATGACGAGCTTGAACCGGCCGTCAATAATCGCTCGCGGGCCGAGGTAATCCGCGTCGGTGATCTGGCCGGGGTGGCGGACGTTGGAGAAATCACGCGTGGCCTTGCCGTCGGCAAGTTTAACGAGGGGGGTGGTGCCCTTCTGCAATTCGGGGTCGAGGTAAGGCACGGCCTTCGCGTCTTTGAAGCGCGCCGTGTTGTATTCCCAAATCTGAATCGGCACCGGGCGCTCGGCAATCCTGCCGTCGAGCAACGGCGTGAGATCAATGCCATCCAGCGGACGGTTCGGGAGCGGCTGGCCGGTGAGCGCGCAAAGGGTGGGCAGCAGGTCGCTCGTCGTGGCGCGGACGGTGGTGGCGCGCGGCTGCTTGATGCGTGCGGGCCATTCGATCAGCCCGGGCACGAGCGTGCCGGCCTCATAGACCTGTCCCTTCACGCCGCGGTGCGGCGACGCGAGCGAGGCGTCGGCGGAGGTGCCGTTGTCGCCGCAGTAGAAGAGCAGTGTGTCCTGCCGCAGCCCGTGCGCGGCGAGATGCTTGCGCATCATCCCAATCGCGCGATCCATCGCGGTGATCTCGGCGTAGCGTTCGCGCAACACCTCGCGCTGCGGCCGCGTGACCTGCGCGCCGGTTTCGTTGGAGGTGAGCTTCACATTCTTGGTCGCGTATTTCGCAGGCAGATCGTCGTAGAGCGCAAGGTCGGCGGGCAGGCCGCTGTAAGGCTCGTGCGGCGAGCCGAACCAGATGACGGTGAAGAACGGTTTCTTCTCCGCCCGCGCGCGGTCGATGAACTGGATCGCCTCGCGCACGATCAGCTCGGAGCCTTCGCCTTTGAAGACCTCGGGCGGGCCACCGTTGCGCGAGAGCGAGGGGTTCAGCTCGAAGAAATTGTCGTGCGAGAGCCATTCGTGGAAACCCATCGCACCGGGACTGACGGGCGATTCCTTCTTCACCGCGCCGACGTGCCATTTGCCGAAATGCCCGCACTGGTAACCCGCCTTCCGCAAAATGTGCGCGATCGTGATTTCCTCCGGCCGGAACGACCAGCCGGGCGCGAACGTGCCCATGCGGTTCGGATGCCGCCCGGTGAGAAAACTCGCGCGTGTCGGCGAGCAGCTCGGATGCGCCGAGTGAAACCGGTCGAGCCGCAGACCCGTCGCCGCGATCTCGTCGAGCACCGGCGTCTTCACGTGCGGGTGGCCGTGGTAGCCCGTCTCCTCCCAGCCGTGATCGTCGCCCATGAGCAACACGATGTTCGGCGTCGCGGCAAAAACCGTCACGCCGGCGAATGCGAAAAGGAGGAACGGAAGCTGTTTCATGGGAGCTTGGGCTTGAGCGGTTGCTTGCTGTCCTTGTCCACGGGATAAACCGCGTGCTGGTTCTCAAGCCCGCCGATCAAGCCTTGCATGAGGCGGCGGAGTTCCTTCGGTTCGCTCGCGGCGAGATTCTTCTGCTCGAACGGGTCGGCTTTCAGATTGTAGAGCTGGTAGTGCGAGTTCTCCGAAACCTCCGTCGGGAAATAGTGGTAGATGACTTTCCAATCGCCGTTCCGGTAAGTGGTGAAGTAGTCGGTGCGATGCGGCGAGTGCGGGTAGTGCATCAGGAAAATCTCCTCGCGGCTCGCGTCACGCTTGCCGGTGAGCAGTGTGTCGAGACGCGCGCCATCCACAGGATGATTCGCCGGCGCGGACTTGCCCGTAAGCGCGAGGATGGTCGGGAAGATGTCATAGACCGCGGCCTGCTGGCTCTGGATGGCACCGACGGCGATGGGCAGGCGCTTCTGAAACGCGTTGTCCGCATTTGGCTTGGCCCACGCGGCGATGAAGGGCACGCGCATGCCGCCTTCGTAGTGCGATCCCTTCCTGCCGCGCAACGGCGCCGCACACGCGACCGCGTGCTCGTGACCGAGCGGCGCGTCGGAGCCGTTGTCGCCGAGGAAAAGGAACAGCGTGTTCTCCGCGACGCCGAGCTTGTCGAGATGGTCGAGCACGTCGCCGAGCGCCTTGTCCATGCCCTCGATGAGCGTGGCGAAGGCCTGCGCATTCGCGGGCTTGCCGGAATCCTTGTAGTGCGCGGCGAAGCGAGGGTCGGAGTTGAACGGCGCATGCACGGCGTAGGTCGCGAAGTAGAGGAAGAAGGGTTTGTCCGCCTTCACCGCGTCGGCGACGTGCGCGTTGGCTTCGAGCGTGAGAGCCTCGGTGAGGAAGATGTCCCGCCCGTGATACTTCTCCAGGCCAGGGACGGCGTTGCCCGCCTTCTTCTTGGCCTTCCCGTCCACCGCGTTGCCGAAGTTTTGCTTGCCGTAGTAGCTGCCCGGCGCGCCGATGGAACCGCCGGCCACGTTGATGTCGAAGCCGATGGTCTGCGGATTCGCTCCCTCAAACTCGCGCGGCCCGAAGTGGCCCTTGCCGACGTGTATGGTGCGGTAGCCCGCCGCCTGCATCAGACGTGGCAACGTCACGTCGCCCTTCTTCAAGCCTTGCCAATTCCAATCCGGCGGGCCTTTGGGACCGGCGTTGTTGTTGTCGGGATTGATCCAGTTCGTCGTGCGATGCCGTGCGGCGTTCTGGCCGGTCATGATGGAAATGCGCGTCGGCGAGCACACGCTCATGGCGCAAAAATTGTTGAAACGAATCCCGCCCGCCGCGAGCCGCTCCATGTTCGGCGTGCGGTAATAATCGTTGAGCGGATACCGCTTCGGCTTGCCCGCGTCGTCCGTGAGGAACGGCAGCGACGTGTCCATCACGCCCATGTCATCCACGAGCATGATGACGATGTTCGGCTGCGCGGGCGCGGCGTGAGCGAATGCGCCGAGCAGAAGCAGAGCGGCGAGGATGAAGTGCAATGAACGCATCCGAAGTTTGAGCAGGATTGGAGTTTTCATTTGGAAGCTGGAGTTGGCTGTTCAAGTCCCGCCGCGCGGCGGCCGTTGCCTTTCGCGCCGGTGAGGGAATCGCCCAAGTCGGCGCGCATGTCAGCGGCAAACTTCGAGAGATGCGCGACGACTTCCGGATGCCGCCCCGCGACGTTGTTCGTCTCGCCGGGGTCGGAGTTCAGGTTGAAGAGCGACAACGCCAGCCGCTCGACGCGCTGGCCGTGACGGCTCGCGATGGCGTCCATGCTGGAGTCGTTGATGGCGCGCGGCGTGCCCTTGCCCCAGTTCGAGGGCTTGCCGCCGCGACCCGGCTCGCCCGCCGTGGTGAGATACGGGTGCGTGAAGTGCAGCTTCCACTCGCCGCTGCGGACGGCGTGCAATTCATCGCCGGCGTAGAAGAACAGCGCCTCGTGTGTCGGCTTCGCGCCCGGTTCGCCGAGCAACAGTGGCTTCGCGCTCGCGCCGTCAATCTTCAGCGTGGACGGCTTTCCGCCGACGATTTCCGTCAGCGTGGGCAGCCAGTCAGTCGCCATCCACGGCGTTTCGCTCACGCGGCCCGCCGGAACTTTGCCCGGCCAGCGCACGAGCAACGGTGAGCGCATTCCGCCGTCGAACGCCGTCAGCTTTCCCTCGCGGAACGGCCGTGCTGTGCCCGCGTGGTCGCCGTAGCTCAACCACGGCCCGTTGTCGGAAAAGAAAATCACGATGGTCTTGTCCGCGAGCTTCAGCCGGTCGAGCGCGGCGAGAACTTCGCCGACGGACCAGTCGAGTTCCTCCACGACATCGCCGAAAAGCCCGCGCTTGGAGCGGCCCTTGAATTTCTCCGATGCAAAAATCGGCACGTGCGGCATGACGTGGGGGAGGTAGAGGAAGAACGGCTGCTTCGCGTTGCGCTCGATGAACGACACCGCGCGCTTGGTGAAGCGCCGCGTGAACTGGCTCTGGTCGGGGTCGAGTTCCACGACGCGGTCGCCGTCGTGCAGTGGCAGCGGCGGCATCTCGGCGGCGAGCACAGGATGATACTTCGAGTTGTCGTTCGAGTAGGGGATGCCGAACCACTCATCGAAGCCATGCCGCGTCGCGCGCAGGCTGGGCACGGTGCCGAGGTGCCATTTGCCGATGCAAATCGTCGCGTAGCCGCGCGCCTTGAGCATCTCGGGCAGCAGCCATTCGTCGGGATGAATGCCGTTGCGGCTCGTGTGATTCAGCGCGCCCGCCAGCCCGACGCGATTCGGGTAGCAGCCGCTCATCAGCGCCGCGCGGCTCGCAGTGCAAACCGCCTGGGCGACGTAGAAGCTCGTGAACCGCGTGCCCTGTGCCGCGAGCCGGTCAAGGTTCGGCGTGCGAATGTCCTTCGCGCCAAAGCAGCCAATATCCGAGTAGCCGAGGTCATCGGCGAGGATGAGGACGATGTTGGGCGGTGCCTCGGCGCGGGCGCAAGGCGCGAGGCAGAGGGCGAGCAGCAGCAGGCCGATGACTTGTTTCATGTGGCGGAGCGGCTACGGGTGCAGCTCGCGAGCTCCGTTCTTCAGCCCATTGAGCACCTTCACCTCCGCGTCGGTCAACGCGCGGTTGAAGACGGCGAGGTCGTCGAGATGGCCCACGTAGGACGCGCCAAGCACGAGCTGCACGGCGTCGGGATTCCAGCCGAGCGTGAGGTCCCAGTTCTCGATGCTGCCCATGAGCTTGGCGTTCAGGTAGAGCCGGCCCACGGGCTTCTTCGCCTTGTCGTTCACGTTCTCCAGCGTGAAGACCGCGTGCGTCCACGCCTCGCGAGAGAACGGCGCGCGCGGGAGGTTCACCGCCGGGCGCTGCGCGTCGGTCATCTTCGCCCAGTCGAGTTTGTTGGGGTTCCAAATCTGCTCCAGCGGGCGGATGGCGAAGCGGAAGTGGCGCGGCATATCGTCCTTGGACCACTCCATGAAGATGAATCCCTTCTTCGTGTCGTCGCCCACGATTTGCACGGGGTCGCAATAGCCCGAGGCCAAATCCTTGTCCGGGTCGAGCTTTAGCCACACCGACACGCTCGCACTCCAGTTCGTCGCGTTGTAGTTGAGCACGCCCACGTCCTTGAAGCGCGGCTGCGTGCCTCCCTTCTTCATGAAGTGCAGTCCGCCGCCGAAGCGCCCGCCGTCGGAAACGAGCTTGAGCTCCTCATTCAGCACGGCGGGCACGTTGCCCTTGCTGGTGCGCTGCAAACACGCCTTGTCCCCGCGCGAGAAGTCGGCGTCGAGGCCCTTGTCGAACGAGGCGTGAAAGGTGAGGGCTTGTTTCAGGCCGCTGGTGTTTTGCGCCGTCGCGGCGAGCGGGAGGAGCAGCGCGGTGAGGAGTGCCGAGGTGGTGATGAGTTTCATGCGTGTTGAAGCTTTGGTTGATTGAGGCTGGCCTAGTCCAAATAAACAAATTCGTTCGCGTTGAGCAGCATGCGGCACAGGGAGAAGACGCCGTCGGTGCGGACAAGGTCACGTGCGGCGGCGAGTTCCTGTCCGCTGGGCGGCCGGGCGAAGGCGAGTTGGAAGGCGCGGGTGATTTGCGCGACGGGGTCCGCGCCGGCCTCGCGTTCGAGACGGGCGGCGAGGTGGCGGGCTTGTTGCAGCATGAACTCGTTGTTCGAGAGCGCGAGGGCCTGCAACGCGGTGGTCGTGGCAGTGCGCGCGGGGGTGAGGTTCGCCGGGTTCGGGCAGTCCAGCGTGGTCAGGAACTGGTGCGGCGTGGTGCGCACAATGAAGCGGTAGATGCTGCGCCGCCACAGCTCCGGCGTGTCGGCGGTGACGTATTGGTAAATGGGCGCGTAGGCCTCGGTGTATTTGAAGTCGCGCCAGCCGGGGCCGCCGCCGGCGAGGTTCAGTTTGCCGCTGACGGCGAGCACGGCGTCGCGCGTGGACTCGGCATCGAGGCGGCGGGGGTTTTGGCGCCAGAGCAAACGGTTCGAGGCGTCGAGGCGTTGGGCGGAGGAGTGATTAGTAATTAGTGAGCTTGTGCTTAGTTCTCCGGTCGTGCGCTTGGGGTTCTGCCCGCCTCCACTAATTACTAACCACTGATTACTAATCACTGACTGCTGCCGATAGGCAGCCGACGTGCAAATGAGCCGGTGCATCGCCTTCAGCGACCAACCGCGCGCGAGGAACTCCTCCGCCAGCCAGTCGAGCAGTTCGGGGTGCGAGGGCAGGCCGCCGCCCTTGCCGAAGTCGCTGGGCGTGTCCACGAGGCCGACGCCGAAGTGGTGATGCCAAAGCCGATTCACGAGCACGCGGCGCGTGAGCGGGTTGGCGGGATGCGTAATCCACTCGGCCAGCGCGAGACGACGCTCGCCCTCGGTCTTGGCGCGGGTGAAGTTGGCGGGCGCGTGCTTCACGCAGGCGAGGGCACCGGGGCTGACTTCCTCCTGCGCGTCTTCGGGATTGCCGCGCCGGAGGACTTTCACCACGGCAGGCTCGATGCTCGTGATGGCATAGACCTTCTCAGGGTCAGACTTGGCGTTGAGCGCGCCGGTCAACTGTTTCTCCTCGGCGCGCAGAGACTCGATGCGCGCGCGGTCGGCGGTGGCGAGGGCTTGCAAGTCGCGGTCGAGCGCGAGCCGCGCGTCGCCGAGGAAGAGCAGGTCGTGGCCGATGCCGTCGCCGCCGTCGGTGGCGATGAGCGTGAGCGTCTCGGCAGCAGCGGGCAGCGCCACATCCACGCGGACGGACTCGTCTTTGCGCAGCTTGAGCTTTTGGAAGAGCACCTCCTTGCCGGCGAACACGCTGAAGTCTGCGCGCGTCGCGGCGACGGTCGGCCCCGCGCCGAAGCCGACTTGTGCTGTGAAGCGGAGCTTCGCGAAGCCGCTGGCCTTGCGAATCTCGGCGAGGTCGAACGTGATGCCGGCGTTGGCGTGCAGGCCGAGAATCGAATGACCGGCGGCGGCGAAGTCCACGCCGTCGAGCTTGGTCGAGACTTGTGCGTTGAGCGGACCGTTGCGAATAGCGTCCCACGCGTGGCCCGAGGTGGGCGGGAGATTGCCGACGGTGACCTGGTTTGCGAGCTGCACGGGCGACTTGCCATCGGGAAGGAAAATCCACTGCACGAACTTCGGAGTATTCGCATCCGTCCATTCAGGCTTTTGTCGGCGGTTGACCTGGATGTCGCGGTGGTAGCCGAGCTTGTCCTTCACGACGTTGCCGGTGCGGAGGTCGAGGCCCGCGCCCTTCGTGCCCGTGCCGCGACCGTTGCCGCCGCCGACCATGTCCGCGAGGTCGAGACCTTCACCGGTGAGCCGACCGAGTTCGGTGGTGATTTCACGGAGCCGCGTCTGAAGCTGCTGGCGCTCGGCTTCGCGCCGCGCGGTGCCGGCGGGGTCCAGCTCGCGGTCGCCGCGCTTCACGCCGGCGAAGACCGCCCAGAGGCCGTAGTATTCGCGCTGCGAAATGGGGTCGAGCTTGTGGTCGTGGCAACGGGCGCAGTTGATGGTCACACCCATTGAGGCGGTGAGCACCTGCGTGACCATGTCGTCGAGGTCGTCCGCGCGGGCGGCGCGGTTCAACACGCCGCTCTTCGTTTCGGCCTGGCCGACGAAATCCCACGGGCCGGCGGCGAGGAAGCCGGTCGCCGCGACCAGTTCTGAGTTCTGAGTTTTGGGTTCCGGGTTGGTTCGTCCGGACGCTGCCGGTGACCCAGTGTCAACTTTGAACTCAGAACTTTGAACTCGGAACTTCTCAGCAAGCACGTCGCCGGCGATTTGCTCGCGGAGGAACTGGTCGTAGGGCTTGTCGGTGTTGAGCGCGGCGATGACGTAGTCGCGGTAACGCCAGGCGTTCGGGCGGAGCTGGTCGCGCTCGAAGCCGTGGGTGTCGGCGTAGTGCGCGATGTCGAGCCAGTGCCGCGCCCAGCGTTCGCCGTAGTGCGGGGAGGCGAGGAGTTTGTCCACGAGATTGCCGATTGCCGATTGCCGATTGCCGATTGGGGAACACTCGCGCACGAAGCACTCGACCTCCTCGGGCGACGGCGGGAGGCCGAGGAGGTCGAAGTATAGGCGGCGAATCAACGTGCGTGGGTCGGCTTCTGGCGAGGGTTGAAGACTTTTGGCTTCCAGCTTGGCGAGGATGAAGCGGTCGAGGTCGTTGCGCGGCCAGGCAGAATTCTTTACGGCGGGCAGCGCGGGGCGGACGACGGGCTGGTAGGACCAGTGCGCTGGGCTGCTAGGCTGCGCCGTGGCAGCACGCGACAAGGGAGCCGCGGCCAACACGACAATGCAGAGAAGGAGCAGGCGGTTCATCGTAAGAGTTCAATCCGGTCGAACCACGCATCGCCGCCCATCGCGGTCGGGGCGAGGCCGGTCAGGGTAAAGGTTCCCATGTCCTTCCACAGGTCGAGAGTGACGGTGTCCCACTCGCGCGGCACGGCGGTGCTTGCCTGGCGGGCCTTCCATTGGGTCGTGTTGCGGCCGGCGTAGTAGCGGCCGTTTTGGTCCTCAGCTTTGGGCCACTGGCCGGAGCGCGCCAGTTCCACCATCACGCCAGGGCCGCTCGACTTCCAAGTGAGGCGGAGAAAGCGAAACTCATTCGTCGCGGCGGGCTTCTCGACGACGCGGTAGTTCCAGCCGGGAAGCTGCTTCGCCGCGCGCTGTGGCGGCGAAATGCGCAGGCAGAGTTTGCCGAAGGCTGCGCCGGTGCTCTCGATGGTCGCGGTGCCGGACTCTTCCTTGAGCAACGCGGCGAAGCCCGGTTCCTCGTCGAACAAAACCGCACGCACGCCAGTGTCCGCGCGGAGGTTGCTGCGCAGCCATGTCAACAGACTGGCGAGGTCTGCGGGCGTCAGCGCCTCGGCGAAGGACGGCATGAGCGAGCCGGCGATGCGGCGCACTCCAGTCACGTCCTTGCGCAGGAGCACCTGCTCCACGCCGTTGGGCTGGGCCAGCGTGAGGCTGGTCGCGCCATCGTCCTTGAGCAGGCCGACGACGGACGCGCCGTCGTGGGTGACGGCCACGGTCGTTTCGTAGCCCGGCCGGATGCGCTCGTTGGGCAGGAGCATGTGGCGCACGAGTGTTTCCTCGGCCACGCCGAGTTCGCCCAGCAAGTCGGGGCCGAAGTTGTGACCCTCCTTCCCGATGCGGTGGCAGGTGGCGCAGGCGAGGTTGAAGACCTCGTGTCCGCGCTTCGCGTCACGGGTCGCGGAGAGCGCGGCTACGAACTTGCGGAAGGTCGCATCGCTCACCTCGGTGGTGGCAGCCACGGCGGGGCCGGTGAAGGTTTCGCCCTCGGTTGTGGCGAGGACGAAGGTGTCTTCCAGCGCACGGGTCACGGTGCGCACGGCGGCGTCGGGGCTCGCGGCGAGCTTCGCAAGGCTTGCGCGGGCGGACTTGTCGGCGAGCGGCTTGCGCGGCGCGTTCTTGCGGCCTTTGGCGAGGCCATCGAGGACGGTGGCCTGCGTTTCGGGGCGGGCGGCTGCAAGCAGGTTCAAGGCGCGGGCCAATTCGGCCTCGTCGCGGCTGGCGGCGATGGATTTCGCCAATGCTTCGAGCAACGGAGCCGAACCGCCCGGCTCGCGGAGCAGCTCGACAAGCATCTCGCCGCCGCGTTGATGGAGCGAAGAAAGAATGGCCGTGTCCATCCAGCGCACGCCGAGCCGCTCGCGCGCAAAACGGGCGAGCAACGCGAAGGCCCGCGGGTCGCGGGACTCGCCGAGGCTGAGGGCGAACTGGATTTGAACGCGCGGGCTTGGCTCGGTTGCAGCGGCGGCGAGCGTCGTGGCGAGCAACGCGCGGCCTTCGGGCTGGACGAGCCAGCGGTCGGCGAGTTGCAGCGCGTGGACGCGGACGGAGTCGGCGCTGTGGCTCACGAAAGGACGGACATCTTCCGGTGTGAGCGCGCCGAGGCCGTCGAGCGTGCGCAAGGCGGTTATGAGTGCGGCTGGCTCAACGTGCCGGCGAGTTGCAGTCGCCGCTTTGGAGCCGTCGCTTCTCGCAGGCGGCGACTGCAAATCGCCGGCACGGGAAGCGGAAAGCACCTCGCGCAACTCAGCGGCAACGGACGTGTCGCCACGTTCAACGAGCAGCCGTTGCGCCGTCTGCCGACGCCAGAGCAGAGGGCTGGCGACTTCGCGGGCGAGGGATTTTGCGTCCAGCTTGCTCATGTCGTGCCGGCGAATTGCAGTCGCCGTTCCCGTTCTTTGGCTGGCCACGGAACGCGACTGCAAGTCACCCGCAAGGTTCGTGATCCGGTAGAAGCGGCCGCGGTC